>CAILNN010000264.1 GCA_903835555.1 uncultured Verrucomicrobiota bacterium
CGTTGAATTTGTCGAGTGCCTCGCCGCCTGCGGCTCCGCGCCTGTGGTGCTGGTCAACGAAAAGCTCTGGGAAAAGGTCGGCAAAACCGAAGCAGACCGTATCCTGGTAGAAGGCAAAACCTCCGCCGCCAAGACTGGAGGCTCTAAATGAAACGTCAGGATGCCCGAGGTATTCCGAATAATCCGGCTTCGGAATCGCTGGTGCAAACTACGCTGGTTCCAAGTACCCTGATGCTTAATTTTGCGAAAAACCGCCGGAACGTCTATCCAATTTGGATTTGGCTGCCCGACATGGATTTGAACCATGACAAACAGATCCAGAGTCTGCTGTGCTACCGTTACACCATCGGGCAGGCCGGAGCGGTGGCAAATTAGTCAGGGGAACCGTTGAGTCAAGTACAGGTATGCCTCAGGAATATCGATTGATTTTGAAGAACGCCGACAAGGCCGGGTACACTCCCGACATTGAGTGTTACCTGCGTCACGGCGGCTACGAGGCTTTGCGCAAAGCCTTGGCCACCCCCGGGCGTGACCTTCCAGATGGCAAGAAGCAGACATCTCAAGAGGTTATTCGGGATGAAGTCCTCAAGTCCGGTCTCCGAGGACGCGGTGGGGCCGGTTTTTCCTGTGGCTTGAAGTGGAGCTTCGTGGACCGTCGAAGCGGCAAGCCGATTTACCTGATTTGCAATGCCGACGAGTCCGAGCCCGGCACATTTAAGGACCGCCAGATTCTTCATAAAGACCCGCATCAGTTGATCGAGGGAATGATCATCTCCTGCTGGGCCAATGACGTGAAACTCGCTTACATCTACGTCCGCGGTGAGTTTCCCCAAGCGGCCAAGATCATCAACCAGGCGCTGAAAGAGGCCCGTGCCAATGGTTTTCTGGGGAAAAATATCCTCGGCTCCGGGGTCGATTTGGAGATTCACCTGCACCGAGGCGCCGGTGCCTACATTTGTGGTGAGGAAACCGGTTTAATTGAGTCGTTGGAAGGCAAGCGTCCGTATCCCCGCATCAAGCCACCCTACTTTCCCGCAGTGCTCGGCCTCTACATGTGCCCGACCATCGTCAACAATGTCGAAACGCTCTGCGCGGTTCGCCATATTGTCACCATGGGAGCCGCCGAATATGCCAAGCTCGGCACACCGAATAATACCGGAACGCGCATCGTCAGTTTGAGCGGCGATGTCCAGCGTCCCGGATATTACGAGGTAGAAGTCGGAAAAGCCACCCTCGGAGAATTAATCCATCACGAAAACTTCGGTCAGGGACTGCGCCCTGGACGGTCCATCCGGGCCATCATACCGGGAGGTTCTTCTTCCAAGGTTCTTAAGGCAGGGGAGAAGTTCAAGCTCAAGCGCAAGGGCGCGGACGGACAGATGACCACCGTCGACGTCGACCTTCTAGACCTTCCCTATGACTTCGATTCCTTGCAGGCGGCAGGGACGATGTCTGGATCCGGAGCCATCATCGTTTTGGACGACACCCGGAGCCCCGTGGACGTTCTGGCAAATCTTTCCGAATTCTACGCCCACGAGAGCTGCGGTCAGTGCACTCCCTGTCGCGAAGGAGCCCTATGGATGAGCAAGGCCCTGCACCGTCTTTCGCATGGTGAAGGCCGCAAGGCGGACGCGAACTATTTGCTGCACATTGCCCAAAACATTCAAGGCCGCACCATCTGCGCATTCGGTGAGGCCGCTGCCTGGCCAACGCTCAGTTTTGTAAAAAAGTTCAAGGCTGACTTCGAAGCCCGGGGGGCTGCCGATGAAGCCGCCTACCCAGGCAACGGCACCGGCAAGCTGCCCACCCAACATTAAACGATCTTTTTAAACGTAGACCGTCCCATGTCCGCCCCCGTGACAGTTGAAAGCAAGCCCGCCCCGCCTCCGGTCGAGAAGATCAAGGTCAAGGTGGATGGCCGCGAGGTCGAGGTTCCAAAGACGACTCCCGATTGGTTGGGCAAACCTCAGCCGACCACTATGCTGCAGGCCTGTGCCCACGCCGGCGTGGACGTCCCCCATTATTGCTACCATCACAAGTTACCTGTCGCTGGTAACTGCCGCATGTGCTTGGTTGAGTTTGGTACCCCTGTCATTGATCCCGCGACCAAAAAGCCCGTCATCAACGAGGATGGTTCCACCAAGATCGCCCGGTCTGTTCTTCCCTATGAACCAGGAACTCCGCGTGGCGCAATTGCGTGCGCGACCCCCATCTCCCCGGGAATGGAGCTGTACCCCGGTTCCCCAGCCACCGCTCAGATGCGCGAGGCCGTCCTCGAATCGCTCTTGATCAATCACCCGCTCGATTGCCCCATCTGCGATCAAGCCGGGGAATGCAAGTTGCAGGAGTATTCCGTCCAGCATGGACAGTCCGCCAGCAGTTTTGTCGAGGCCAAAGTCCACAAGCCAAAATCAGTGGATTTGGGACCTCGCATCGTTCTCGATGATGAACGCTGCATTCTGTGTACCCGCTGCATCCGGTTTACCAAAGACATCGCCAATGACGATGCTCTGGGCATCATTAACCGGGGTTCTTATAATACCATCGCTGCCGCACCCGGACGCCAGTTTGATAATAACTACACCCTGAATACCGTTGATCTCTGTCCGGTCGGCGCACTGACTTCCAAGGATTTTCGCTTTAAGATGCGGGTCTGGTTCCTCAAGGAAACCAAGAGCATTTGCCCCGGCTGCGCCACCGGATGCAACATCGTGATCGGTTCCAGGGAAAATTCTATCTATCGCCTTGAGCCAAGGGAAAATGACGCGGTTAACGGACCTTGGATGTGCGACACCGGTCGACTCGACTACAAATGGGTCGGGGCATCCGACCGCCTCCGGGAGGTGCGCATCGCCGGTAAACCGTCCACCTGGGCCACCGCTCTGCGGGAAATATCTGTGCGATTGGGAGGGGTGAAGCCCGGTTCCTTGGCCATTATCGGCAGCGCTCGGTTGACGACTGAAGAGTTGTATTTATTGAAGCAACTCGGGCGCAAATTTGAGGCCATTACCGATGTCGTGGAACATTCCGGGGAGGCCGATCGGCTTCTGGTTCATGCCGAAAAGGCTCCAAATTATGCGGGGGCTCGTCTGACCGGAATGGCATTTACCGAAGCCGGGATCAATTTGCCACAAATCCGCGCAGGCATTGAATCGGGCGCTATCAAGTCTGTAATTGCCTTCGGTGAGGACCTCGTCAGTACCGGCCTTTCGGTGGAGTTGTTGTCCAAGCTGTCGCTCCTGATTGTGAGCGATGTAGTTTCAACTGCGACGACCCCGCTCGCCCATTACCTGTTGCCCGGCTGTGCTTACGCGGAAAAGCGCGGCACATTTATTAACGCCAAAGGCAGAGTACAGAAGTTCATGAAGGCGGTCGAGGCCCCGGGCGACGCCCGTCCGGAGTGGGAATTCCTTCATGAATTGGTGCACCAAGTGACCGGAAGCAACGGGTACTCGACCATTGAAGGCCTTTTCAATTCCATGGCCAAGGAACTCCCGCCCCTTTCGGGCTTGGAATGGTCCCGCTTGGGCGATACCGGAGTGACGATAACTCTCTAAGTGCATCCGATGAACGTTTTCGATTACCTCGAACCGACGACACAGTTCGTCATCTTTTCCGCCGTCAAGATCGCCTTGGTTTTCGGTGTGACGATGACTTTCGTCGCCTACGCTGTATTGGCTGAACGCAAGATTTCGGCGTGGATTCAAGACCGTGTCGGTCCGAACCGGACGGCACCGCCTATTGCCAAGTACCTTCCTGTCATCGGGCCAATCTTGGTCCGGTTGGGAATGTTTCAGCCGATGGCCGATGGATTGAAGTTCCTCCTCAAAGAGGATTTTACGCCTGCCTATGTCCGCAAGATCTACTTCTGGTTGGCACCCGCAATAGCGGTCATCCCGGCTTTTCTGACCTTGGCCGTGATTCCGTTTGGTTCCACGTTGGGGAATCCAGAAAACAAGATGGTCATTGCCGACCTGAATGTCGGTATCCTCTATACCTTTGGAGTCGTATCGCTCGGTGTCTACGGAATCGTGCTGGCGGGATACGCGTCTAATTCCAAATATCCATTCCTCGGCGGCATTCGCTCCAGCGCTCAGATGATTTCATACGAAATCGCCATGGGTATGAGCGTCGTGGCGGTGTTCATGGTGGTCGGTGACCTAAATCTGGGTGCCGTGATCCAGTACCAAGCCAAATACGGCTGGATGGTTTTCCACCAACCGCTGGCTTTCGTCATCTTCCTCATTTCCGCATTTGCCGAGACCAATCGATTGCCATTCGACTTGCCGGAATCGGAATCTGAATTGGTTGGTGGCTATCATACCGAGTATAGCTCGATGAAGTTCGCTCTCTTTTTTCTCGGGGAGTACGCCGCGATGATCTCCGCTTCCGCCATGATGGTAACCCTCTTCTTCGGTGGATGGACGTTACCCTTTATCAGTGAGCCGGCCTCGTCGCTGTTGGGCGGGCTACTCCATATCGCCATTTTCATCGGCAAACTTTCGGTCCTGATGGTGGTCTTCATCTGGGTCCGTTGGATGCTTCCGCGCTTTCGCTATGACCAATTGATGGATTTGGGATGGCGTCGGTTCATTCCCCTCGCCTTGGGGAATATCCTGGCCACCGCGATCGTGCTGGCTTTCATTTCGATATGACCTTGGATCATTTCACCGCGTGATGTATTTCGGACCTACCCGGTAGGCCCAACCCAAGCCGACATGAGTACAAAAATTGTTGACCGCAAACCGCTGAGTTTTTTCGAGAACTCCTACCTGCCCACCTTGGTGAGTGGGTTGAAGGTGACTTGGAAGCATTTCAAGAAGTCTGCGATCCAGGGAAAACCCCTGACCATGGAGTACCCAGAGCAAAAATGGGTGGTGCCTCAAGGGTACCGAGGAGCTCCCTATCTGGTCAAAGACCAGGACAACAACACCAAGTGCGTTAGTTGCCAATTGTGCGAGTTCGTCTGCCCACCCAAGGCCATCCGGATTACTCCCCCCGGCCCCAATGGGGCTCCCGCAGACCGCAAGAACGCTGAAAAAAGTCCAGCCGAATTCGAGATCAACATGCTCCGCTGCATCTTCTGTGGCCTTTGCCAAGAGGTCTGCCCGGAGGAAGCCATTTTCTTGCAAAAGGACTATTCCCTGACCGGCGAAAGCCGAGAAGAAATGGTCTACGGAAAAGCACGCCTGTTGCAGTTGGGCGGCATCCACGGCGGCATCCAGAAATGGAAGCACAAGCTCGAAGAAGCCAAGGAACAGGAAGTGTTCCCCGTCCATGCCGAATAACACGAAGTCCGACCGCTCGCCTCCATGCCTGACATAACCGACCTTTTGTTTTACGGATTCGCCGGACTCGCCCTCCTGTTTGGTTTTCTTTGTGTCGCGAATCCGATTAGCAGGAGTCCCGTAACCAGCGCCATGTTCTTGGTGCTCACCATCGTTTCGCTGGCCGGCCTGTTCATCCTGTTGCATGCCTTCTTCCTGGCGGCGATCCAGGTCTTGGTCTACGCCGGTGCCGTGATGGTGCTGTTTCTATTCGTGATCATGCTCTTGGAATTGAAGGAGGAAGAACGCCGAAAATTCCGTAAATTCACCGTAGGGGCAGGGGTGATCGCTGTCGCTGTCATCGCTGGGCTTTTGCTACAGGCCGTTTTCAAGGCGGTTCCTTTCGGAACAGGCCCCACTGTCTTGGCGGAAGGTTTGACCCAACCTCTCGGGCGAATCCTTTTCACTCAGTACCTCCTCCCATTCGAGTTGTTGTCGCTCTTGCTGCTCGTCGCGATGGTCGGAGCTATCCTGCTTACCAAGAAGGAACTCAAATGATTCAATCCTTCCCGGTAGTTAACCGTTCCCACATTTTCCTCTTATAGCCCATGCATGCTTCCCTGAACCATTATTTGGTGGTAAGCGTTCTGCTTTTCTCCTTGGGCCTGTTTGGCGTCCTTGCTCGTCGAAACCTCCTGATTATCTATATGGGCCTTGAGCTGATGCTCAACGCCGCCAATCTCGCTTTGGTCGCCTTTTCCCGTTACAATGCCAATCTCAATGGCCAGGTCATGGTGTTTTTCACCATTACCGTTGCCGCTGCCGAGGTCTCGGTCGGATTGGCTTTGATTGTCGCCCTTTATCGCAAGCGCCAAACCGCCCATGTGGAGGACCTGACCAGCCTCAAACTCTGATAACGCCACGATTTCCGAATCTCGCCCTTTGCCATGGAACATGCCGTGACCCACGCCGTCGCCGCTTCAAACGCCGCCTATAGCGCGCGTCCAGAAGACTTGGGGTGGTTTATCCTAGCCCTGCCGCTCATCGCCAGTCTGGCGATTGCCCTTTTTCTCCATCGCAGCCGCACCTTGACGCTGTTTTTCTCCATCGGCGGGGTGGTGGCATCCTTCTTCCTGAGTTGGGTTCTATTCTTCAGCTTTGGAACAACCGGCTCTCCTTCGTCCGCTTCTGTTATTCCCTGGTTTAACGCCGGTGGCCTGCACGTGAATCTTGGATTGTCGGTGGATGGATTATCTTCCCTGATGTTGTTGGTCGTTACCGGGGTTTCTGCCCTGGTTCAAATCTACAGCACCGCCTACATGCATGGGGATCGGAGTTTTGCCCGATTCTTTGGCAGCCTTAGCTTCTTTACCTTCTCCATGCTCGGAATCGTCCTGGCCGATAATCTGGTCATGATGTTCCTTTTCTGGGAATTAGTCGGTGTTTCCAGTTACCTGTTGATCGGCTTTTGGTTTGAGCGCCCCGCCGCAGCCGAAGCCGCCAAGAAAGCTTTCTTAACCAATCGATTGGGCGATTTCGGCTTCCTTCTCGGTATCATTCTGGTCTGGTCGCTAACGGGTACTGTTCAATTTTCCGAATTGGCAGCCAAGTTGAAGGACCATCCCGATATCCTCGGTTCCTGGAGTTCGATCGCTGGCTTGCTGATTTTCTGCGGTGCCATGGGCAAGAGCGCCCAATTCCCCCTCCACGTCTGGTTGCCAGACGCCATGGAAGGTCCAACTCCAGTCTCTGCTCTCATCCACGCCGCCACCATGGTCGCGGCCGGCGTTTACCTCCTGTGCCGCACATTTTTCCTGTTCCAAGCTACCACCGCTTGGCCAGGGTTTCTGGTCTTCCTCGGGCCGGTCTCCGCTCTGGATGTCATTGCGGTCATCGGTGGCTTTACCGCCCTTTTGGCTGCCTTGATCGCTATTCAGCAGAATGACATCAAGCGCATCCTGGCTTATTCGACCTTGTCTCAGTTGGGTTATATGGTGATGGCGGTGGGCGTCGGTGGCCCGGATGCCGCCATGTACCACCTGACCACCCATGCCGCCTTCAAAGCCTTGCTCTTCCTTGGCGCTGGCTCGGTCATTCACGCCTGCCATCACGAACAGGATATTTGGAAGATGGGTGGTTTGGCGAAGAAACTGCCGGTGACCTTCCGCACCTTCGCCATTGGTACCGCCGCTTTGGCTGGCTTTCCCCTGGTGACCAGCGGTTTCTACTCCAAAGATGCCATTTTGGTGGCTGCGGTTCGTAACGGCCACCCGGTGCTGTTTGGATTGGGGGTACTGATTGCCTCGATGACCACTTTCTACATGGTTCGCTTGGTGCTCGTCGCCTTCGGAGGACGCTGCCGCACCTCTTCAGCAGAACATGCTCACGAATCGCCCATTCAGATGACCTGGCCGCTGATTGCCTTGGCCATCCCCAGCATCGGCTTGGCTTGGTTGCCGCTGGGTGAATATCTCACCTCGCATTTCTTCGGTGCCCAACGAGCGATGGAAGAAGGCGGCCTTTTTGGTCCATTTAATCATGCCCCCTTGGCGGCTGTGTTCGGGACAGGTGCCATCATTTTCGGTGCTTGGGCCTCTTTTACCACCTACTGGAATGCCGACTCAGATCCCTTGCCGAGGAAATTGGCTTTCTGGAGTCGTGTGCTGCGGAATCGATTCTATTTCGACGAGATTTACCAAACGATTTTCTACCCCATCCAGGATGCGATCGCTGCGCTCTGTGGCTGGATCGATCGCTGGGTATTTAGCGGCTTTTTCGTCCGTGGAGCCCACGGCACCACCGAACTCGCTGGACGTGCCCTCCGTTTGGTCCAAACCGGTAATCTGCAAACCTACACCTTTCTCTTCGTCGGGGGTGTCGCCCTGATTATCTTGATTGCCCTTTAATTCGGCGTCCGACCCATGCTGACCTCCCTTCTACTTCTCCCGTTCGCCGGTGTGGTGGC
>CAILNN010000265.1 GCA_903835555.1 uncultured Verrucomicrobiota bacterium
GATGTGGAGGATTTGCGAAAGGCGAATTTCAAGCCGATGGGCCGTATTCTCGATGCAAAGCGATAGACTGTCCGGTGGAGCTGCGAAAAGGTCATCGGCTACATGGCGAGCTGTCAGGATGCCGTGATATTCACCGACGGAAACGAATGTGCCACTCCCAGAAGGATGGTTCCCGATTACAAACGCGACTACAAAGGGGTAAATGTCCCGCACTATCGATTCGCGAAGCTCTGGAGAGATCCCGGATGCGGGTACTTCCTTAACGACGACGTACTCAGCCTTCATAGTACGACGTTTGCAGGGCATTGAAACCACGTCAACTTGACTGAAGCGAACGCCGCCCTACCAACTCCAGTTGCCTTCGCTCAAAACCGGCGTTTCGGGCGTAGTTGTAGCAGCTCCACTGTCAGCTGCCAGTCCACCGGTCGCTTGGCTTTTGGTCAAATCGAGCGCATCAACCAGTTCTTGTTGACGCACCAGCAGCCTTGACAGCTTTCCGGCATACTCAAACGGTTGGGCAGCCTGAATCTTCAGGTCATCCAGCCTCCGTCGCATCCGTTTCAGGTCTTGGTCCGCTTGGGCAATGGATTCTTCGATTGATTGAATCAGGTATTCAACCGACCGAATCGTACCCAAGGCGGTTGCCTGATGGCGGGTCGAATACTGGCTCGCCCCCTTGAGCGTGATTTGGCTTTCGCGTTGAAAAGCCGTTCCCACAAACAATTCGAAGCCTGCAAATCGTCCCACCTTCCGTTCGGTCCCAGTGTTTTTCACTTTGTCGCCCCAACGGTTGAGCAGTTCTCCGGCTACGCCACGTTCCGTGATGATTTCGCCCGCCAGCTCAATCACAAATCGGTCACCCCGTGTGTCGACGCGAGTGCTGAGGTCTTGGTGCAGCGACTCCAATCGACGTTCCATTCTGGGGATGTCGTCGGTGAGGTGACGAATTTGGTTTCGGAAGGAAAACTGGGTTTCAAAATGCTGGCTTCGCAAGCGGGTAAGGCGGGCGATTTCAGCATCGATTCCGGCTTTCTCAATCACCAAGGGATTGCCCGAAGCAATGGCCTTGACCTCGGCATACGTCAGCGCGGAACCGTCGACATCTTCCAACCGTCGCAGGGATGTGTCGCCAGTCATGATTTGCGCTATAAATCGCGCCTTCGTCTCCAGGGTCTGCCATGAGTAAGAATCAAATGAGCCCTCGGTGACGTACCGAAAAATCTGCACCTCCTCGTTGGTATTTCCCTGCCGAAGAATTCGCCCTTCTCTCTGTTCAACATCCGCCGGACGCCATGGGGCATCCAGGTGATGGAGGGCGACTAAACGTGTCTGGACGTTGGTTCCAGAACCCATTTTGGCGGTGCTGCCAAAAAGGATTCGGACGCGACCAGACCGCACATCGCGAAATAGGCCCGCTTTGGCGGCATCGCTGTCGAAATCCTGGATAAAGGCGATATCGCTTTCCGGGATGCCGTTTTGCACCAGTTTCAATCGCATGTCCTCATACACCGAAAACCCCTTGCTGCCGGTCGGGATAGACAAATCGCAGAAAACCATTTGAGTGGAGCGTTCTGCCAATGTCTCGCGCCAGATTCGGGTGACTTCCGAGACGGCCCGGTTGACCTTGCTCTCCGGAATATCGGCGGACGTTGCATCGTACAACCGCAGGTCGAGCGCGGCCTTTCTGCCGTCTGTCGTGACCATGAGCATGTTGTCTTCATTGGCCCGGACCGCACCTTGACGGATTTTGTCTGCCCGGATCACAAATGACTGTACCACCTGTTTCAACTCTGGGGAGCAAGGCGAACTAATGATGCAGGGGCGTTCGCCGCGCAGCTTTGGCACAGGCAGGTTGAGGATCGATCGCGATTGGACATCGGCCACCTGGCGGAACTGGGCCATCAATTCGGGCACATTAATAAACCTGGCAAAGCGCGTATGCAGCCGGTACCCCGCACCGTCTGGAGATAACTCCATGGCGGTGACCGGTTCACCAAACGTGCCGGCCCAAGCGTCGAAATGGTCGACCTGAAGCGATTTCAGCGCCGTCATTTGCAGGTACCGCTGCATGGTAAACATTTCCGCCACCGAGTGGGCGATGGGGGTTCCAGTGGCAA
>CAILNN010000266.1 GCA_903835555.1 uncultured Verrucomicrobiota bacterium
AGCTTGAATGGTGCTTAGATGGTACTCGCGAGGGTCTTCCTCATAGTCGACAAAGGTGGTGGGCAATTTGGGTTCACCGCCGTCGGCGGTCAGCAATTCCACCTTGGCCTCACCGAATGGGTTGGCCGGTTTGTCCTTGCCCGCTTTGGCAATCCGATTGACCCGGTAGACGCCACCATCGACATCGACCCACGGCAACAACTTGTGCAGCCAGCGGGGCGTAATGTCGGTCATCTGCGGGACCGTGACCGTCGCCGTGGCAAGGTTTCTGGCGGCGGCGGCGCTCAAGCTGAGACGCGGTTCGGGACTGTTAGAAGTTTGGCTCATCGGAATGGTTCAATTCAGGTACAGCAAAGCACAGGTACGGCACAGCGATACAGTGCGAGGTCTAGTCGCACGTATCCCGGGCAAGCCTCCGGTGGACCGGTCAGCCAGCGAATCTATCTCAACGGATTCGGGCCCCATCAACGCCAATGGCACCGGCGGGCTTGAGCCCGTGGGAGCCTGCATCAGCTAGGTGCCGCGAATGAATGGCAGATTAGGGAAATGGGTCTCCCTGTCAATCCGAAGGCGGAACCGTTTTCCGGGAGGATACGGTGTCATTTTGGTAGAGCGCCTGGGGGGCGTGATCCAGGTTTCGCCCCTTTAGGATGGTTTGGGTGTTGAACCTAGTGTCGTGTTTCTGAAATAGCTTGCAGTTTGCTGCGTCTAAAATGCCCCAGGGCGAGGCACCAGGCGGTCGAATATTGGAACGTGTCCGACGAGCAGGTCTGGAGACCTGCGGTACTGCAGGCTGGAAAGCCTGCGCTACGTCGAGTGGGGCCACCTTTTTCCATCCCCACCCTCACTCAAAGCGCGAGGCCAAGGGGGCTTGAGCCGATCTCATTGGCTCATTTGGCGTTGAAACGGGATTAATTCGAGACTTCGACGGCGCGATAGAACCGGTTGGTTGAGCCGGGAGACTGGGGGTCGAAGAAAAGCGACGCGGCGCTTGTTGGGGCGGTCACGTATCGCAAAAAGTTCCAGTTGGTTGGGGTCAGATTATCGGCATAATCAATGCGATAGGAATGTCCGAACAACCCGTTCAAACGGATACCGGGATATAACTGCACGCCGAGAGTGGCAGAATCGGTCGCGGTTGAACGCAGGAAATGGGGTCCATGGGCGAGCACGTAGGCTGCGACCTGATTTCCCACGCTTTGTCCTTGAATGTTGTCGAAGTTAAAGTGGATTCCCCCGTAGATACGGCTCAATCCATTTTCAGATTCACCCTGGCTGAGGGACTGAATCAAACGGGGTGGCTCCCCGGACGTGGTTGTATGGAGGTACACGGTTTGTCGATTACCAAAGAAGTCTTTGAGCACCTCAAACCCGGCATTGACCGTGCCGCTGTGTCCGCTGGGATAGGACGGATGAGATGGCGTCACAATCAACGGTTGCCACGCTGAGTAGTTGTTGGTCACGGATCCGTCAGGATTCGCATTCAGAGCGGTGATGGGGCGCCAGAACCTAAAGGTGTATTTGGCATCCCAGATGGCGATGCGGGCATCGGCCACAGCCACATCGACCAAGGCGAACAGCAGAGCCGATTCACCCACGGTGAGTCCGTGTGCCAACGCCAACTGGCGGGCCGTCTCATTGACCGTCAATTCGGCGTCCTGTTTGTAGAAATCGGCAACGTGGGTTTGATCCGTTGTACGTACCAGATTGGTAATCGAACCGATCGCCTGGACTTCTGCCAAGGCCTGTTGGTAGGCATCTGAACCGGGGGGTGGCGGCGGTTGGGGACGGAAGACGTTGGCGGATGGAAGGAGGAACGGCGTGACTGAGCCCCACTGTTCATTGATACCCGGAGGAAACGTGCCTGCTGTCGCCCCCGGGGTAGGTCTCCAATCACCCACGCCCGGATTTGCCGGTCCCGCGTAAGTGAAATTGGGAGACGAACCATCCGATGCCCGCAAGGCGAGGATATCAGCGGCGGCGGCTGAACCGGCGGTGCGCCCATTGTCTTTTGCGGCACCGTCAGGAAGGGATGAAAGGGAAG
>CAILNN010000267.1 GCA_903835555.1 uncultured Verrucomicrobiota bacterium
CCGATGAGCCGCTCGCGGAACTGCAAATCAAACCCGGTCATCACCGACAGCACGATGACCAGTACCGCAACGCCGAGCATCACCCCGGCGATACAGATCAGGGTGATGATCGAGACAAAGGTGCGCTTGGGCCGCAAATAACGCAGCGCGAGCGCCAATTCATACGGCACGGGCAACATCCGTGGGGAAACCCTAGCGCATGGTCTTCCGAACGGGGAGGAATTTGATCAAATCAGCTACCTCAGTCCAAGTCGCTACCCAAATGAGGGAGTCACGCGATGTCCGCCAGGTCGTGGACTGCGCCAGTCCTCTGGCGCTTTGGAAACGGCCGTGAAAACGACGGGGACGGGAGTTCCATAGTGCGTTCGTAATGTCCCGGGGCAAAAAGCGATAGAGAACAACAGTTGCCCACGACTTCCCCAAAAAAGCTTTTCTTCCTACCTCTAATTTTCATATGTAACCCATTGCAGAAAAGCAACATCGGTAGGGCGAGACTCCGTCGAGCCATCGGCGGTCCGAACCACGCCCGCTGCGCTAAATATCCCTCATCTGACCCGAGCATCCAATGGCCGTCCGCAGGACCCTAGAACTTTTCCGGAACACCTTCCTCGAGGATTCGGAGCTTTGCCGTCATCCCTTCCGCCGCCGCCAATTCGCGCAGCCAGCGCTCCGGTTCGTCCAGTGCCTCGAAGCTCAGTTTGAACGTCCCGTAGTGCATCGGCACGAGCCACCGCGCACCCAGGTCGGCGAACGCCCTGACCGCCTCGTCTGGCCCCATGTGGACCTTCCGAAAGGTATCCGGGTAATAGGCTCCGATTGGCAGGATGGCCACCTCGGGCTTGAAACGTCGCCCAATCTCGGCGAAGCCGTCGAAATAGGCTGAATCGCCAGCGTGATAGAGGCAGCGGCCCTGATTCTCCAGGATGAAACCGCCCCATCCCCGGTGGGAATCACGGAGCGTGCGGGCACCCCAATGTTGCGCCGGGACCAAGGTGACCCGCCAGCTGTCGTGGCCAAACGATTCCCACCAGTCCAATTCCACCACCCGCTCGAAACCCAGCCTGCGTGCCAGGGAGCCGCACCCCCACGGCATGACCGCGAATCGCGCCGCCGATAGCCGTCGAAGACTCGGCTTGTGAAAGTGATCAAAATGGGCGTGGCTAAGCATCACCAAATCGATGGGTGGCAGGTCCCGGAGGAGCAATCCTGGACGCTTCAGGCGTTTTAGAAAAAAGAGCCAGTTGGCGAAATTGGGGTCAACGATGGCATTCAGCCCGGCGAACTGAATCAGGAACGAAGCGTGCCCAATCCAAGTCAACGCCGCTTCGGGAGGAATGAGCCGTGGAAAAGCCGGAATTTTGGTCGACCCTGTCCGGGGCTTGAACAAGGTGCCCCAGACCATCTCGCGAAAAAAGCTTCTGGGATTGAAGTGATTGCTGGGCGTGAGCTCTTTGAACGAGCGGGGGATACGCCTCTTCCCGCCTCGCGCGTCGACCGGTCTCGGTTTGGGCTTGGGCGGTTTGGACGACATAACAGGGGCTTCGACGTTCCTTGACAATGGCTCACGATGTGGGTGTCGGCCAAAGCAAATGAAGCCAAGGTTGCGGCCAAAATTCATGCCAGAGGCATGACAGCCAACAGCCGGTGGTTGAGCGCAGCGACACCACCGGATCACAGATACGAAACGCTTTGCATCCCTGCGGGATGTCAGCCCCGCCGGGATTCAATAAATCGTTTAGCCCCAAGGGGGGCGACCCCATACCAGCCTTGGGCAACGCCCAAGGAATAAATCAAAACAGAGCTTAAGCCCTGAAAGGGCGAACCATATCCCGCGACACCGTGGTGATTCAACCGTACGGATTGCCAGTCCATTCGGCCGCCCCGTCACTGCGCCTCTCCATCGATTCGATTGGAATTAGGATGGGGAGCTGATTGACTGGCATCTGCGCACCCGAGCTAATTCAAATCCGGACGATAGACCCCGCGCCAATAGGCTCCGTCCGGAAGAGCAAGGACGTTTTCTGATGCAAACCCGTCGGGCACATCCAATCGATTGGTTAATATGGATTTCCAATGCGTTAGGTTGGTCGAGTTTTGTACCTCAACCGCCGCTCCGGGCTTGCCACGAAGCTGGAGATTCAGGGTAGGCACCGTCGTGCTTCCAAGTCCCGTCACCGTCAGGATCGGTGCCGGGGCGTATAGCGTCAGTAGTGTCAGCGAGTAGGGCGGAAAAGCTAAGGTGAAGTTGGTACCGACACCTGTTACAGAATTGGTTGCCAAGCCAATCCATCCGGTATGGTCTCGAACCGCAGAGTCTTGCAGGACGCCATACTGCGTTACTGCGGCGTTGGTCAATGGAGTAAAACCGCCGAGGCTCACGGTCACGTGATTGGTTGCCGACGGGTTCTTGTTGATCACCAGCAGTTGCACGCTCCCGTTGGTATCGCGGACGGCGTAGGACGACACCGACCAATGGTCCGAAGTCGAGGGTAAGACCGATACCCCTTGATAAAAGAATTGGTGCATCAACTTATAGGCATAGTAGGTCGGGTACGTGTTGGTCGTGGCGTCCACGATGCCCAAGTCCCCTACCTTGCGCCATCCGTAGAGCGTTGGGTCCATGGAACCGGTGGTGTCTGCTCCATTGCGCAAGTCCCACCAGACAAATGAGTTAAACTCCGTCCGGGACAATTGACCCAGGCTGTCGGCCAGGTACAGACCATTGACCAGACTGGTGGATTGCTTGCCTTGATTCCCAGAGTTGCTGTTGTTTTCCGTTACGAGCAGCTCAATGGTGTCGCCACCGGCTCCGTAATAGTCTTTGACCTGTTGCCGGATATCCGCCGCCGCACGTGCCCATTGCGTGGCGTACTGCAACAGCAGCGGATCGCTCTCGCTGCCCGAGTATTCTGGATAACTGTGGTAAACCAGGAAGTCGGGCACCACCCCCAACGCTTTGAGGCGCGCCAGCATGATTGGTGTCCAGCCATTGACCTTGGCTCCCGTGCGCGGGCTCACCACGGTGTGACCGGTATACCCGTTGTCGAAGCTGTTTTCCCCGTCCACTACGGGAACCCCGATTCGGATGGTCGGGTCTGCGGCCTTCATTTGCTGGAAATAAGCCGCAGCACGCGTAGCGTAGGTGTATGGCTCGTGCGGTTGGACATTGGTATCTGTCTCCCAGGTGCCATAATTCTCATTGCCCACTTCCCAATACCGAAAGCCGTAGTGATTGGTAATATTGGAGTCACGCACCCAAGCTGCGGCTTCCGCTGGGGTTCCGGTCCCGTAATTTACCGTCACGATCACGTCTGCTCCCACCACCTTCGCCATCGGGGCAAACTGATGAAAGGACGTGTTCCATTGCCAAGTGTTGGTTAGCGATCGATTGCTGGCCCAATGATATTCGTCAGACACCGATCCACCGGGGAACCGCAAGACTGTAGTCCCTAAATCCTGAAGTAAGGTTTGGGTCATCTTTTTGGCGAGGTTCCCGTCCCAGATGGCGGTGTTCAATCCTTCCCAGCGCCGTTCCACCCCTCGAAGGGGATGAGTGGCATCGACGGACAAATGAATCGCGGATGGCAAAGGGGCACCCGAAAGGCTGATGTCATCGAGGAAAAACACCCCGCTACCGTGTTGCAACTGGATGATGATTCCCTCGAAATTCGTTGCGGTTGCCGCCTTTAGCGACGTCAGCGGTACCGTGAATAAGTGCCAGGTATTGGCGGTGAGTGGCGGCAAATTCAATTGTGCGGGACTTTGTCCTCCCACCACAGCCGCCACACTGAGTACCTGCCCGCCAGTCGCACCCCCGTGAGCCCAGAAAACTACATTGCTATAGGGAACTGCCGAAAAATCGGAGTGCCGCAATGAAATCGCCTGATACTGCGTCGCATTGACGGCAATGCTCTGCGTGCCCGAATGAACCGGGGTGGTATTGGTCAGATTGCGCGTTGCCCAGCTCCAATCCTGGAAGCCATTGACCAAGTGATCGGTGTAGAGCGCCAAATCGATCTGAGCCCATGCGGGTGCCCAAAGCAGCCGACAGCCGAGCCCCAATAAAAACCAGAACGACCGACGGTGGAAAAGGTCTAACCGCATATTTAAAGAAACTAGCAGAACGACCGAAAAAGAAAAGGCACCGACCGAAGCCGGTGCCATGGGTAAAACCGTTGGGCCAACTGCAGGCCAATTACGGCTTATACAAGCGGAAGAAACCGCCTTGAACGCCAGGGAGGCTGGAGGTCGGCACCAAGGCGCTCTTGGTTTTGCCAACCGTTACGGTGCTCAGCCCAGTATCGGACCAAGGTCCCTTGACGCCGGACGCCCATTGCAGCCCGTAGCCGAAGTCGGGCAAGGTCCAGGTCACTTTGTAGGCCGTGTCCCCGGGTACAACCACCAAGCCATTCGGGTCCGCCGCGCGGATTGCCCAAGTGGTGGTGTCGATCGTCGGCGAGGTAAACTTTTCATCGACCGGATTGGCAACCCCGGTGATCTGGATATGGTTGAGCACGAGAGTTTGTCCGATGTTCGCCAATTGATTGGGCTGGCCACCGAAGTAGGCGTACAGCGGATCGGCAAACAAAGCGGCTGCATCGGCACTGATGCTAAAGTTGGCAGTGTTGCCACCTGGTTCGGTCACCGTGATATCGGTGTTGTTATTGAAGGTCAGGCTCCAGGTGCCCAACGGAGAGGCACTGCCGATGCCGCCGAGGCTGCCCACCGGGCCATTGGCCGGATTGTTGTTGTACACCATGGCATTGCCACTCGGTTCGTTGGTCTTGTAGTGCAACGAAGCGTAGGCCGACCCATCGGCATTCTCGCCGATCTGCAAGAAAATCAGGTTCGGTTCATTGTAATCCGGTGCCGTTTCTCCCGGCAGGCTGGTAGCGGGGATCAGGAAGATTTGCCCTTGGAATGCTGAATGGTTGGTGTCGGGAAAACCAGTAATGGTCAGCGAGTAGGTCACCGGACCCGAGGCTCCCACCCACGAGACAGGGTTCAGCGTCACCAGATTCTGGCGTTGATACTGGTCTCCGGGATTGCTGGCCGTGATCGAAAGACCGGGTTTCGGCACTGAGATGGAGGCCGTGGGAGCGGGAATGGGGGCGGTGTTGGTTTGGCCAATCAGTTTCACGTTGTCGACCCAGATGACCGTTTGACCAGTGAGGGCACTGTCCGCGTTGGGGCTGGTATCCCCAGCCCACAATTTGAGATTGACGCCGATGATGTTGGTCAGCTTGGCGATGGTGGGATCAATGGGAGCGACCACGTGGGTCCAACCGCCATTTCCGATGGGAACCGTCAGGCTGCCGAGACCGACCTGAGAATAATCCGACGGGACGAGGGCGTATTCAAAATACCCGTAGTCCTTGGACTGGGGCCGGGAGGGGGAATTGGTATCAAACCGAACATCGAACACCAGGTTGGTGTACGTTGTGCCATCCAGCGATTGTCCAAAATAATGGACGGCGGAGAACTGGTTATCGCCACCGTAGGCATTGATATCGAAACCGATGGTCAGCTTGAGAGAACCTGAGTTAGGGGAGTTATTGGCGTCGACGGTACCATCCCAATCATAGGACTGGGAGGCGGAGCCCCACCAGCGAGCCCAGCCGGCGGCCTCATCGGAGGTATCGAACGTATCTATAACGAAGTCAGGCGTTTGCGCCTGTGCGAATGTGGCGAGAGCGAGCGCCGCAGCGCCAACCCAGCCCAAGAATTTCCTGTTCATGTGTGTAAATCCGTTGCGTAAAGCCTCTAGAGCGAGTCCAGGCGCGACGGGTTACAACTAATCTGCGGACGAAATCCCAGGTGTCAAACCGTCCTCGGAAAGGCACTTTTACAGTCAAAGGCGCTTTCCGAGTGATGGACGAAGGGGAAGTCCGCCAGGTTTTGGAGTGC
>CAILNN010000268.1 GCA_903835555.1 uncultured Verrucomicrobiota bacterium
AATACCACATGCCGAATAGGGCTCGTTGAAACATAATCAGGCCGAATCTCTATAGCTCCCTGGAAACCTTTCCTTGAATTCATGGGGCACATGTTCCGACCTCAATGGATACCCCTTCCCGAATGCTGCGTTCTTCAGTTTCGCACAATTCCAGAGAAGAAACGGCGTCGATTGGCGTTACAATAGTGGGAGGAATACCGCTTTGAATCGCAGCCAGACAATACCCAATTTCGCCAACGTAACCGTCAGTTCCGGGAGGCTGCAATATTTCCACAGGCCTTCCAGCAATAAAAAGTCGAAGGGCTTCGTTTCCTCGTCCCGAATCAAAATCGACGGTGGCATGCTCAAAATTCACGGTAAACGCCATATTGAATCCGAAGCCGTCGGTCATCGCCCAACTGCCTTCAAGTGACACAACCGGTCCACCCGGATAGTGGTACAAGGCAAGCACATGATCGATCGCTCCACTCACTTTTGAATAGCCCGAAGCCGTGATTCGCTGGGGACGGCCAAAACAATATTGAGCAAAATCGACATCATGAATATGAAGGTCAAATAGGGCCCCGCCCGATTCGGTTCCCTGCAAGAAGTGGCCGTGCCCCCAACTCGGTGCCTGAGCCACCCGGCGAAAGCGGGCATCGAGTACCCGACCGTACCGCCCATCAACGATGGCTTGTTTCAGCCATCGATACTCAGGCCAGAATCGGATGCACATCGCAGGCATGAGGTACCTTCCTCGCTCACCAGCAAGCGCCGCTGCTTTTGCAATCCGACGCGCATCCAAACTCGTCCGGGCAATTGGCTTTTCGACCAAGACATGTTTGCCGGACGCTAGCGCTCCAAGGCAGTGAGCGACATGCGTCTTGGTCGGGGTACAGATATCGATCAAGTCAATCCGCTGATCCGCGAACAATTCCCCTGGATCTCGGTAGGCAAGGACGGATGCCATATCCAACTGAGGGACTGCTCCATCACCTACGTTTCCCGCAATTCCCGCAAAATTGCCGTCCAAATTGCGTCCGCTGGGATTGCAAAGGGCGACTACCCGTGCATCCGGAAGTCTTGCGTACGCCTTGAGATGCTGGACGGCCATGAAGCCGGTGCCGAGGATGCCGATTTGAACCATGCCAAACAAAGTGGGCGACGGAAGTGGGTGAAGGTCAATCTGGAAAGCATGACTTCGGGCAAAAGGTATCGGACCCTCCATCCACTATGGGATGGCCCGGATGAAAGTAAGCCAATTACTGATCGCGCTATTGACGTTGCGATAATCTGCCGCGCTCAGCGACCCATCATCAATGAAGGCAAATCCAATCGTGCCTTTTAGAAAATTCGTCGGGTGGTTGTTGCTATCCACGCTCGAAAATAAACAAAAGTTCTTCGTCGAACCACTTGAACCACCAGGCGTCAGGTTGCTCGCCGCGAGGACACCGTTGGTGTAAAGCAAGAGTGAACTGGAACCAGACCGCGACAGACTGAATAGGGTTGGACTTGGCAATGCCGAGACTGGAAGGACCGCGGTGGCGGATGAACCGCCGTAAATGCCGGCAAGGCCATTGCCAGTCCACCGGAGTCCATATTGGCCGACACTGTCGGTGACTCCCGCAAGATAGCTGCCGCCGGACGGAATCATCGCGTTTGGTGAGTTGACGAAAACGGAAAGGCCACCCGTGACCCCTCCGTTGAAGCTGTTCGGTGCAACCGACGTCTGAAGGTACTTGGTGCGGCCATCCCCGGTCAACCCCCGCAGGCCATAGTCTCCGGCTCCAAAACCTCCAGGATTTCTAAGACGAGGTTCCCCTCCGGTGTATTTCAGCTTTTCAAGAGCTGCAGGCCAGATTCCGAAGAGGGGGTATATTTCAATGAAGTGCGACCATCCGGGAGCGTACTTGAACACGCTCGCCATACTGTAAATTGCAGAATAATCGTTGTAATCCATGGGGACGCCGTCAGCCGTCAGGCGTCCAAGGTAATCTTCGATATTGGTATCGCTGCCAAAGTGGATCTGCTGTTTGCCCGTCCAATCGAGTGTTACGGGCGTATTGGATGGGATATTACCCGAAAATGAGACGTAAATATTGCTCGAATCCATGGACACTCCTGCCAGCGAAGGTGTAAGCGGAGTAACCACGCTGACTGCAGGCTGGTAATTCGCTGTGTCATCCTTTCTGGCATAGCCACCATAGCCCGAATAATTTGAGTAGTATCCGCTATTTGGCCATAAGACCGGCAAGAAATGAGGAATGGTCAGTCGATTGGTCGGATAGGGAAGGACCGCGCACAAACGTCCATCCGAATTCATATCCAACCCCTTGTTTCGATCAATGGTGCTGTCATACAAGACACCGTTGAATGCGAACGGTGGCGCTGCCGGATAGTCATAAATCGGTCCGTCTGCGAGAGAGCTCCCGTCGACCCTCGTCCCGGTTATGGTGTTATCTGTCACCGCCACATGGTAAAAAATGCCGTTAAATCGGATAAAATAGAATGCCGTATCCGTGATAAAGGCATTATTGGTGATCGCGATGGTAGCGATTGAGGATCCATCATTGATGATGTTAAATAGCCACGGTTGCTCCCAGATTCCCCCATACTCTGGCCCTATCCTGCCGATGGAGTAGTCCCGGTATGCCTTGGTCGTGTTGGTGCGAAATTCATTGTTCGCAATGGTCACCTGGCGTGGGTTCACGATCAATGATCCCCTTCCACCACCGTTGAAAATATTCGATACAATGGTTACATTGGTTCCGTACTCGACGGTGATGACATGAGACCCATCCGCCCCCAAATTCAATACGTTGTTGGAGATCATCGCATTTGCACAGCCTGCTGCGAGGAATATTCCACCAACAACGGTCTGCAGTAACTGATTGTCCTTAATCGTGATGTTTGCAGTCCGGAGAAATTGGCTGCTGTCGCCCTGCGAACTCCAAGTGCAACCAGATACCGTCACGGTATCGCAGTCCGCAAAGACAAATGCCCCTGTCAGTGCACTCCAGCTTTGACCGTCCGGGTGATAGGAGGCTGCCCCGGCTGCGAATATATTCGGCACGAACCCGAGCTTGCTGGTTGAACTTTCCGTAAAAATCACCGGTTGTCCGCCAGGTTGTGGGGAAACCAATACTCCATTTGCATTCGTACCGACCACATAGTAGGGGTTGCCCGCCACGATCGCGGGAGATGAGTTGGGCATGCTGCCAAAAAACGAACATTGATAGCTCGTCGATGGAGAACTGCTTGGACTTATCGAGACCAGTCCCGGGTTATTGAAACCTACCAAACTCGAACCGGCAGTGGTCGTGACCGGGCTGATGAGTGCCCCTTTCGGCATGTAGTTTGTCGCCATCCACCATTGGGCTGGAGAATAATGGTTGGAATAGGACACGAGTTGCAGTAAATACCCATATCCCCAATTATATATTCCGCAATTGATAAAATGACAATTGGTCAGAGTCAGATTCCTGGAGTAGGTAGACGTTAAGATATTCGTGGTGAGGCCCGAACCGATACCTCGAACGGAGACAACGGGACCCGAGAAGTTTGTCGCATACAGATTCTGAACGGAAATTTTTTCACAGCCGTGGTTGTCCGACGATGTAAAATAGAGAAAACCGGGGGTTTCTTTCGGCTGCCATAGATTTGTCGATGGGTCGTTTGCGCGATAGTCAAATCCATATCCGGCCAGCCTTCCGCCAGTCCATGTGATATTGGTGGCGTCGACAGTGGAGAAGGCCAATGGAAACGGGTAAGCCGTATTTGTCACCGGAAGGTGTCTGGGGAAAACAAAGACGGCCTGGGAAGCATCAATCGTTGTGTTCGACGGTAGCGATATCTGGTTGCTCACGCTGGCAAGCCCGATCAGGTATTGACCCGACGGAAGGGTGACGCTCTTGCTTCCGGGTGCTGACGCGACAGCGGCGAAGTAGCCCCTCAGTCCGGGTTGGGCATCGTGGATGCCGTCGGTCGGGACGGGATAATCGACTCCATTGAAAACGATGGCCAAACAAGGGACGGAATAAACGCCTGCAAGCCAGATTAGGACCCAAAACGCCATCGCGTGAACAGCTCGTTCCGGGCGCAAGATGGCGGTATACCGATGATGTCCGTGCGCGGACGAGGTGGAGGAGGAAGAAGACCGTCGACTCATTCTTGTAATGATTACGAATCCATCCCCTTCCGTTTGGCAAGTAAAAGGTGTGAGGTGTTTCCGAAATGTTACCTGTTGATGCTCCTGCGGGGTCGGCGGTTGCGAAAAAGTGTCATTCGGTGGAAGAGTGAACATGTCATTGACTGCATCAGCCTTTGATGGGAGGGTAAAGTGGCTGGGTTCGTTATGATCATCGAGATGACCTTGAAATTGACGGAATACAGACAGGCAAAGCATTGGGCTTTAGCGGCTCGGAAACGGTCTCATCGTCCTGCGCTTGGCCGTGGTTCCGCCATTCTACTGACCGTTGTCGGTCTGGCCCTTTCGTGGCTGGCATCCGCTGACTCAGTTTTATTTGATAGCGTTCCCGGTATATTGTCCAAGGACTTTCCATCAGATGGCTTTGAGACTGGACACATTCTTGAAATCGGCGATCGGATCACCTTAACCGGCACAGAACGAATCCTGGGTTCCGCAACCGTGGTTCTGAGTTCGTTCGCGCATGCCGAGAATTTCGGCGGGGCGGCAAATTATAGTTATCCGGTGACGCTTAGAATCTACGGTGGCGGGTTTGGTTCGATTCCAGGACCTCTCCTGGCGAGCGTGACTCAAACATGTGTAATACCGTATAGACCGGTTGGATGGGTTTCGAACGGAATTGCGTTTAACCTCACGTTCAATCTAGCTCAATATGGTATTCTGGCTCCAGATACGATCGTTTACACCGTTTCAGTGGATACCAGCCATTTCGGCAAGAATCCGACGGGGGCAACTGGAGCACAGGCTTATAATCTCCTCGGGTTTGCTTACTCCTCCGCAGGCGGCAATTGCGGTGGTCTGAAGCTGGGGGAAAATGACCCATCCGATATCTTTGATAGTCGGGATTCATCTGCGTTCTACTGGGATCAATCCGCACCTTCAGGGACACTCCGGCGTGATCGCTCCAACGCTTTGCAAAACACTCCGTTTGCTCCCATGGTTCGGTTTCAGTCAACCACTGCGGCGCTGCCCGCAACAGAAATTTTCGTGACGGGACCAACGAACTATTCCTATGACGGTTTAGGTCACGGGCCAGGGAATATTAATGTGGTCGGTTCCGCTGGCACTGTTACATCGACTTTCAGCGGAATTAACGGGACCACCTATGGACCGAACTCCGCTGCTCCCGTATCGGCCGGTATCTACACCATCACGGTGCAGGTTTCCGCAGACGCATCCCACGCAGCTGCAACATCCTTTCCAATGGTTTTTGCCATAAGCCCTCGCCCAATCACGATTCGGGCAGACCCAATTTCAAAGGCGTTTGGTCTTCCATTGACCCTTGGGCCAGTAAATTCAGGCTTCACAGCCGTAGGATTGGCCCCGAGTGACGCTATTGAAACAGTCACCTTGTCAGCCACTGGGGGCACTAACGCTTCGGACCCAATCGGCTCTTACCTGCTGATCCCGTCAAATGCTACCGGGGGACAATTTAACCCGCTGAATTATTCCATCAGCTATCGACCTGGAGTGCTGAGTGTCCTTTCCCAAGCGAGTATCGCGGGGGGCCAAGACGTTCCCTTGATGCCTCCCTGGGCTTTCCTGGTGCTACCCTTCTCAGTGCTAAGTCTTGGGTTCCGGTCCCTATGGCGAGGGCAAGCGGCGAAGGAGTGAGGTGTGCGCGTCGTTGTCTTCCGATTTTTTGGCACTTGGCTGGTTTTTGCAGGGCTGCTGCTTGGCTATGTTTGTAGCGGGTTGGATGTGACAACCTATAAGTATGACAACTATCGGTCGGGTTTGAATGAAAAAGAGACAAATCTAACTCAAGCCAACGTCAACTCCGGCTCGTTTGGGTTGTTATTTCGGCATGCCGTGGATGGACAGGTATATGCACAGCCGTTGTTGCTCGGCAATGTGACGTTTGGGACGAATGGAACCCATAATGCGGTTTATGTGGCGACCGAGCACAATAGCGTCTATGCGTTCGACGCCGATAATGCGGATGGGGCGAATGCCCAACCACTCTGGTGGACAAATTTCAACAATCTTTCAGCCGGTATCACTCCCGTTGCACCAACCAATGTTTCTCCCTGGACACCGGTAATATCTCCGGAATATGGCATCACGAGCACACCGGTAATTGATCCCGACACACAAACGATCTACATCGAAGTGGCGACGGAAGAGAACGGGGTGTTCTTCCAGCGGTTGCATTCCCTTTCTGCTGGAACCGGTTTCGAAATATCCAACAGTCCGGTGACCATCTCAGGCGGGGTGAACAGCACGGCAAGCGATGCCGTCGGTGGCATTTTGTCATTCGACCCGAAAATTCATGTCTGCAGGGCCGCCATGACACTTTTTTATTGTCCCTCCTATGGCGGGAAGGTCGTTCTGGTATCCATGAGTTCGTATGCAGACTGGGGCCATTTTCATGGCTGGATATTTGCCTATGATGCAATTACATTGCAGCAGATCGCTGTTTGGTGTTCCACACCTAATTCCAATTCCGGCGCTTCGCTCTGGATGTCGGGAGCAGGTGTATCCATTGACTCCGATGCAAACCTTTACGTGGCTACCGGAAATGGCATTTATGACCCGGTCCAAGCCAACTATGGTGATTCGGTTGTCAAGCTGACTCTGGACAATTCCGGCTTCCATGTCGTCGACTGGTTCACCCCATTTAACCAGGCCAGCTTGAATAGCGCCGACCTGGACCTTGGGACTGGCGGGTGCTTGCTCCTTCCCGATTCGGCTGGGAGCCCCGCCCACCCCCACTTGCTGCTTCAACCCGGCAAGGAAGGAAAGTTGTACCTATTGGACCGAGATTCTCTCGGCCAGTATTCCTCCGGCAGCGACGGGCAAATTGTTCAATCGTGGTATTCTGCAACAAATGGGGCGTCTTACCGGCCCAATTTTGGTACGCCAACATTCTTCAACGGGAACGCCTATGTCTCGCCCTTTGGTGATTTTACCAGAGCCTTTCCAATTTCAAATGGGGGTGCTAAAACAACTCCGATTCTTGTCTCTACCACGAGCTTCGCCATT
>CAILNN010000269.1 GCA_903835555.1 uncultured Verrucomicrobiota bacterium
GGATTGTGCCAGTTCTTCCCAGTTCGCCGGGAAGAATGAACGCAATAAATCCCAATCCTCCTCACCGCCATTGATCTCTGACATGGCGAGAATATGAGAAACTTCCCGAGAAACGTCAACCAAACAAGTTAGCGCTTATGGGGCGTTGCCCTGGGCTGGAATTCAGTCGCCCCTTCGGGGCTTCATGGCATGCCGGACTCCCTGTACCGGGCACCGCTATGCAGCTGTTATTTGGAAGCAGCCCACCAATAGCGATCGGGGGGCGGGCTTTCAGCCCTTTCGACATTTGGGGACCGGTTTCCTAGGCCGTTGGCCTAGGCTGGTATGGAATCGCGCCTTTGGCGCTTGGAAATAGTGTTGGTTTGGAGCGACTGCCATTCACAGGAAATTCCTCCCCCTGTATTACTTTCAACCAATAAGTTAGATGCCTCTCGTAAGGTGGCGCTGACTCTACTCGGCTGTGACCCGTTCGGGGACAGATCGGCGGGGCTTAGACCATGGGGATTGGCGATTGCGCGAAGAGCCTCTCGAACCGTTTGGGGTTGCGGTTTGTTTTCCCGCCTCTCTGCTCGGAAACGGGTTGTGGCCGCGTGGGATAAGCGCCGACTGACGTCGGACGACTACCGCGAAATCCCATCTTGGAGCATGGTGCCGACGGAGGGGGTCGAACCCACACTCCCATAGGGAACCAGATTTTGAGTCTAGCGCGTCTGCCAATTCCGCCACGTCGGCCCGTGATAACTCCAAGTCAAACCGCGAAGGACAGTCATGACTGGTTCCTGTCGCTATGGCAATGAAAAGAATGGGAAAAGTGGTGAAAGTGCGGTTTCGCTCGTTTTAGCAACTTATCGTCAAGTTATGTCAACCTACCGTTAGCGGAAGGTTGACGCCACGGTTTACGCTTTGGGCGCATGATGAATCTATCGAATCGCGTTTCTTACGCTCCCCTGCTCTCTCTGGCTTCCCTGGGACTCAGCGTCTGTCTGTTTGCCCATGAGGAACCGTTTGGTTACTCGCGGGGTGCCCAAAGCGAAGCTCAGGGCGAATGGGAGCTAACTCAGTGGTCGACCGCCCGGACGGGCAAAGAGTCGGGTCGCTATATAGGTCTGGACCTCGATACCGAATTGGAATATGGGGTCACTGACCGGCTTCAGGCGGCGCTTTACCTGAACACGGACTATCATTACCTGCGGAACTCTACGGGAAGCAGTGCATCGTTTGCGGACCGCAATCGGTTCGGGATCAATGGAACCAGCGCGGAACTGAAATATCAGTTGCTGAATCCCTCCCACGATCGTTGGGGGCTGGCGGTTTATTTTGAGCCGGGTTACGGATCGATCGAGGAGGTGGATGGGAGTCGGCACGATGAATATGAGTTGGAAACCCGGCTTATTCTTCAGAAGGATTTCCTTCAGGATCGGTTGATCACGGTGTTGAATTACACATTCGAACCGGAGTTTGAGCGAAACGCGGAATCGCCTTGGACCACCAACCTTAAAATGGAGGGTTCGGGCGGCGTTTCTTGGCAACTCAGTCGGTGCTGGCGAATCGGGGTGGAGGCACGGTTGGCGACCGAGTTTTCGGATGCGAACTTGGACCGGGCCAGTTACCTGGTGTTGTCGGTGGGGCCGGTGGTCCATTATTCGGGGGACCATTTCTTTGCCACCCTGACGGTGCTGCCGCAGGTGATTGGGTGGCCGAATTCGCGGGGGACGGCGGGGCTTTCGCTGAATGAGGAGGAAAAGCTGGAGGTAAGGGTCAAGGTGGGGACGGAGTTTTGAGTATGGGCAAATAGGACCAATAGGACTAATAGGGGCACAAAAAGTCGACTTACTGTGAGACCACACGGATGAAGCCGGTGGGGCTTCCGCTGAAGAGGGTCACGGGGATGAGAATCGTCTCGCTGGACCCGTTGCCCACACTATTGGTGTAGTCCAACCAATTGGTACCGGAGGGACTGGTTTGGTATTGGACGGCGTAGTTTTGCTGGGGCCACGAGGCAAATTGGGCGGTAATGTTTCTGCCTGCTCTCCCCACCGAGACCAGGTTGACCGCGAATGGTTCGGTCAAGGCATTGATGAGATTGGTCCCGTTCATCGAGCCCAGGCCGGTGCAGAGGTCGTAGCCGCTCCTCGCATAAAACAGGCGGGTGCTGCGGTTCCAGACATTGTTGCCGCTGAACACGTCGTGAAAGAGGGTCGGATAGCGGGGCGTCGACGCGAGGGCATACAAGGCGGGATTGATGTATCCGACGGTGGGACGGCCAGAGGCGACTGCCTGTTGGTTGACCAGGGCAAGAAATCCGGCCCAAAGGGGTGCAGCAAAGCTGGTGCCGCCATTTCCACCGGTCTTGGTCCCGTTGTCGGTGTAGAGGTAGCAGTTATCGGCATTGGCGGAGACATCGGGGATATTCCGCCAGGTCTTGGAACCGCCATTGGCTGTCCAGTTGATATTGGTCTGCCAACTGGGAATCGGATAATAGGTGCTCAGGCCGCCGCCGCTCGCACCCGAACCAGCGCCGCTGTAGGTGCCGGTTCCATTGACACCCCAGTTCCAAACCACCTCGCCAGCCCACGCGTAGGTGGGTGCCCGTTGATCGGTCAGGGTGGTGCCACCGACCTGGATGACATTGGGGCTATCGGAAGGGAATTCGACTGCTCCGACGAAGGCTCCGGCGTCGCCGCTGGCATTAAAAAAGGACTGCCCCTGAGTCACCATTTGCTTGAAGAGAACCTCGGAAGTGGGGTGCCGGAGAGTGTCGGTGGCCCAGGAACAGCTAAATTGCAAAACGTTGGTATGGGCGATCATCGATTGGAGCAGGTTGTTAAAGGTGCCCGTATTCGTCTCGAAGACATAGATGGAGTCCAGACCGGGAGCCATCGACACCACCATCTCGATATCGCCGGAACATTCCTCGCCGTTGTCCCCGCCATCGGAGGGGGTCGCGCCGCCGCTCACGGGAACGATGATGAGTTGGGGCCGACCGCTCAGGCTCAGACCGATGTCGGTTTCGTACCGGGTGATGTCGGCGCCGTAATAGCCTTCAAACTCGAGTAAACCGACGCTTTGACCGCTGCCCGTCAGGGTCGTGCCGGGCACGTAGGCTTTGCGAAAATCGCTTCCCCAAAGGCCCTTATTGCCAGGTGCGGAACCGAGTTTAGGAGAAGCCAATCCTTGAGCCTGGGCCGAGTTTACATTCCCTATGCCACCTGTGGTTCCGATGGCGCTTTGAGCGCTCGTGGCGGTCGGATCGGTCCGATGCTGGTGATGTGAATGGGGGCGGGTCTGGGTATCGAGGCCATTGATCTCCACGATAGGAAGGTCCAAGGGGATCGATGGATCGATATCGGGGGCAAAAAAGGTCCTGCCTTGTGCGGAATCCTGGTAGGTCTGGAGCGTGACACCGAATGCCTCCTGGATATTGGCAACTGGACCTTGAATATCGACGAGCAGATGATTGGGGTATTCCTGCGCGACGGTCAGTCCATGGTTTCGGACGAAATCGAGAACGCGCTGGTAATCGGCATCGGTCGGTCCGAAGCGGGTGGCAAATTGGTCGGGTGACAGGTAATGGCGGAAGTTGGGACTTGAGGGGTCGTACAATTGGCCGATGAATTGGTCCAAGGCAGCGGGGTCTCGGGCATCCAGACCAACGCTGAATTGAAGAACGGTGGAACCATCCAGGGGTCCAACCGGTGTTTGCGCGGCCGTTTTTGCTGAAACCTGGCCCGTCAACGGACGGATGGCGGGACCACCGACTGCCGCAAGGGCGGACGTCAGAAGAATGGGGGCGACCAAGCCCATGGGGACGAATCGAAAGTTCATAGCGAAGCGAAAGCCTTGTGGAATCGAAGCGATAACCGTGCCATTTAGATTGCCATTTACCGCGATTGTGATGAGCGGTTTTGCGCTCGGGGTCAGGCGAGGGATAACTTGAGGGGGTGGCGTGGTTCGGACCGCCTATGGCTCGACGGAGGTCCTGCGGACGGCCAATTAGCTTCGCTTCTGCGTAACGGGCGTGGTTCGCACCGCCTCTAGCGATGTTGCTTTGCTTCAATGGGTTACGTGTGACTTGTAGCCGTGCGGAGAAAAGCGGGTGTCAGGCTGGCGTCCAGGGGTTCGAGTTGATTCGCAGAACCCAATGCAGGGAGATCAACCGCAGATTAACCCGGATTTTCGCAGATGATTTGATGTGGACCGCACGAACGAGGCACCAGCTCATTTAGGTAATGGGGTTGGCGTCCTCCATCCAGGGGGAAAGCGGCGGTTATTCAAGCTTGTTGGATGGAACGGTAGGGTAGAAAATCAACCGGATGAATCGAACCCTCAGACCCGCCGCTTGGATACGGGCGATGGCCATTCTTGCTAACCTCAGCACCTATGCTTGGGCGTTAGGTACGGCGTTTACTTACCAAGGCCAACTGGAGGACGCCGGTGTTCCAGCCAACGGAAGCTACGACTTTGCTTTTACTCTGTATTTTTCGCCGACCAATACGGCGGCGACATTCGGGTCTGTGACCAACTCGGGCGTCGTGGTGAGCAACGGTCTGTTTACGACCTCGATTGATTTCGGAACGGCGGGATTTTCAGGCGGGAACCGGTGGCTGGGTATCTCCGTTAGTCCGTATGGTTCCAATACATTCACCCGTCTCGAACCGAAACAGGCGCTCAATCCGACGCCCTATGCGATTTATTCGCAAAACGCCAGTACCGTCCTCGGCCAGGTTCCAACCAGCCAGCTGCAGGGGTTTATACCCGCCAGCTCGATAACTGGTAGTTTGAGTCTGGACCAACTGCCCCCGGGTGCTCTGACCAACGGCGAGGCCGGCGTGACCTTGTCGGGTCAGTTTTCTGGAGCGCTCAATGGCGACGGTGGTGGATTAACGAATTTGAATGGCGCTAAAGTGGTCGGGACAATACCCGATTCGAGCCTCTCCACCAATGTGGCGGCCATTCACGGGTTTATCGCGTTGCGGACCAACACTTATTCATCAGCAGGTATTTATCAGGTAGTTGTGCCGCCAGGGGCATCCCAGTTAACCGCCAAGATTTGGGGGGCTGGTGGCGCCGGCCCTCACCAAGCATCAGGGGCGGGTAGCGGCGGAGGCGGAGCCTTTGCCCAGCGAACGATACCGGTCGATGCCGGGCAGGTATTTACCGTTGTTGTTGGGCAACGCGGAAGCGCTGGCGGTGGAGAAGGGTCTAGCAATGCCGCAGGCGGCTTCCGGTCGAATGGAGGGCGCGGCGGACAGGGGAGTTCTCTTTTTCTCAACTCCGGCACCAACTTTATTCTTCAGGGGTTGGCTGGAGGGGGCGGGGGCGGTGCCGATCAAGGCCCGGGAGGCGCTGGCGGAAATCCGGGACAGGCCGGACAAGATGGTGCCGGCGGCGGTTTGGATGGCAAAGGCGGTGCAGGAGGCAATGGGGACCCGAATGAGGCGGGATTTGACTATGCGATGAACGCCACCACGATTGGAATCGGATTGCTCACTTCTGGAGGAGGAGACGGAGGCAAAGGCAGTAGCAGCGGCGGAAGCGGTGGCGGCGGATTTGGGGGAGGAGGTGGTGGACGATTCGATTTCGCTAGGTTCTTAAATGGGGCCGGTTCCGGGGGCGGTTCGTATGGCGACGTCATTGTGGGAGGAAACTATTCAAATCCGGGCAATACCAATGACGCATTCTATATTGCCCCAGCGGGACGAGGTGATACAGCAAACGAAGGACCCGATGGCGATGGATTGGTCGTGCTTCTCTTCCAACTGCCCGGCACCCAGTTTCCCGGGCTATTGGGTGCCACCCGTCTGGCCGGTAACGGAGAAGGATTGAGCGGGGTAACCGCGAGCGGCGTTCTCCCAGGCGCAACCCTGGCAAACGTGGTCATCTTGAATTCGGTCCTAAATGGGGTCACGATCACCAACTCCGCAGTGGCTGGGGATGGATCAAAATTAGTCAATCTGAACGGGTCACAGATTGGCACTGGCACGATTTCGTCGGATCGTCTCCCATCGGTGGTGGTGACCAACAACGCGTCGGGTGTAACGCTCAATGGGACCTTTGGCGGCAATGGAGTCAACCTCAACAACCTGAGCGCGTCGCGCCTATTGAGCGGTGTGGTTCCATGGGCAGTGATGCCGGGAGGCGTCGTCACCAATAGTGAGTCTGGGGTAACACTCGCGGGCAGTTTCACCGGGAACGTCACGCTCAACACCACGATGAACGCGGCCAATAATCCCATTTTCTTGAGTGGTCCGAATGATGCCACCTGTGGACTGGCGTACTCCTTGTTTTATTCCACTTTCGCCGGCATCCAGGATGGTCCGGTCTTGTGGGGCAAGAGGGGAGGATTCCTGGCCACCAGTGATGGCAGTGGTAACGTCGGGCTGCCGCTGCAATGGACACGGACCGGCGTCACTATACAAGGGACCTTTAACAACTTAAGCGACCGCAATGCCAAACAGGATTTCAAATCGGTAAATCCCGCCAAAATCCTGGAGCGTGTCCTGCGTCTTCCTCTGAGTGAGTGGAGCTACAAATCGGACACGGACACCCGTCACATCGGTCCGATGGCACAAGACTTTTATTCGGCTTTCCAAGTCGGCACGGATGAACGGCACATCGCTCCCATTGACGAAGGAGGAATCGCTCTCGCGGCTATTCAGGCTCTGAACCAGAAGATCGAGGTCAAAGACGCTGAAATTGCTCAGCTGAAAAAGGATATGGAGGACCTGAAGAGGCTGGTGGAACGGATGGCCGAAAAGAAATGAGCGACATCGAGGACTTGCTGCTGGCGATTCTAGTGTCGTGTTTCCAAAATAGCTTACCGTTTGCCTCGGGGGATATTCGGCTCCCGCGAGGCGAAAAGCGACGAGCATACAAGCAGTGGTCTGTGACGAGTGAGCAACGAAGCGGGAGCCGAAAAGAACCGCGGCCTTGCTGGTTGCGCCTAAAATGCCCCAGGGCTCCGGCGCTGGTTAAGACGAGTGCGATTTCGCGGCTGTTTACGGCGGCGACCGGTTACGTCATTTTCGGGAGATGCAGTCAGACCAATACATTCGTCAGCGCCCCGGCGCAGCACAGTTCCGTACCACGCGCTGGAGCCTGGTGCTGCGGGCGGGCGAGGAGCAGTTGTCGCCGGCGGATGAGCGGCGCGCATTGGAAGAGCTATGCCGGGCCTATTGGTATCCGCTGTATTCGTTCATCAGGCGGCGGGTGTATGATCCGACGACCGCAGCTGATTTGACTCAAGGGTTTTTCCTTCAGTTGTTGGAGCGAAACTCGTTCGCGGTGGCGGACCAACGTCGCGGGCGGTTCCGTACTTTTCTGCTCGCGGCACTGGGCAATTACCTGGCTAACGAGCGTGAGGCGGCGAGCAGCCAGAAGCGAGGGGGTGGGGTTGAGATTTTGTCGCTGGATTTAGCCGTGGCAGAAGGGCGATTTGCCGCTGAACCGGTCGTTGAAGAGACGCCAGAGCGAGCCTTTGATCGACGTTGGGTGGAGGTGTTGCTGGGCAATGTCCTGGCAAAATTGCGTGCCGAATCGGTGGCGGCTGGGGAGCAGGAACGATTTGACCAGCTCAAAGGTTACCTTGTGGAAGGGGACCCGGGCGTCACGTTTGCCGTCGCGGCGGAGCGATTGGGGATCAGCGAGGCAAGTTTGAAGGGACAGGTCCGGCGGCTACGGGCACGGTTTCGGGAGATGCTTCGGGAAGAGGTATCCCAAACGGTGGCATCCCGCAGCGACGTGGAATCGGAGCTTCGGCATTTGATGGAGGCGATTTAGGGCGGTCCGATTGGGTCTGTTTTTGGTAGAAGACCATCTGGATAGCCGTTCCCCGAAATGAATATTCAGAAAAGCCAATGCACCCGATGCGGGCGTGAGCTTTCGGCCTTGGCGGCGGAAGGCTTGTGCCCGGGTTGTTTGCTGGGGCGGGCGCTCATGAGCGATTTGGAGGAGGACTTGGAAGAGTCTGGAGCACAGCGGATTGGCGACTACGATCTGCTGGAGCAGATTGCCCGGGGCGGGATGGGTTTGGTGTATCGGGCTCGCCACCGGCGCTTGAATCGGATTGTGGCGCTGAAGTTGATCTCGGCCAATGAACTGGCCAAGCCGGAATATGTTGAACGGTTCCGCATCGAGGCCGAGGCGGCGGCGAGCCTGAACCACCCCCATATCGTCCCCATCTACGAAGTGGGGGAGGAATCCGGCCGACACTTCTTCAGCATGCGACTTGCGGAAGGTGGGTCGCTCAGCGAACGGTTGGGGAGGGAGCCCCGGATGTCAATCAAAGACAGCGTCAGGCTCCTGGTGAAGCTGGCCCGGGCGGTCCATTATGCTCACCAGCGGGGCATCCTGCATCGGGATATCAAGCCGAGCAATGTGTTGATGGATGCGACAGGCGAGCCGCTTTTGGCCGATTTTGGGCTGGCCAAGCTCATCGAAGCCAACAGCCGGATTACCCATACGCTGGCGCTTCTGGGAACGCCGGCCTACATCTCGCCCGAACAGGCGGCGGGCACCGGTGGACTAACCACCTCGGTGGATGTCTACGGCCTGGGAGCGGTGTTTTTTGAGATGCTGACCGGGAGTCCACCCTTTGCTGGAGGGACGACCATGGCCACGGTGCGGATGGTGCTGGAGAAGGAGCCTGAGCGTCCCTCGCGGCGGAATTCGGAGGTGGACCGGGACTTGGAGACCATTTGTCTGAAGTGCCTGGAGAAATCGCCAACGGTTCGATACGCCTCGGCGGAGGCCTTGGCGGAAGACCTGGAGCGATGGGAACGTGGTGAGAGCATCACGGCCCGCCCATCGACATCGCTGGTGCGTACGGCCAAGTGGATGCGACGCCATCCGGGCTGGAGCACGGCCATCGGTGCCGTTGCTATCGCAACGGTCAGCGTGGTCATCATATCCAATGTTGCCCGGTCGCGGGTGACGGCAGCTCTTCAAGTTTCGCGCCAGCAAACGCGCCTGATTGCGGAACAAGAACAGGAGCTGTCGCGTCGGCAAGCGACGACGGTGCGTCAACTGGAGCGGTCACTGTTTCTTCAAGGGGTACAGGCGGCTCAAGATGACCGGATTGGTCCGGCATTAGCATATTGGGCGGAATCGCTCCGGCTTGACTTCGGCAACAATGCCGCTTCCGCCTGCATTTTTCACGCTCTGACCCAGCGGCGATTCATGCAGCCGGCATTCGCTCCGGTGGAGAACCATGGGTTTGTTTGGGACTGCGCCTTCAGCCTCGATGGTTCGCGGCTGGCCATCTTGTCCTCGGGCGAGAAAGCCCAGTTCTGGATGCGGGATTCCTCGACGGGGCGCCTGCTTTTTTCCACATCGCTGGGAGGTGAACGGGGACAGGTGGTATTCAGTCCCGATGGACGACATGTTGCTGTTTCGTCGGGACTCGTCGGGTGGGGACGGGCGGGGTCGGTCCGAGTTCTGGATGCCGTGACGGGTGACCTGTTGTTTCCACCGATCCCGACTGTTGAAGGCATGTGGGACCTCCAATACAGCCCGGATGGGTCCGCTTTGGCATTCTCGGTCCACCAAGCCGAGCTTTACGTGATCGACGCCATCACCGGAGCCGTCCGCTTTACCGCGCCCAGAGTCCCCGATCCTGGCATGCATCGCCAAATCGTCTGGGCATTCGATTCCCAATCCCTGTATGTTTCCTCCGTTCCAACTGCGATCTGGCATTTCGACGCGCATACGGGGCGTTTGATCCGGCGTTGGGACGACCCGGGTGGGGGCCATCCATTTGAATTGCGATTGGCACCCAAGTCGGACTGGATTGCCAGTTGTGGCGGAATTGGAGTCCGATTGTATTCGACGACGGACGGTACAGCGAGACGCCAAATCACCGAGCCACATCTGGTAACGTGGGCCGATGTTTCGCCGGATGGCGAGCGGTTGCTGACTTTCACGGTCGACGGGCGAATTCACCTTTGGTCAGCGCGGGACGGAATTGAAACGGTAATGCTCGATGCGAGTACGCCGCAAATCCGAGCGACGTTTGACTCCAGCGGTCGACGTTTGGTGACGCACGGGTGGGACAATGCCGCCCGGGTTTGGGACTTGCAGGCAGGACGTCCGCTCTGTGAACCGTTGCGTCATTCCAGCCGTGTGACGGTCTCCCTCTTCAGTCCCACAGGAGAACGACTGGCGACCGGTACAGCGAATGGAGGGGTGGCCATTTGGAACCTGGAAGAGGCACGCGCTACGGAGGTTCGAATGGAGATGCCAGCGGGGGTGGAATCGGCCTGCTTTTCGCACGCGGGAAATCTGATTGCGGCCACGTCGGAAGAAGGAAAGGCACGCCTCTGGCACCGGGGCGAGCGCGATCCTGCCCTGACCATGAGCACCCCTGGAAACCCATTTCACCGGGTGATATTTAGTCCGGACGATCGCTGGCTGCTAACGGAAGGAGATCAAGCGGTCCAAGTTTGGGATGCCCGGACAGGCCAGGCCGTTGGGCAACCCTTGCCGCATGCCACACGGGCGATTGCTGCCTTCTCACCCGATGGGGAAACCGTGGCCACCGCCGAACGAAACCGATTCGAAGATCAGGGAGTCGGAGGAACCGAAGGAGCCTTGAGGCTATGGGACTGGCGGTCGGGCCGTCTGCGATCTCCTCCCGTCCCCCAGGAACGGCTGGTAGCCGCCCTGGTCTATAGTCCGGACGGCAGCCAGATTTTGACGTCCCATTACAACTTATCAGCCAATCTGAACGACGCGCACACCGGCGTGCGAACCCGCCATTTATCCACCGGTGCCACGCTGAATGATGTGCGCTATGTCCGCGGAGGCCGCTGGATTCAGGCGTTTAACGGCTATCGCCCCGTGTATTTTGATGCGACGACTCTAAAACCAGTCGGCCCCGCCATCGCCTCAGCGGCGGAAGCAAGCTGCGTCACCCCGACCGAAGACGGTGCTCACATCATTTTGGCGACGTTGGACAACTTTGTGCGGGTTTTCGATGGCATCTCCGGAATTGAGAGTTTGGAACCCATCGCCCACGGCGGCCCGGTAACGCGGATTGCCGTTGATCCAAGCGGAACGCGCTTTGCGGTTGGCGGACGTAGCGGAAAGGTGGTCGTTTACGACATGGAAACTGGGAAACCGATCACCGGCCCCCTCTGGCATGATCCATCGCATTCACGGAATTCTGCGTTGGAAATCACGGCTCTCGAGTTTAGCCGGGACGGGAGCCAATTGCTCACGGCGGGTACGGACCATACGGCACGCCTTTGGGACATGGGTCCACAAAAGGGCGATCCGATTCCGGGCTGGCTGCCCGAATTGGCGGAATCTGTGGGTGGCGTCCGATTGCGACAACCGGAGGGGAATGGCGGAGTGCCGCATTTGGTGAGCGTGCCCTACAAAGAACGCGAGGCCGCCCGAACACGGCTGACGGGACTGGATGAGACGAATGCCTGGGGACAAATGGCCCGGTGGTTTTATACACCACCGGAGTCACAGGAGGGAACGTACCGGCAAAACCGCCCTGAAAAGATGCCCTGACGAGCGACCGCGTCGACTACCGTTTTGGCCTTGGAACCTGACAGGGGTGCCAGTGAACTCTGGCCGCCGTCGAATTCACGTCCGTCTCCAAAGCGCCAGAGGGCTGGCGCAGTCCAAGACCTGGCGGACAACCTTTTGGTCCATAACTCGGGAAAAGGCTTGAAATGTAGTTACCATAAAAAACGAACGATTTCTGCGGTCCGACCTTCGGGGATTCCGGTAAGGCATGGTGAACCCTTGTGATGTTCGAGCGGGTTGCGAATGGAGGCACCGTCCGCACCGGTTGATTTCACCAGGCACCATTCATTTTCATGCGCATTTCTACAATCCAATCCACCGTGTGCGTTCTGTTGGCATCCGGCTTGGCAGTGTTGGGTCAGGGCACCTCTTTTAGCTACCAGGGCGTGCTTCAAAACGGCGGCGTCCCGGCCAGCGGTCCGACCGATTTAACATTTACGCTTTATAATGCGACTGATGGCGGGAATGTTCTTGGGTCGAGCAATGTTTTCCTGAATCTGTCGCTGACCAATGGACTTATCAACACGTCCCTGGACTTCGGAGCGTCCGTCTTCACGGGAGCGCCGGTCTATCTTCAAATCGCGGCACGTCCTTCGGGAATCAACTCCGACTACACCGCCTTATCGCCGCGACAGCCCATCACCGCAGCACCGTATGCGATTTTCTCCGGTGGGGCAGCCACATCCAGAGCGGTGTCTGGCCCTGTACCTGCAGCACAAATCACCGGCACCCTGCCGCCGGGGGCATTGCCAGGAATCGTGGTGACCAATGGAGCTTCGGGGGTGAATTTTTCAGGAACATTCAACGGTATACTGAATGGCAATGGGGTGGGGATCACCGGAATCGGCCTGGCCAACGTTTCGGATGGCGATGTCAGTCATCAGGACTCCTTCGGCCAGCCGATAACGAACAAGGGAGTGGGGAACGTACCCACCGGACTTGTGGCGACCGATTTTAAGGGCGATGGCTCTGTTTCCTTGGCCTCGGCCAACTACAACGACAGCAGCATCCAGTTGTTTTTTCATTCTGGCCCCGGGACATTCACGAATGGACCTGTGGTCTCGGTGGGCAAATGGCCATCGTCAATCATAGCGGCGGACGTCTTTAACGGAGGTGGGCATGGCTTGATTACTGCCAATGTCGGCGACGACTCATTATCGGTAATTTTGTATTCGCCCGGCTTCAAGCCGATTGTTGCCAGCACTGTACCTGTAGGAAAGAACCCAACTGGGGTTGTCGCCGCAGATATTGACCAAGATGGCTACCTGGATGTGGTATCCGCCAATGCGGGCAGTGGATCGCTAACCGTGTGCCTTAACGACAAAACTGGAAATCTCGTTCCACAAGCCACGCTCAACGTCGGGGGATTTCCCCAGTCTGTGACTGCGGCGGACCTCAATGGGGACGGGTGGCCTGATTTGATCAGCGCGGACAATGCCGGGGGGACTGTAACCGTCTTGATCAGCAGTCAAGGCAAGTTTCCCACTGCCACCACATTTCCGGTTGGGAATGCACCACGGACAGTGGTTGCCGCCGATTTGAATGGGGACGGACTTCCCGACTTGGTCACCGCCAATTACAACGACAATACCTTGAGCGTACTGCTCAATGCGGGCGGTGGGAACTTTGTGACGGGGCCGATATTGCCCACTGGAGAGCATCCGTTTTCCGTGGTAGCTGCCCCGCTATTCGGGCTTGGAACACTGGCACTGGTGAGTGGCAATGTCGATGGAACTGTCAGCATTTATTCCAACGACGGACTGGGTCATTTTAATTTGATCGGCAGTCCAAAAGCCGGCAAATCGATCCAACCGGTGGTGGTTGCTGATTTTAACGGCGACGGTCAACTGGATATTGCGGTTGGCGACATTAACACACCGACGGTTTCGGTTCTACTGCACCAAAGTTTCATCCGTTTTGATCAACCGATTGGAATTGGCGCGGCAAGCCCGGAGGATCAGTTCCAGATTGGGTCCTATTACACGGGGGCCGATCAGTATATTGACATTCAAACGGAAGGTGGAAATTTATTTAACGCCGGAATCAAATTTCGCCACTACAATGACACGCTGGGATTCAATATTGAAGACAGCGAAAAGGCGGGAGTCGACGGGCTATCTTTTGTGCGATTTCCCTGGCAATACGGTACCCCAACCGTGGCGTTCTTCATCGATCGGTATTCGGGAAAAGTAGGAATTGGGAATCACAATCCGGCCACGACTTTGGATGTCTCCGGCGAGATCACCTGCACAGCGGTAAACCTGACCAGCGACCGGAATGCGAAGGAGAGGTTTGAACCGGTAAACGCCCGCGAGGTCTTGGAAAAAGTCACGCAATTGCCCATCACCCGGTGGCAGTACAAGACCCAAGCGGATGCCCGCCATATTGGGCCGATGGCGCAGGACTTTCACGCTGCATTTGGAGTGGGCCGGGATGAAAAGCACATCACCAGCATTGATGAAGATGGCGTAGCCCTCGCGGCTATCCAGGGGCTCAATGAAAAACTGGAAGAAAAGGCAACGGAACTCAACCGTCTCAAATCGGAAAACGCCACACTGGCAAGCCGCCTTGCCGCGCTCGAAAAACTTCTTGGAATCGGCCATTCGTCAGGGGAAGAACGCCAGTAGGTCGTTGATTCAAACTCAGGATTGTCGTGAAACCAATACACTTGTTACTCCCGCTCAACTCGGCTTGGAAGTCGCTCCCCATCCTTCTGGCGATCGGCCTGACAACCGCCGGGCTTCATGCGGCGCCGCCGCAGGATGCCAATGGAGCCACGCCTCGCCCGTTCTATATTGTCGCCCATAATCCCAATACTGTCGCAGATGTGGAAGAGGCACTTCAAGCCGGTGCAAACGCTCTGGAGCCCGACATTACGAAAGCGTACGATCAACTGGGGACGAAAGATGATTTTCCTGATACATTGGATTATCTAGTGGATTGGGATTCCAGTCTGCCTTATCGGGAGGGGGTCCCTGGAGACACTCGGTTTGTCGACTGGTTACAAGGGGTCCATAACCTCGCCTTAAAGTATCCCAACCAGATCGCCTTGATCACGTTCGATACCAAGACTTCGGCGGCGAAGTCAGCATTGGGACCGATCATTTTGAGAGCCATCCGCGAAAACCTAAACACAAACGGCGTGCAAATCCCGTTCGTGATCAGTGTCGGTTCTACTAATGATGGAGCGGTTTTTGACAATATACTGACTTCCCTCGGCCCAACGGAAGGCGTGCAGGTCGATGGTCAGAATGACCCGGCGGGTGTGCTTCTTTATTTCGCCGGGCGTGGTTACATGAAGAACGTCACGATCGGAGATGGCGGTGCCGGGGCGGAATTGCCTTTGGTATCCGACAGTTACTGGACTGACATGGATATGGCGGCCTACCTGCGAGCAAAGACGGGCAATCCAAAAACACTTCCGTATCTCTACATTTATAATAATGCCGATGATCAAAATAGGATCGTGGACGGGGGTGAAGATGGAATCATCCCGGATGTTCCGACGGTCAGTCCCATCAACAACCCGACCTTCAATCCCCAGCATATCGCGGATTTGCGCACGGTAGTGGCAGGTCGTGGGGACATTCGATTGGCGACTCCACTGGACAATCCGTTTCAACCGGCCAATGAGGCCTATACGATGGAGATCGTCACCGGCACAGACGCCAATGCGGGCACGGATGCAATCCTGCAATTCACTCTGACGGGGACATTGGGGACTTCGAGCATCCTCGTGGATAGCGACAAATGGGGCCGGATGGAATCGGGATCGGTCGACCACGTGACGATACCGAGCAAGAATCTGGGCCAACTTTTGTCGCTCACCATCGTCAATCGGGGCAACGGCAATGCCCCTGGTTGGGAGTTGAAAAATGTGGCCATTTTCAGCGCCCGGTGGCTGAGTCCGGTCTCGGGGGCCAATTTTTATACGCTGACGACGGATTCCAACAGCCAATGGATCAATGCCAATCAAGTGTCCATTTATACGCTGACGAAGAATGGAGGAACCGCGTACACGGACAGTTGGGTTTACGCTTCCTCGACCGCCTTGCCGCCGGATGGGAGTTTCGCCCATCCGTGGCAGGATTTCTACAGTGGTAATCGCTATGTCCAAACGAACGGCACGGTTCACTTGGGGGCTGGGAATTATGTGGTTGGCTCCCGGTTGGAAAAGCGCTCTAAGTTGGCGGGCGAAGCCAGCTATGGAACAGGAGTGGCTCATCTGACCGCTCGGTAAACCCTTCCGGACCCGATTCAAAAGCAATACTTCTATATGAAATCAAATTTGCAGACGATAACCGCGATGTTCGGCCTGCTGCTGGGAGCGGCTTCGCTTCACGCCCAAAATTACTCGGTGCAACCATCGGTCGTTGGCGGAGGGGGTGGATTGAGCGCTGGTGGAAAATATGCCATCCATGGCACGGTGGGGCAATCGGGCATTGGAAGTCCGTCCATCGGTGGAAACTACGCCTTGCAAGGCGGATTTTGGAGCCTGATTGGAACGGTACCCACGCCGGGTACACCGACTCTCCAGATCATTCCAAACAGTCCAACGACGGTGACGCTGTTGTGGGCGGCGGAGGGAAATTTTGTCCTTCAGCAATCGACAACGCCCCTTCCCGGTACCGGTTGGGTTCCCAATCTATTGGCGGTGAAGACGATCAATGGCACGAACAGCGTGGTGGTGCCGGTCCAGCAGGGGAGCTTTTTCTTTCGGCTGAACTAAAAATGTGAACCGGCAGGAGAATGAGTATGTGAATACCGTCGCGAAGCATTTGGTGCCCGCAGGGGCGCAATCAGCGTCGGCTCACGTTGGGCGGGTATGGGACCTATACGATCTATAGGACCAATCAATGGCTATTTGGGCACTCCTCCATTTTCCGGGCGGGTGGGGCCGGGATAGAAATACGGTACACGCTCCCATTTGCCATTCTGGTGGATGAGGTCGAAGACGGAGCTGTAGGGGACCTGGACTTCGTAGGCTTGGCGGAGGGGGCGGTTCTCCACCCATGCTAAGGCGGCGCGGATGGGGCCAGCGTGAGTGACCACCAGGTGGCGTCCGCCCCTTGCGATCAAGGTTTCAAGCGCGGTAACGACCCGGGCTTGCAGCATGCGGAAGCTTTCTCCTCCGGGCGGTGCCACCTGATCAAAGTGCTCCATCCAGTCCCAGTAGCCAGCGGGGTCTTCCTGCTCGATATCCTCCCATCGGCGGCCTTCCCAGGAACCAAAATCGATTTCACGCCAGTTGGTGTTCAGTGTAACTGGAAGGTCCAGCGGTCGAGACAGGGCGTGGGCGGTTTCCCGGCAGCGGTCGGCGTCGCTGCTGATGACCGAATCCGGTCCGTAGGCATGGGCCATGATGATCAGTGATGGCAACGCGGCCCGTCCGCCAGCGGTGAGCGGCACTTCCATACGCCCGGTACAGACCCCGGCGGGTATCATCGTCTCAGGATGCCTGACCAACCGGATGTGCGTGGTCATGGCCGTCGGCGGTGGACCCCAACGACGCCGGAGGGATTTCCAACTTCGGATGGTTGGAATCGGCAGTTGGCTTGGGGCGACCGCATCGGAGAAGCTTGCCGGGAGGTGGCCTCCGATCCAAGGCAGGAAAGCAAGCGATTGATTTGACCTTTGCCCGGCTTGGTCGACCCGGCTAGGTTCCCGGCCCACAATTGGTTTCCGGATGAGTCAAAAGCCCGATTACAAACAGACGCTTCACCTTCCCCGCACGGATTTTCCGATGCAGGCCAGCCTCGTTCAGCGCGAGCCCCAGCGGCTCGAAGCCTGGAACGCATCGAACCTGTATGCCCGGATTCAGGCTGCGCGCGAGGGAAAGCCCCGATTTGTCCTGCATGATGGTCCTCCGTTTGCCAATGGAGATGTGCACGTGGGGACTGCCCTGAATAAAATCCTCAAGGATATCATTCTCAAGGACAGGAGTTTGCGTGGATTCCAAGCGCCCTATGTTCCGGGATGGGACTGTCACGGCCTGCCGATCGAGTCGAAGGTGACGCAGGAGCTACGGGCGGCTGGCAAAGGCGATGCTGATGCAGCGACGATTCGTGCCGCGTGTGATGTGTATGCCCGACGGTATGTGGCCTCACAGCGGACGCAGTTTCAGCGTCTGGGGGTTTTTGGCGATTGGTTCAATCCCTACCTGACGCTGGCTCCGCAATATGAGGCCGATGAACTCCGATTGCTGGCCGACCTGGTGGAGCGTGGATTTATTTATCGGGGCAAGAAGCCGGTTTATTGGAGCATCCCGTTCCGGACGGCGCTGGCTGAGGCCGAGGTGGAATACCAGGACCATGTCAGCCAGAGCGTGTATGTGAAGTTCAAGCTGAAGGGTGAACCGAATACCTTCGTGCTGATCTGGACGACGACGCCGTGGACTTTGCCAGCCAATCTGGCGGTGGCGTTCAATCCGGAATTGCACTACTCGCTGGTGATGGTGCCCGGGGGCTGCCTGCTGGTGGCCAATGCGCTGCTAACCAAGCTGCATGAACTGCTCGGCTGGGGAGCCTACCAGATTGTTCGCACCGTCGGGGCGGAAGAACTGGCGACGTTGGAATACGAACACCCCTTTTGCGCCCGAACTGGCAAGCTGTTCCCGGCGGACTTTGTTGAAAGCAGCGCGGGTACAGGCTTTGTCCATATTGCCCCTGGGCACGGTATGGAGGACTATCAATTGGGCCTGCGGGTTGGGCTGCCGATTTATTGTCCAGTGGACGACCAAGGGCAGTTGGTTCACACCAGCGACCTGCCGATTGACCAGCAGATGCCTGCTGAATTGCTGGGCAAATCGGTGCTGGAAAAGAACAACCGATCGGATGCCAATGATGCCGTGCTGGCGCTATTGCGCAGTCGCGATGCCCTGGCGCACCAGGAAGATTATCATCATAGCTATCCGCATTGCTGGCGGTCCAAGACACCGATCGTGTTCCGGGCGGTGGACCAATGGTTTATCCGGATCGACCATCAGACGACAACGGGGCATTCGTTCCGGGAAGACGCCTTGAATGCCATTGGACAGGTGCATTGGGTCCCCGATTGGGGCCAGAACCGGATTCGCGGGGCGGTGGAGTCGCGTCCCGACTGGTGCATCTCACGGCAACGCTCATGGGGCGTGCCGATCCCGGCGTTTTATGGAGCGGACGGTCAACCGATCCTGCATGAGGGAATCGTTCGGCGAGCCGCGGACCTAGTGGAAAAGGAAGGCAGCAACGCTTGGTTTACCCATTCTACCACCGAGTTGTGGGCGATCTGTCGTCCGGCGGATTGGAGCGGACCTGAAGCGGTCGCCAAGGCATCGGATACCCTCGACGTCTGGATTGATTCCGGGTCGTCGTCGCGAGCGGTATTGGCGCGGCGTCCCGAGCTGCAACATCCAGAGCGGTTGGGGGCAGCGGCGTGGCAGGCGGATGTCTATCTTGAAGGTTCTGACCAACATCGCGGTTGGTTTCAATCCTCCTTGTTGTTGTCCTTAGGGGGCAACGGAGCGGCACCGTTTCATACCGTGCTGACTCACGGCTTCATGGTGGATGAGGACCGGGAAAAAATCTCAAAGTCCAAGCAAGGACAAGGGGGGTATGCCAAGCCGCAGACTGCTGAACGCTATGTTCAGGAGTATGGAGCGGACGTGCTTCGGCTGTGGGTGGCCTCACAGGATTATCGGAGCGACATTGTGGTGAGCGAAGAGCGGCTTAAAAAGGTCAGTGAGACCTATCGCTTAATCCGGAACACGCTCCGGTATCAATTAAGCAATCTCTTTGATTTCCGTCCCGGACAGGACGCGGTGCCGATCGCCGACTGGACGGGACTCGACCGCTGGATATTGGGCGAATTCAGCCAAATGGAGGCCGAGGTTGCGGCGGCGTATGATGCGTACGAATTCCATCTGGTTTATCAGAAGGTCGCGCAATTCGTCAGCATTCAGCTCAGCGCTTTGTACCACGATGTGGTAAAGGACCGGCTGTACACCGATCCGGCAAATTCGCGGCGGCGGCGGTCGACGCAGACGGCGTTGCATCACATCGCCACCCGGCTTTGCCAGATGCTGGCTCCGCAATTGGTTTTCACGGCAGATGAAGCCTGGTCTTATTTGCCCGAGCCGAAGCTGGATTCCGTGCACCTATCGGTCTGGGCTCCGTCGGCCAATCCGGTGAGCGCTCACGAACGGGAAACCTGGGCCCGTCTGCTGGCTTGGCGCGAGGCGGCGCTCCCGGTTTTGGAAAAGTCCCGGCAAGCGAAGCTCATCGGCAAGAGTCTGGAAGCGGTCATTCAACTGACGGTTCCGACCGATGAACACCGCCTTGCTTTGGAGAATGCCGATGCCTTGCGCGAATTGTGCAATGTGTCTGCCGTTGAAACGATGGCGGGTGAGGCGCTGAGTATCAGCGTTCAGCCCGCCAGTGCGGTGGGTCGGACCAAATGCGAGCGATGCTGGCATTGGGAGACCTCGATTGGTGTCCATGCCGAGCACCCGACTCTCTGCGCCCGATGTGTTGAGGCCGTGGTTGCCGTCGGCTAAACTGCCCACTCGCGCGGAAAACCAATTCAACGTCCGCGTTATGTACCGTAAAATCCTGGTCGCCCTCAACCTGACCGAGGAGGACCGTCATGTGTTGGATCACGTAGCGCAATTGGCGGCGCACTTCGCTTCCGAGGTCATTCTGCTGCACGTGGCGGATGGCTGGGCGGCACGCAACTTCGATCAACTGAAGCTGGCGGAATCGGAGGAAATGAAGGAAGACCGGGAAGCGCTGGAGCGAATTGCGAACAGCCTGCGAGCGGAGGGTCTAACCATTTCGGTACTGCTAGCCCGCGGAAGTCCACCGGAGCAAATCCTAAAGTGCGTAGGCCAGTTGGATTGCGATCTGATTGCCATGACGACGCATGGACATCGTTTTCTGGGCGATTTGATCCACGGGAGCACGATCGCCGAGGTGCGGCATCGGACATCGGTACCGGTTTTGTTGCTTCGGGCCGGGGGTAGTTGATGTTTGTTTTGGGTTTTGCCTTTGTCGGAAGGCCGATGGTCTCCCATCCGACGGTATCGCCGCGTTCGATGCACGGCCACAGAGCAACGGTGATCCCTCACCCGTAGCCGCTCGTGAAGCGACACAAGCGGGTAAAAACGGGTTGCAAGGTTCACCTTGACAGGGAAGGTCCTCTTCATGGCATCCTGCCTTTGAGATGAAACGCGCATTCTGTGTTCTGCCGTTTGCAGCCCTGGCCATTGAGGCTCGAGCTGCGGCAGCCGCGTTTCACCGTCTTCACCGCGCCTGATACCACCAGCATCGCGGTTGACGACGGTTCCCGGAGGCTTTTTGCCGCCCGGTCGCCTTCGTACCGCTTTATCGTCCCTGAAGGCCCATTTTTGCACTCAAGAAGCCCACACCGCATCTCGTCACCAATCGTGATTTTCTAGGCCTATCCATCCTTTAACTGCCTTTCTTATGAACCCGCACCGCCACTTTGTCGCCGACCACGTTGCCGCGATTCCCCGTTCGGGCATCCGCGACTTCTTTGACATCGTTCAAAACACCCCCGGGGTCATCTCCCTCGGCGTCGGCGAACCTGATTTTGCCACTCCCTGGCATATCCGGAAGGCAACCATCAACGCCCTGGAGCGCGGTCGGACCCAATACACGGCCAACCTGGGACTGCTGCGCTTGCGCGAAGCCATCAGCGCCTATGTGGCGAGGAAGTTTTCCGTTTCCTACGACCCCGTGACCCAGGTCTTGGTGACGGTCGGCGTGAGTGAAGCCCTCGATCTAGCTCTTCGGGCGGTCCTGAATCCCGGTGACGAAGTCATTTTTCACGAGCCGTGCTATGTAAGCTATTCACCCAGCGTGGTGCTGGCCCATGGAAAACCAGTTGGGGTGGTCTGCCGGGCGGAGGATGGATTCGCGGTCACGGCGGCGGCGATTGAGGCGGCGGTGACTCCGCGCAGCAAGGTCTTGCTCCTGAATTTCCCGACGAATCCCACGGGTGGTACGATGACCCGGGCTCAATTGCTGGAGATCGCTGCGGTGGTGGAGCGGCATGACCTGTTGGTGATCACGGATGAAATCTATTCTGAACTGACTTTTGAGGGGGAGCACGTGTCGATCGCATCGCTTCCGGGCATGGCTGAACGCACGATTTTTCTTCACGGTTTTTCCAAGGCCTACGCCATGACCGGCTTCCGGATTGGGTATGCGTGCGGTCCGGCGGAACTGATCGAGGCTATGATGAAGATTCATCAATATTCGATGCTATGCGCGAGCATCCTGGCGCAGGAGGCGGCGTTGGAGGCTTTGAATGCCGGGGATGCCGCGACCATCGAAATGCGGGACCAATATCTGAAGCGTCGCAATTACATCGTCGGGTCGTTGAACGAACTGGGCTTGAAATGCCATCTGCCGCGCGGGTCGTTTTATGCGTTTCCGTGCATTGCCTCGACCGGGCTTTCCTCCCGGGAATTTGCTGTTGGGCTGTTAAAAGAGGAGCAAGTGGCCTGCGTGCCGGGAGGGGCTTTTGGTGCGTGCGGCGAGACGTTTGTGCGGTGCTGTTTTGCCACGGCCTTTGACCAGATTCAGGTGGCCATGGAGAGGATGGGACGGTTCACCGAGCGAGCGCGGGCGGGTGGGGTGAGGGTTTAAGTCGAGGTCGGGAGCGGTGATGGGCTCGCACGAAGGCGCGAAGGCACGAAGAAGAGGCATTGGGGGCTGAAGGTCGATTGTTACGCCATCCAACCCGCTGCATTTAGGCATTTCACAAAGAAACTAATATTTTGTATATGTTAACGATTCGCCGACAATCGCCTCGATTTTCTTCGTGTCTTCGTGCTTTCGTGTGAGCCCTTCTCAGCAAATCCCGTAGGAGCCAACAAGTAGGTTGAAAGGAATCCGGCGCCGTTCCCACCTAAGGATGATCTGCCAGCGCGAACGGGGTGCCGATTGGGGCGCAAACATCCAAGCGATGGTCTTATGGATCTTCGTCCTCACACCGGCAAATGTTGTCCCTGTACGTCGAATGTTAAAGCGCTCGAGGTCTGGACAGTCCAAGACCTGACGGATGATTTTCTGGCCCCGGTGCCACCCAGCCTAAATCGAGTTCCGATTAGGGCCGACTTGCCCGCCAGCGGAAACGGGTGAGGCCAATGGTGCAAAATAGGGCGGCGAATCCGAGAATGGCCATGATGGAGGGGGCGACCTCACCCAATCCTCGTCCGCGCCAAGTCACGCCATCGAATCCTTCCAAAACCCAATGAGTCGGAGTCAACAGGGCAACTGTCTGCAACCATTGGGGGAAGAGAAAAGAGGGATACCAGGCTCCTCCAATCATCACCAGGATGAGAACCAAAGCGATGGCGATGCCCCGAGTGCCCGCCGGTGTTCCTCCCAACGCGGCCAGCATCAGGCCAAAGGCTCCGGCCATAACCGGAACGGTTGTCAAAAGGAGCCAGAAGCCGATCCAACTGCCCCGGACCCGCACGTCGAAGACGGCCATGGCAAAGGCGAAGCAGGCGAGCAAAGAAATCCAGGCGATGACGCTTTGCGCCAGCAGTTTGCCAGATAGAAGCGTCAATCGGGACAATGGGGCGGCGCGGAGCCGTTGAAAAATGCCGGTTTCCCGGTCTTTGATGAGATTCACAGCAAAATCCACCATTCCCATCAGGACAAACTGAAGGGCCATGCCGGCAAAGGAGTGGGCATAGCCGTTGTACGGATATCGATTGCGGGTGGCTTCCTCCGATTTGATACGGATTGGGCTGGGAATTTCGAACGGCTTGGCAGCGGCATTGGTGGTTGCGGGGTCGCGATTGGTGCGGGATGCGAGCCATTCGTCGGATCGCTCCAGCATGCGCTGGAGGCGCACTTTGTCTTCCGCCGCGAGATCAGATGCGGATGCCAATCGGTCGAGGCCTTGTTTGACCAGGCGGCGGGCGGTCGATGGTTGTTGGAATTCCTCAACGGCGGAGGCGATGACTTTGGGGAGCAGCAGCCCTTCGAGGACCGATTTTTCAAAGCGTCGCGACGGATCAAAAAAGAGCTCCACTTCCGGTTTTCGATTGGTGTCGACCAGGCCGGGTAGCAGGTCGTCGCCGAAGCCTTTGGGCAGGAAGATGGCTCCGGGAAACTTGCCCGCCAGCACCAGGGAGCGAGCGGCATCGGCATTGGTGATGAGGGCATCGAAATGGATATCGGACTGGAAATTGGCGAGGACCCGACGTGAGAGGGGTGAATCGTCCAGGTCGGCTAAAACGACGGAAATCTTCGGAATATCGGACGATTGACTGCGATCGTTGGTGAGGAATCCGATGAACGAAGCAATCCCGATAGGGATGGCAATGATCATGATCAAGGCCTTGCGGTCCCGGAAGAAGAGCTTCAGGTCGAGGCGCGTGACCGCGAGGAGCGATCTGAACATAGAGGGGATATCAGCGGAGAAACGGGCGGGGGGAAAGCCGTAAGTGAAGGAAAGTGGCCGCAGAGGTCTTCGAAGGCGGAGAGAAGGTGAACCGCAGATTCACACCGATTCACGCAGATTTTGGGAAGAGACGGAAGGTCGGCAGCGTCTCGGACTGCGGTTGTTCTTCTACTGGTTCCGGCATTGGGCCTTGGGAACACTGGCCTACGTCGATTTCACGGCGCTTTTCCAAAGTGCCAGAGGGCTGGCGCAGTCCATGACCTGGCGGAAAGCCCCCCGCTCCTTATTGAAAGCATGCGATTGCGGAAAAACAGGTCTTGGCCGTAACCTGACTCTATGGATGTGGATGTTCGGTGGAAACAGCGGATGCAGAACTTTGACCGAGCCTATTCTCTTCTTAGCGAGGCTTTGGTACGGGGTCCATCGGAGCTGAATCCGTTGGAAAAGGAAGGTACCGTGCAACGGTTTGAGTATTGCTTCGAGTTGGCGTGGAAGACGGTAAAGGACTACCTCGAATCGACAGGGGTGGTTCTTCGGACCATTACTCCCCGGCAAGTCCTTAAGGAGGCGGTCGCGGCCAACATCCTGACAGATGGTCCGGTATGGGTCGATATGCTGGACCATCGAAATCTACTATCCCACACCTACGACGCCTTGGCCTTTGAAAAAGCGGTTGTGGCCATTCATTCGCGATACCTACCGGCACTCGGTGTACTCCACGAATTCCTCAAAGGCGAACTGTCTCCCCCGTGAAAAAATCACCCCTGACATCTCATGAGCTGGCTCTCATTCAGTCGGTTCTAGCCCGGCATCAGGAGGTGGTCCGAGCCATTGTTTTTGGCTCTCGGGCGAAGGGAACGCATACCGATCGTTCCGATGTGGATTTATCTCTACTGGGTCCCGTAACTCCGCTCCAAGCTGAGGCGCTGGCTGCGGAACTGGACGAACTTCCTCTTCCATTTCTTTTCGATGTCAACTCCTTCGAACACGTCGGACTCCCTGCCCTTCGGGAGCATATCGAGCGAGTCGGCATCGAGATTTATCCGAATTATCAAGGGGCTGGTGTTGGGGCCTCGCAACGAGGATCGTTATTGGGTGCTTCGGAATAGGCGCAACTGCCAGGCAAAAAATCCTTTGTCGGCAGATTCGGCCAACGACCGATTGGGGGCAAGGCCGAGATTTCGCCCCTACAGGGCTGAAATGGTCTTTGGACCGATTTCCCATGGCGTTGCCATGGGCTATCTCATTTTGCCCCTTTGGGGCGGGGGGAATTGGCACTGAACAAGATGGTTGGGTCAACCGGAATTATGCCGGAGTTTGTTATAGAAGCCCGCAACTACCCCTTTTTTACGGTCGTGAACCCTTGGAAGGCTTCCTGGATAACCGTCTGAAACCTCGGTCCTGCGGATGGCCTATCAGGTTCGGACCGCCTCCGGATCGACGGAGTCCGGTCCTACCGATGCTATTCTATTTCAACCGGTTACTAATCGAAGACGTGCGCGGGAATGAATGCTGTTATTGGGTAGCGTAGCGACCGCTATCTCGGGAGCGGTCGCATGAAAACTTGGCGTGAGTTTTGGGATTCGGCCGGGGCTTTTGGGGATGGTCCCCGTTTTGATCTGGGGCTCGCAGGAGCTCTTCCCTCTGGAAAGGAGCGGGATTTCGCTTTTTGCTCTGTAGGTATTCTCGCAATCACCACGAATAACAGGGATTGCGCATTCCATGTTATCTGCCCTACCGTTCGGCATCAAAAGGGTTGTTAAAGGGTCAACGATGAACATTTCGATTACTCCCGAATTGGAAAAGTTCGTGGAAGAGGAGGTAAACACAGGGCTTTACCAGTCTGCGAGCGAAGTTATCCGGGCAGGTCTGCGGCGTCTCAAGGAAGACAAGGAGGCCCGGGAGCAAAAAACTCGTTTCATGGTTTCATCGATGGCCGAGCTCGAAGACAAGCTTTTATCTGGCGTTCGCCAACTCGACCGTGGTGAAGGCATTCCCGGAGAAGTTGCTTTTGCGCGGCTTAAAGAGCGTGCCAAAGCTCGTGGTACCCATGGCTGAGTTTGTCCTGTCACCGGATGCAGAATCTGACCTTGATGAAATCCACATGCGAATCAGCGTGGAAAACCCCAAGGGTGCAAACCAAGTGCTTGAAGCGGCCTACCAAAGCTTTCAAGAACTAGCGCAAACGCCCGGCCTTGGACGTCCCCGCATCTTCCATCATCACGAGCTCTCTGGCCTGCATTCGTGGCATGTCGGACGATTCAAAAACTACCTGATTTTCTACCGCCCGTTGCCCAACAACGGTGGTGTAGAAATCGTTCGAGTTCTTCATGGCGCTCGCGATTTTGAAGCGATATTCGGGAAATAGAATCAATCGGTTACGAGTTGACAGCGTGCGCGGTAATGAACGCTGCTTTTGGATAGCGTAGCAACCGTCGATTTAGAGGGCGGTTGCATGATAACTTGGCGTATGTTTCGCGAATTGGCCAGGGCTTTTGGGGGATGGTCCCCGTTTTGATTTGGGACTCGCAAGAGCTCGTCCCTCCCGCGACTTCGGCCCTCCGGAGAACTTGTCCCTCCGGTGAATAGCGGTAATTTTCTTGGTTATGGGGTCGGCTTTGGGCGGGAGCGGTAGCGGTCGTAGAGGCGGGTGTGACGGGAGGACAGATCGACTTCCTGACCGGCGATCCACATGCGTCGGACGCGGGTCTTGGGGTCGAGCACATCGCCGTCGGCGAGGATGAAGGTGGCATCCTTGCCCGGCTCGATGGAGCCGAGGCTGTCTTTCAAACCGAAGAGGGTGGCCGGGTACAGGGTCAGGCCTTTAAGGGCTTCTTCTGAGGATAAACCAAAGGCAACGGCTTGGCCGGCGTCGTAGGGCAGGTTTCGAACGAAGCTGGCTGTTCCCTTGCCATCACCAAAGATCACGGTCACGCCCGCCTTCTGAAGAACCGAAGGCATGGCGTATTGAACGTCGTACGAGTCGGTGTCACGTCGTGGCAGGGTGAATTCGTGGGTGTAAATCAGGGGCACCCGATTGGTGGCCAGACTGTCAGCGCACCGGGCGGCTTCCGATCCGCCGACGATCGCCCCGTGAAACTTTCGCTTCACCAACCATTCCACTGCGCTACGGATTTGAGCGGCATCTTCGGCATGGACGAGCACGGGGACCTCCCCGCGCAAGACCGGTGACATGGCTTCCCAGGCGGGGATGGTGGCGAATGTCGTGTCGTTGGTGTGGGCGGCGGCTGACTTGGCGTAGGCCTCGGCCTGGTTGAAGTACTCATCGATCTCGCGCACCTGGGCTGACCGTTCCTTGAGCTGGTCCTCGACCGATTTCCAGCCATCGCCACGAGCGGACTTGGGGGCCAAATCGAGGCGGAAGGAGGGCCAGTAGACATGCAAGGCGGCGAGACGGCGGACGGCCAGGTGTTCGGTCGTCCAGCCGCTCAATTGGATGACCGATGAATACCCAGCAATCGATGCTCCGGCGGGAATTACTTCGGCGTGAGCGATCCCATTGGCCCGGGTAACGGGCAGCACTTCGGAGTCGGGATTGACCGCCTGCCAGGCCTGGGCTTCGGGGAGGAATTCGCCGACTTCAGAGGTGTCGATGGTGGCCCGCACGGAATCGATCTCAATCAATCCCAGGGTGGTGGCGGTGGCGAATAAGCCGGGATAAAGGTGAAGACCGGACGCATCGAACAAGGTCGCTCCTGATTGAGGGGCATTGGTGCCCACCGACACGACTTGACCGGCATGAATGGTGACAATGCCGTTGGTGACGGTCGGGCCGACAACCGGATGCACGATGGCACCGGTGATGGCCCAATTGGATGTATCGGCGACCAAGGAA
>CAILNN010000270.1 GCA_903835555.1 uncultured Verrucomicrobiota bacterium
CTTGGTCCATTTGAGGCTCAGGACCCCTGGCCTTGCGCGTTGGGTGTTGGTGGGAATGGACAAAAGGTGGCTCCATTCCACCTAGCGCAGACTTTCTAGTCTGCTATGCGGTTCGTTGTGCGCCTATAGGGGGACCGCCCCAACGGGGCAAACTGCGAAGGCACTGGATAAGGTCCGGGGAAACCGGTCCGAAGAAACTAAAAAACCCTGCAGGGGCGAAATTCGATGCCCCCTGTTTGTCACCCAAACCTTCGGGCATCAAGCCCAAGTGGCTGATATACAACTGACTTTCGCCCCTTTAGCCGACGGACCTCCACCGGCATGTCGACGCTCGCTTCGCTATCTACCGCGCCGGTCTGCGGACCTTTCGATCGCTCAATACCGAGGCACGCTCGGATCAACCTCCAGGCTCCATCGGTCGATTCCACCCGAAAGATTTGCGAGTCGGCTAAATCCGTTTGATGCCATGATTCCAATGGCCATCGCACTTCGTACCCCATGATGGCAATAGACCACCCATTCGCGGTCGCGAGATGCCTTCACCTCCTCCAGCCGATCCGAAAGTTCTCCAAGCGGAATGGAATGGGCACCCGCGAGACTGGCAAAAGCCACCTCTTCCGGTTCCCGGACATCCAAAAGCAGCGGCGGCTCGCCAGACTTCATACGCTCGGCCAATTGCCTGGGACTGATGATATTCATCTTCGATCGTTTACGTGCTCCGCCCTCTTAACCACACAGTCCCGCCAAATACCGCTCGGCTTCAATGGCCGCTGCGCAACCCATCCCGGCAGCGGTGATCGCTTGCCGGTACACCGCATCGGCGCAATCGCCCGCAATGAAAACCCCAGGCGCGGAGGTGGCAGCTCCCCGGGTAGGCAATAAGTAGCCCGCATCATCCAGGGCGATTTGCCCCTTGAAAAGAGACGTATTGGGCACATGCCCAACCGCAACGAAAAGGCCAGCGCAAGGAAGCAGCGATTCTTCCTGAGTCACGATGTTCTTCAGCCGCACGCCCGTCACTTTACCCGAAGCAACATCCAGCACCTCCGTGACCACCGTGTTCCAGACCGGTTTAATCTTCGGATGGTTCAATACCCGTTCAGCCATGATCTTCGACGCCCTGAGCGAATCGCGCCGATGAACCAAATACACGGTTGACGCGAAGCGGGTCAGGAAACTGGCTTCTTCACACGCCGAATCCCCACCGCCCACCACCACCAGCGGCTGATTTCGGAAGACAGGCAATGCCCCATCGCAGGTCGCACAATAGGTGACCCCCTTCTTTTCCAGTTCATGTTCCCCAAGGACACCCAGGTGCCGATGCCCAGCCCCAGTGGCGATGATCAATGTCTTGGTTTCCACCACCTCGCCATCGACCTGCAGACGAATAGGAGTGGACTTCAAATCGGCGCTCTCAACCGTGGCAAAGCGAACCTTGGCTCCGAATTTTTCCGCCTGCTGCTGCATCCGCTGCATTAATTCAAAGCCATCAACCCCATCGGGAAACCCGGGAAAGTTTTCCACGATACTGGTCGTCGTGAGAAGACCCCCGGGCATTGTGCCAGACAATACCAGCGGGTTGAGGTTGGCTCGGGCAGTGTAAATCGCGGCGGTTAATCCGGCACAACCGGTACCAATGATGACAACGTTTTCCATGTCGACCTCTCCAGCCTAGTTCCTTTGGCGAAATTGTCGACGCCCTACAGAATCAACAGCGAAACCGAACCCAAAATCATCCCGGCCAACCAAAGCACCAAAACCGCCTGCACTTTAGACAAGCCCAATCGGACCAATCGATGCGAAAAATGATTGGTGTCGCCGATCCAAAACGGCTTGCCCCGCAGGGTCCGATGCCAAACCACGCTGGCTAAATCCAATAATGGAACCGAGAGAACCAACAACGGACTGAGCACCGCCCACGGATTTCCCGGATGCTTGTAGGAATAGAAATGGGGTAAGATGGCCAAAACCGCCAGCCAGTAACCGACCAAATGGCTGCCGGCATCCCCGAGGAACACGGTCGCTTTGGGAAAGTTATACGGCAGGAAGCCCGCCACCGCTCCCGTGAAAAGCCCTGCCAGCGATGCAACCAAATACTGTTCATGAATCGCCGCCAGAATCCCGAACCATCCAGCCCCCAAAATAGCCAGCCCTCCACAGAGGCCGTTCATGTTGTCGGTGAAATTGAAGGCGTTCGTGACGGTCAATATCCAAAGGATGGTGATCCCATGGCTGAATAAAATGCTGGGAACAAACAAGGTCACCCGGACACCCGATATCGAAACCAAGGCCGCTATCAAAAACTGACCGGCAAATTTTCGCGCCGGGGAAAGTTCCTGGCGATCATCAAGCCAACCCAACAGCAACATCCCCATCGCCCCGAAAAGAACCGAACCGAGCTGGAAGGCCCTCTTTTCAAAACCATAGTCTAACTTATCAAGGACTTGGGTCGGCAAGCCCTTGGCGGCAATCGCCCCTATCCCCAACAACAACACCAGGGCCATTCCCGTGAAGACCGCCAAACCACCAGCCAAAGGCACGGGTGTGTGATGGATTTTTCGATGCCCAGGATCATCAACCAAACCATGCCGGATGCTCCATCCCCTCCACCACGGAACCGAGACAGCACTTACCCCGGCGGAAGCGATAAAGACCACTGCATAGAAGGCGATAGGAAAAGTCATGTTTCAACCGTCATTCTGGCCCAGACGCTGCGCCGTTAATCGCCGATACAGGTCATATTGGTCGCTGACCAAGCGCTCCGCCGTGAAGCGATCGCGAACCCATTCGCGTCCATTTTCCCCCAAGTGCCGACCCATCGCCGTGTCCCGTGCCAGCGTCGTGAGGGCGTCAATCAGCCCCTTTTGGTCTCCAGGAGCGATAAGGAAACCGGTTTCCCCTGAACGGCAAGCCTCGCCGGCCCCGTCGCAGTCAAATGCCACCACCGGTTTCCCCGCCGCCATCGCTTGCGGCAGCGCGCGGGGAAGGCCCTCCCGTCGGCTTAAATGAGCGAGGCAATCCATCAATCCTATCCACGACGGTACCTCGCTCGGTGGTACCAATCCTGCGAGAATAAAATGGTCTTGAAGACCCGATGCCCGAATACGGTTGAGGAGGCGCTGTCGCCACGGTCCATCTCCGATCCACAAAAATCGAATGTTGGGGATACGCCGCACCAACTCCGGCGCGGCATCAATGAGGTCATCATGCCCCTTCAGAGCAAAGAGTCGGGCTATTGTTCCAACGACAAAATGCTCCGGCTTAAGTCCCAGCGAGTTCGCTTTGCCTTCATCCCGTCGGGCCTCTAGAAACGGGCGTAGATCAAAGCCGCTATAGACCCGGGTATATTGCTCAGGATGCCCAATTCCCGCTGCGAGGTATTGCTGGCGCATGGCGTCGGCAACCACGACAAAATGGTCGGTCATTTTCCCGGCCCACCGTTCGGCATTCTTGAAAAGGAGATTGGGCAACGGTCCCTGAAAGTGACCAAAGCTGGGACCGTGAATCCCATGGATCACGATTGAAACACGGGCGCGGCGCGCGGCCACCCTTCCAAGGATTCCCGCTTTTCCGCTATGGGTATGAACTATGTCGGGGCGTTCTCTTCGAAATAGGGACGTCAACTGCCCAATCGCTCTTAGCTCTCGGATGGGGCGCACGGGGCGCACCAATGAGGGTATGCGAATCAAACATCCGGGGTAGGGGTCCAGAAGGCCCTCCAAGCTTCCTTCCGAACCATGAGTTGGACCGCTTAGCAGCCGGACCTCCATATTCGGGCGAACCAGCAAGCCCAGCACCGTCGAGAGCGTGTTTTCTTGGGCACCTCCGACGATGAGGCGGGTGATGACATGATGGACCCGCATGGAAGAAACTCAAAAACCGTGAACATCCTGGGCACTGACCAGCGGGATTACCCTTTTTTCCGAAGTTGCCGGACTTTTTCCAAAATGTTGGTGTACTGTGGCGATTCGTGAGGGGCGGCCGCGAGGAAGGCATCCCAATGGGTGAGAGCTCCTGCAGGGTCATTCTCTTGCTCCAGGACTTGGGCAACTCCGGCATGATAGACATAGTTATTCGGAGTCCGTTCCAGCAGGCGTTCAAAATCCCGCCTGGCAAGGTCAAATTTCTTCAATTGGAGGTTTGCCATGGCTCGGTTGGCTCGCGCGGTTTCCAATTCCGGGTTCCGCGATAATAGGGTATCTAACAAGGGAACGGCCTCTTGGTATTTTGTCTCCAGCATCAATCCCATGGCGCGGCGGAGAACCGGTTTCGAATCGGTGGGGTCAAGATGCTCCCAAGCCCCCAATATCGGAGCCAGCTTGGAAAGCTTTCGATGATCCAAGTAAAAGCTACTGAGCAAATCCAGCGGCGTTATTTCGTTGGGGAGCTTTCGGACGGCCTCTTGCAGCGTAGTCTCCAATTCATCGGTGCGCCCAAGCTGCGAAAGGATTCCCGCGCGGAATCGGACGATCGATAGCCGTTCTTCTGTTTTGAGATCTGGTCGATTTTCTATGGTTGCAATCTCCGCCAATGCCTTCTGGGGAAATCCCCGATTTAGCCAGATCGCGATGCAGGCAAGAGACGCGCGCGTCAAATTGGGATCCAGCTCCCTCGCGCGCAGAAAACAGGCTGTGGCAGCCTTCATACAAGGCGGATCGGAAAGCATCAGATCTCGTCCGATAGAGACCAATGCTTCAGGCTCTTCGATCGATCCGGATCGAACATAAAGGGCGCTCGGTGAATAACCCTCCATCAGGCGGCGAGCGGAGGGCCCGACCGGTCGACCGGCAGCCAAATCGGTATTGGCCAGAAGATTGACATCGGCAATGACATTATTGGCGTCCCAGTCACGTGCCATTTCAAACAGATGCCGGGCGGCAGAATAATCTTTGGCACTCTGCAATGCTGCACCAACGGAGTTTGCCATTCGCGACAGAAGTTGGGAGGCAACTTGGGCCGTGATACTGTCGGGCGCACTGTTCGGATTGAGTTCCCGGTACGCGTCCCGTCGTCGGTCCCAATCGGCAACGACCTCCGCTACTTGATCCGGTCGAATAACGAAGCCTGACAGACCTTCCGATGCAGCTACTCTCGCGCGAACGCTGAGCGCCAACGGTTCCTGTCGAACCCCTTCCGTCAAGAAGTCAACTCCAATATACGTCATGTAGGCGCGGTCCTCCCGAACAGCCCGATACCAGAGACTGAGAAACTCGAAGGCGATATTGGTTCGGGCATCGGCGATTCGTCGTAATTCGGGCCATGCCGATCCTGCCGATGAGTCGGCCAAATGCCGGCGATAGATTATTTCCGGCATCTTGGGCGTCAGAATGTAGAGATTTGGCTTTGATGCGGAACCGATCGGCTCAGTCGCCAGCAGCAGTTCGTGCATGAGATAATCAGAACTGAGGACGACGGATCCCTCCGAGGGCAGCTTCTCTCGAAGTCCACTGGCTAAGTGTTGTAGATAAGGCTGGTTTTCTGAACGCACGGCCGCCCAGTTCTTTGCAATCAGCGCGAAGGGGGTTCCGACGGCGAGAAACAGGCACACCGCCCAACCCACCCTCCCCAGGAAACCAGATACCGTCCCTGGATTTTCCCAGTTTCGGGTCGGTCGTAATCCGCCCACAAGGATGAAGTATCCCGCGAAATAGGCGGTCGCCAGCGCACTGCAAAAATGGAAGGTCAAAAGCGGCACGGTTACCCCACCGGCCGAAGGGTCGAGATAAACCATTTGCCGTGGACCGAACGGAAGGTCTAGTGCCGTGACGAGGCCCAGGACCAATCCGGCCAACTGTAACATCGCGACGGCGATGATCGTCGTGATTCTCTCAATGGGTGTCCGGCTGGAACCCTCCCAACGAATTCCGAACATGACCATCGGGAGTAAATTGACCAACGCCAGCAGGAGAATCCGCCCTCGCGGGATTCCAAATAAAACGGACCTCTGGTAAATCAACTGAGCATGAAGCCCCTGGCTCCAGGAAATGGATGATCCCGTTTGAATCCGACCGATAATTGGAGCGACTAGGTAAAGGAGAAATCCCACCAGTCCCAGTCCAATCAGGCGCCCCAAAAAGCTCAGGTCGAAAATATCTTTTCCTCGCATCCAAATGATGGCCACCCCAAACAAGGGGGCGAAACCATACATCGCCCAGTTATCGACTGCCGCGAGTCCGTACACAATGGAGAATCGCCAAAACCACTTGTCCTGCCTATCCGCCCGGTATTCCAGAAGACATCGGATGCACCAGGCAAACGCCATCAAATCCCATACCTCTCCCGTTTGAGCTGTCGCATGCTCCCAAAACGTCCGCTGCAATCCCAGCAGACTCACGGCCAGTATCGGCGGGACCCAAACCCAACGGCCCAGGGCATCGGACTCTCCGCTAGGAAGCCTAAGCCGTTCTTCCCGGGTGCGGTCGTGCGGCAAGAGGTAGGCACACCGTCCCAGCAAGACTAAGACCCCTGTACCCATGAGTGCCGCCATGGTGTTTGCTACCTTGGGTAATGCGGAAAGCGGGAGCCAGCGAACAAAACCAGTGACCAGGGCAAAACCAGGTTTTTGGTAAACCCATGAGCCATCCAGCCCGCCCATGTCCCCAGTTACCGCTAAAGAGGCGACGCTGTACCAAGGATGACGGGTCACGAGGTAAAGCGCGAGGAATGGCAAAGCAAGGAGCCACGGCAAATACTTGCTGACTGTCGTCCGCAGTGGCGGAACGGTTGTATCCATAGATTGAATGCGGGGAAGGTGAGGAGGTGTATCCCGGGTGGCAAAGGAAATTCGCCATCAAGGCGATGCCAAAAAATGTTTCCTCCCCTGTTCTGATACCCGATGCTTTCCGTTCACGGATTATGTACAGAGGAACTTATACGGCGATCGTTACGCCATTTCGAGACGGTCAAGTAGATAAACCAGCCTTGGAACGCTTGGTGGAGGACCAAATCGCCGGAGGAGTGGATGGGTTGGTTCCTGTGGGAACGACCGGAGAGTCGCCCACCCTGAGTGTAGAGGAGCATCTCCAAGTGATTGAATGGACCGTCCGATTCGCTCGCGGAAGAGTCAAGGTCATGGGGGGCACCGGCGCTAATTCAACCCGGGAAGCCATCGAATTGACGGAAAAGGCAGCCGATCTCGGCGTTGATGCCTCGCTCCAAGTCGCTCCGTACTACAATCGCCCGACACAGGAGGGGCTGTTTCAGCATTATCGCGCCATTGCCCAGGCAACGTCTCTGCCCATCTACCTCTATAATGTTCCCGGCCGCTCCGGCGTAGAAATCGGTGTGGAAACCACCCGCCGCTTGGCGGAAGCCTGTCCGACCATCCTGGGCATCAAGGAAGCCGGCGGTAGCGCCGACCGCGTGACCCAACTCCGGGCGGCTTGCGGTCCCCGATTCCAAATCATCAGTGGTGACGATGTCCTCACGGTCCCGTTTATGGCCCTTGGTGCTGTGGGAGTCATCAGCGTGGCTTCCAATGTCGTTCCATCCGAGGTGGTTCGCTTGGTAAATGCGGCTGCGGACGGAAATTTTTCTCAAGCGCGCGACCGGCATTATCGCCTCTTACCCCTCTTCCGAGCTTTGTTCCTGGAAAGCAATCCCGCTCCGGCCAAAGCCGCATTGGCGATGCTCGGTCGAATGGATGGGGAACTTCGCCTTCCCTTGGTTCCGATTACGTCGCCCACCCACGAAGCCCTGCGCCTTGCGTTGGCGGGACTGGGACTACTGAGTTAATTGGCCTATGACTCGTATCATTATCAATGGAGCCCGAGGCCAGATGGGACAGGCCCTGCTCCAATCTGCGGCACGCCATCCCGATTTAAATGTCGTGGGTGCCATTGACGTCGGCGATTCGTTGGCCAGTTGCATCGACTCAGCGGACGTCGTCATTGATTTCAGTGCGCACGAAGCCTCCGTGCCGGTCGCGGAAACCTGCGCTCGCGCTCTTAAGCCACTGGTCCTTGGCACCACTGGGCACAACGACCACGAAAAGAGACAACTGGCGAACCTCATTGCCCCAATTCCAGTCGTTTGGGCCTCCAACTATTCGACAGGAGTTAACACGCTGTTCTGGCTTACTCGTAAGGCGGCCGAAATTCTCGGACCAGGATTTGACCTGGAAGTCGTTGAAATGCACCACCGGCTAAAGCGCGACGCTCCCAGCGGAACTGCCGCCACGCTCCTCGAAATCCTCGGCGAAGTTCGGGAGATCGAGCTTCAAAAGGAACTGAGGCACGGTCGAGTCGGCGTCCCCGGCCCCAGAACACCCTCCGAAATCGGCATCCACGCCCTCCGGGGCGGCGATGTAGTCGGGGACCATACGGTCATCTTTGCCGCCGCCGGCGAGCGGGTTGAACTGACCCATAAAGCGTCCAGTCGATCCACGTTTGCCGAGGGAGCTCTGCGCGCCGCCAGATGGGTTGTGGGGCGCACTCCCGGTCGCTACGATATGCAGGATGTGCTCGGACTCCGCTGATTCTATAACGGACGATTCCGTCGAAGTCGTTGTTGCTTTGGGTGCCAATTTAGGCGATCCGCTGGCTCAACTTCGGTTTGCCGCCCGTGAACTGGAGAAGATTTCGATCCGTCCCCTTCGCTATTCGTCGGTATGGGAGACTCAACCCGTTGATTGTCCGCCCGGGTCCCCCGTGTTTGCGAATACAATCATACTCGCGGTCGCAGGCGCTGACGAATCCCCAAAAGCGTGGCTCGATCAATTTCAAGACTGGGAACGCCAGGCGGGTCGTCTTCCGAAACGGATGCTGAATGAGGCTCGCCCCTTGGATGTCGACCTCATCGCTTGGGGACGACGGCAGTTATCAACCGACCGTCTGGTCCTTCCTCATCCGCGCGCTCATCTGCGGCGTTTCGTGCTCGAACCTCTGGTCGAGCTGCTTCCAGAATGGTACCTACCAGGACAGTTGAAGCCCGTTCGAGACCTCCTGGAAGGTTTGCCGCCCGACTCTACTTTCCGCAAGTGGGTATCTGCACCGGAGTTTTCCTTCCTGTGTCGAAACTAGTCCCTGCTCGACTCTGCTTACCGTCCCTCCTTCGCCCGTTCCAACAATTCCTCGGCATGCCCGAAGGCTGCTGCACTCATGCCTCCCAGCATCCGGGCGATTTCCGCTATCCGCCCCGGACCGTCCAGTCGTTCCATTCGGGACTCGGTCCGCCCATCCGCGACGTGCTTCGACACTAGGTAATGACTGTGCCCGTGCGCGGCGACCGGTGCCAGGTGGGTAATACACAGCACCTGATGCCCCTTTGCTATTTCCCTCAGTTTTTGGCCCACTGCCTGCCCTGTTTCTCCACCGACATTGGCGTCGACCTCGTCAAAAATGAGCACCGGGACCTCATCTTCGGCGGCCAGCACGGTCTTAAACGCCAACATGACTCGCGCCAATTCCCCGCTTGAAGCGATGGAACGAAGCGGTTTCGGCGGTTCACCTGGATTGGGTGCGAATTGAAATTCGCACGTGTCAAACCCAGTGGCACTTGGTGTCTCGCTCGTGCTGATCTCCACGTCCACCCGGCTTTGCCGAAATCCCAAGGCCGCCAATTGATCGGCTACCGACTGACTCAGTCTGGGAATGGCTTCCCGTCGGTGCGTCGATAATTCTCGACCAATTTCCCCAAGCTGACGGTCAACTCGTTCCAACTGCATCGCCAGCTCAGCGGCTCGGTTTTCGAGACCTTCCAAAGCAGCCAACTTTTCGCGGCTCGCTTCGCCGAATGCCATCACATCCGCCACCGTTGGACCGTATTTGCGTTTTAATCCTTGAAGCAGGTCGATTCGCTCTTCCAGCTCTTGCAGACGTTCTGGATCCAGCTCCAGCCGATCAAAATAGCGTGAAAGCAAGGATTGGAGCTCGTTCAAAGCGTCGGCGGCGCTGACATGCACCGTCATCAGCTCCACGGCTCCCGGATCATGCCGTTGCAAGTCAGCCAACAACCGCCCGAGTGTGCCCATTCGGTCCATGAGGGTATCATCTCCCTCACTCAAGGTCGCCTGGGCTGCCTGGGTGGTTTCGATAAGGCGTGCAGCATTACTGATTCGCTGAAATTCAGTATGGAGTTCTGCTTCTTCTTCGGGCCGAAGGCCAGCCGCCTCAATTTCATGCGCCTGGTGGCGCAGGAGGTCTAATTGCTGATGGTAAGTCACATCATCAATGACCAAGGATGTTCGCTCTTCTAGGAGTTCCCGGCGGCGCGTCCAAAGGGCATCCCACTTGCCTCGCAAGGTATCCAGCCCAGAGAATGCATCGAGAATGGCCAGTTGTTTGGTCGGCTGGAGCAACGATTGGTGTTCATGCGGTCCGTGAAGATCGACCAACCATTCTCCCAGCCGGACCAATATCGCCACGGAAGTCGGTGAACCGTTGACGAATTGCCGATTCGTTCCGGCGCTGGTGAATGACCGCCGAATTCGGAGTTCGCCCGGTTCGCCAATGTCCAAACCGTTCTCCTCCAGAAAGGAATCCAGCGGCGCTGATAACTGGCGCGTGTCAAATACGGCCTCGACGGAGCAACTATCCGTCCCACTCCGAATCAGCGTCCGATCAGCCCGCTGGCCGATAATCAGGTTGATCGCTCCCAGGATGACCGATTTGCCGGCACCCGTTTCTCCGGTGATCACGTTGAAGCCCGGCGTGAGCTCCATGGTTAGGTCCGCCACCAGCGCCAGATTCTTGATCCGCAGCGTCGTCAGCACAGTTCCTCCATTTCTCCCTGTGGATTGCCAATTGCCAACTTGTTTCTAACCCGTTCATCGTTGTCACAGCGATGGCGTTCGAATTTCGGTTTCTCGGCTCCGGTACTTCCCAGGGAGTACCGGTCATAGGCAAGGACTATCCCCCAGCCTTTTTGGCCAATCCGCGCAATCATCGGTTGCGCCCATCCATCTACGTCGCCACCGATTCTACCCGCCTTGTCGTTGATACGACCCCCGATTTTCGCACCCAGATGCTGCGGGAAAACTTGGGATTCCTTGATGCCGTGCTGGTCACTCACGCTCATGCTGACCATGTCATGGGCATGGATGATTGTCGCCGGGTCTGCGATCTGCGCGGCGGCTCGTTGCCCATCTATGCCTCGGACGAAACTTTGGAGGCCCTGCTTCGCGTTTTTGTCTACGCCTTTGATGGGCGTCCCATCCCACGCGGCTATTTCCATCCAGACCCACGCCCCATCCGTGGACCCTTTGATATCGGCGACTTGCATGTGGTTCCCTTTCCCCTGCCTCACGGTCGAATGACGACCCTGGGATTCCTTTTTATCCAAAATGGTCATCGGCGACTGGCTTACATGAGCGATTGCAACGCGGTCCCCGACCACGTGCTGGACATGGTTCACGGAGTCGACGTCGTCGTTCTGGATGCCCTTCGCCGCCAACCGCACCCGACCCACATGTGTCTCGACGAAGCCCTGACGGCCGCACGGCGGATTGGTGCCGAACGGACTTATCTCACTCATCTCACTCACGACTACGACCACGACGTCGACCAGGCGGATTTGCCGCCCAATGTATGGCTCGCCTTCGATACCCTGCGGGTCGAAGTCGTCTGATCGATTCCATGAATCCCTCTCTCAATTATCGTTTCTGGCGAGTCGTTGTGCGGGCGCTCGCCCGGGCGTATTGGGACCTCCGAATTTATAATGTCGAGCGTGTCCCAACCACCGGACCAGTCATTCTCGCCGCCAACCACGCCTCTTTTGCCGATCCACCTCTCGTCGGCGTCGGAATCCATCGCGCGACCTATTTCCTGGCGCGCGATACCTTGTTTCGCCAGCCGCTCTTCGGTGCCTGGCTTCGGTCCGTTAATAGCATTCCCGTCGACCGCGAGGGCGGAGGTGCTGCCGGACTTCGAGTAGTCCTCAACCTGCTGGAGCAAGGAGAAATGGTCCTTCTTTTCCCCGAGGGAACGCGCTCTCCCAACGGCGATCTTCTTCCAGCCCGACCCGGGCTTGGCCTGATCGCTATCAAATCGGGCGCTCCGGTGGTCCCGGTCCGTTTGTTCGGATTGTTTGACGCCTGGGGACGACATCGGCGGTTGCCTGGACCCGGACGGGTCGTGATCAAATATGGCTTTCCCTTGCGATTTGATGACTCCCCCGGTTCCGAATGGATTCCTTCCGGCTTGAGTGCCAAAGCCCGGAGCCAATGGGCTTCAGATCGCATCATGCAGGCCATCGGCAACCTCGCTCCATGTCAGGAGTTGACCGCTTTTCCACCAACCCGCACAATTTCAACGTAAATCATTGAATAAAAGGAATATCGGTAGGGTGAGACTCCGTCGAACCATGGGCGGTCCGAACAACGCTCGCCGCGCAGGTTATGCCTCACCTGATCCAGAGCGCAGCGGGTGGGATGCTGCCCTCTAAGACTGCGCTATCTGGCTATTGCCCGTTACACCAGTCCCCTCTAGGTTCCGTCGCACTTTGACGCAGATGGTTGTGACATGAACGAATCCACTCTCGATCCAAATCCAACGGCTTCAACCGAAACCACTTCCCATGGTGGTGGCCATTCGGAAAGCTCGCCTCCATCTTCTCAAGAGAATCAGGAGTTGGCGGCTGCTTTGGCCAAAGCTGCTGATAATTATGACCGCCTGCTGCGGATGACAGCTGACTTCGATAATTACAAGAAGCGAGCGGCCCGAGAACGGGAGGATGTGCGCCGCGCGACCTACGAGTCTCTGTTGTCCCGCCTGATCCCAGTCCTGGATAACTTCGAAATGGCCTTGACTGCCGCCGAACAACCGCAGGCAAACGTCGATACCATCCGGTCTGGAGTTTCCATGATCCTCCAGCAACTTCGTGGCGCGTTCGCGGATGCCGGTCTGGAAGAAGTCAACGCTCTGGGCCAACGATTTGATCCCGCCATTCACGAAGCAGTTTCCCAGCAGGAATCCGACGATGTCGATGAAGGAAAGGTCGTGCACCAATTGCGAAAGGGGTACCGCCTTCGCGATCGCCTGCTGCGCCCTGCCAGTGTCGTCGTCGCCAAGAAGCGCGAAACCAGTCGTACCGTTCCAGTTGAAGGATAATCATGTCGACGTCGAGAAAGCGGGATTATTACGAGGTTCTGGGTGTCCAACGCGATGCCAGCCCAGAAGAGGTCAAAAAGGCGTTTCGCAAATTGGCCCCCAAATTTCATCCGGATACCAATCCAGGCGATAAAGCGGCGGAAGAGCGATTCAAAGAACTGGGGGAAGCCTACGAAGCCATCAGCGATCCCCAAAAGCGCGCTGCCTACGATCAATATGGCCACGCTGCTTTCGATCCCCGGATGCGTGCAGGAGCCGGCGGCGGTGGATTCCATGATCCCATGGACATTTTCGGCCAGGCTTTCGGTGGCCAAAGCATGGGAGATATCTTGGGCAGCCTGTTCGGTGAAGAGCGCGATTCTGGAGGTCCATCGCGAGGTGCAGACCTCCGATACGATCTCGAAATCACTTTGGAAGAGGCCGTGAACGGTGTCGAAAAACACCTGACCTTGACCAAACCCGGTGTTTGCGAAGACTGCAAAGGCTCCGGGGCCGAGAAGGGCTCCAGGCGCATCCGATGCACCACCTGCAACGGGAAAGGCCGGGTTATCATGTCCCGAGGCATCTTTAGCATCCAGCAAACCTGTCCGTCCTGTCAGGGAGCTGGCGAGTCCATCGACCGCCCTTGCCGGTCCTGCGATGGCGAAGGTCGCGTCAGCAAGACCCAGACGGTCCCGCTTCGAATTCCTCCCGGCGTTAATACTGGCACCAAGCTTCGCTCCACAGGTAACGGTGAAGCCGGTCACCGCGGTGGGACCTCGGGTGATCTCTACGTGGTGCTTCATTTGACCGAACACCCCATCTTCAAACGGGATGGCGATGACCTGCTCTGCGAAGTTCCTGTCTCATTTCCACAAGCGGCTCTGGGTGCTGAAATCAATGTGCCCACCATGACGGGCAAGGCCCAGATTCGGCTTCCCGCCGGGACTCAAACCGGCTCCCTCTTTCGCCTGAAAGGTCGGGGAGTCAAAAGCCTCCAAGGTGGCGGGGTAGGGGACCTACTGGTGAAAATCTCGGTCGAAGTCCCAACCAAACTCAACGCTGCCCAACGGGCGAAACTGGAGGAGTTCGCCCATCTCTGCGACGATAACGTCAATCCGCAAAGCAGAAGCTTTTTGGAGCGAGCTCGCGAGTTTTTTGGATAAACCGGTCACTTGACGGTCTAGTCATAAGTTCTTGCCCTCGCCTGGCCGATGCACCGGTTCTTTGTTCCACACCTCCAGACGTCCGGCGACCGCCTGCGGTTGGGACCCGAAGAGGCCCATCATGCCACTCGGGTCCTGCGATTGGGACCGGGCGATGCCGTGGTCCTCTTGGATGGACAAGGTGGCGAATTCAAGGCTGTCATTGAATCCGCCCAACGCCAGGAGGTCATTGTCTGCGTGCGGGAACGGGTACGCCACCCCGCTCCCTTCGCCGAGGTCGTATTGGTTCAGGCCGTTGCCAAGTCCCAGGCCATGGATGGCGTCATCCACCGAGCCGTCGAGTTAGGCTGTCACGCCATCCAGCCGTTGCTGACCGCCCATTCGGTGAGCCGTCCCGATGACCCCGAGTCCAAGCGCGATAAATGGCAAACCATCGCCACCGAAGCGGCCAAGCAATCGGGAAACCCGTGGTTGACTCGCATTCAGCCTCTTCTGACCCCACTGGAATGGCTGCGGTCTACTGATCGCCCGTCGCACATCATCGTCGCCTCGCTAGCCGACTCTCCGGAATCGCTCCGGAATATCCTATCGGACGTCCCCGGTGCCGAGCCCCCGAAAATTGCCGTCTTAGTCGGTCCCGAAGGTGACTTCTCGCCCGAGGAATACGCCACTTTCCGGTCCATTGGTGCACGGCCCGTTTCCCTCGGACCGTTGGTCCTTCGAGTCGAAACGGCCGCGATTGCTCTTTTGGCGATGGTCCAGTATGAGTTGCGTCTGATCGCCAACCGTTCCTGACCAAGGTTGCGCCTGCCCCCTTCCTTGCTGCATCCTCTCAGGGGATGAAGCCTTTACCTGTCCCCATTGAACTCGGTTACCGGATGCCGGCCGAATGGGAGCATCACGCAGCCACCTGGTTGACTTGGCCGCGACCGGACGGCATCAGTTTCCCCAATGGATATGATGCGATTCCCGACGTCTACTCCCGCTTCATTTTCCACCTGACCCGCCACGAAGCGGTTCATATCAACGTGTGGGATGTTGAAATGGCGGAGACGATTCGCCAAGTCCTCCGCCGACACCATGTCCCGCTGGAACGGGTCCATTTCCACGAGTTTCCCAGCTATGAACCGTGGTGTCGCGACCATGGCCCCATTTTTATCGTTCGCGATTCCGAAGCCGGGCGCGACCGTGCCATCGTCGACTGGGATTACAATGCTTGGGGCGGCAAGTATCCACCCTATGAGCTGGACGACGCTGTTCCCCAGCATGTCGCCCGCTTGCTCGGATTGCCCCTGTTCTCCCCCGGAATCGTCATGGAAGGAGGTTCCATTGAAGTCAATGGGCGGGGAACTCTCCTGACCACCGAGGCTTGCCTTCTAAATCCCAACCGCAATCCCCACCTGAATCGCGAACAGATTGAGCACTACCTGCATGACTTTCTTGGAGTTACTCAAGTCTTGTGGCTTGGGGAGGGGATCGTCGGCGACGATACCGACGGCCATATTGATGATCTCGCCCGGTTTCTCGATGGGACGACCATTGCCACCGTGGTCGAATCCGATCCTCTCGATGAGAACTACGGGTTGCTGCAGGATAACTTGCATCGGTTGAAAGCACTTCGCGACCCTTCCGGACATCCCTTCCGAATCATCCAATTACCAATGCCCGGTCGTGTGGAGCGCGACAGTCAGCGGCTGCCTGCCAGCTACGCCAATTTTTACATCGCCAATCAACAGGTAATCCTCCCCACATTTCGCGATCCGAATGACCGGCTCGCGCAGGAAATCCTGCAACGGGAATTCTCCGATCGCGAAGTCGTTCCAATCGATTCCTCCGATCTCATCTGGGGGCTCGGCTCCTTTCACTGCATCTCCCAGCAAGAGCCCGCTTCAACTTCCGGAATATAAAGCACCGATTAAGAAGTAGAAGCGGCGTCTCGCCGCTTTCCCTACCACCGAGCGAATGCCCGCCAGGTCGTGGACTGCACCAGTCCTCTGGCGCTTTGGAAACGGCCGTGAAATCGACGGCAGCCGTCAGATAGTCACATGCCTTTTGAAACCGCGCCCCTCAGCAAATCACCTCCCCAATCCCCCACTCGCTTAATGACAATCCGGCACTAGTATTTCTCAATGTGGAAGAAAGTCATGCTCTCGATCCTTGCCGTGATTGCTTTGGGCGTGTTGGCCGCCGGTTGTTTTACCTCCCGCGCCGGTTATGCCAGTGCTCCCTACACCGTCCGCTCCACCGATGGCCCTTTTGAGGTTCGCGATTATCCCTCCCTCCAGATTGCCGCTACTCGCACCGGCCCGGACGGTTCCGATAACGGGTTCATGCGCCTGTTTCATTACATTTCGGGAGATAATTCCGATAATGGAAAAATCTCCATGACAACCCCTGTATTCATGTTGCCAGGGGCCACCCAGGAAATGGCCTTTGTCCTCCCTGAAAGCTACCGGACCAATCGCCCACCTCAGCCCAAGGAATCCTCGGTCCAAGTCCGGGAACTACCGGCGAGGCGATTCGCCGTCTACCGATTCTCCGGCTACCGACGAACCGAGACCGAGGCTGAGGCGCGCAGACAGTTGGAAACGTGGCTTCAGAAAGTGAGATTAATTGGCGATGGCGAACCCGTTTACGCCTATTTCGACCCGCCGTGGACCCCCTCGTTTCTGCGTCGTAATGAGGTCATGTTGCCTCTCAAGCCTAATCTGCCCTAGGGTCATAAAATGCCTTCCCCTTTGCCAACCACCGAACGGACCAAGGGGGCCATTCGGGTCTCCCCTCTATTGACCGAAGCGGCGGGCGGTACCCCCGAGCAAGTCCTCACGTCTTGCCGAAGTAGTTGGACGGGACTGACTCAAGATGAAGCATCCGCCCGTTTGGTGGCCTATGGCCCCAATGAGGTCACCCAGGAAGGCGGCGGTGGATGGTGGATTCGATTCCTAGCAGCCATCCGCAACCCCCTGGTCATCCTTTTGACGGCGCTCGCGGTCGTGTCCGCAGCAACTGGCGACATTGCCGCCGCCGCCGTCATGGCGGTCATGGTGGTTCTCGGAGTCGGTCTTCGCTTTTTCCAGGAGATAAAGGCCGATGCTGCCGCCGCTCGCCTCCGCGCGATGATTCATGTCAACGCCACTGTTCTCCGCGACGGACAGGAACAAGACGTGCCGCTGAGTCAGATTGTCCCAGGCGATGTCGTCAAATTGGCGGCCGGTGACATGATCCCAGGGGATGTTCGCGTGCTCACCGCCAAGGACTTGTTCGTGGTCCAAGCCAGCTTGACGGGCGAATCAATGCCTGCCGAAAAGTCTGTCCTGGCAGGCCCCTTACCCGGTCGATCGACCCTCGAAATGCCCAACCTCTGTTTCCTGGGAACCAGCGTGGAAAGCGGATCGGCTTTGGTCGTGGTCGTTGCCACTGGTAAGCAAACCTATTTTGGCAGCATGGCCCATAGCCTGACCGAGGCGGGGACCCCAACCAGCTTCGATCGGGGCGTAAATCGTTTCACTTGGCTGATGATAATACTCATAGCCATTCTGGTCCCCTTAGTCTTCCTCATCAACGGACTGACCAAGGGGGATTGGAAAGAAGCCTTCTTTTTCTCACTGGCCGTTGCCGTTGGCCTTACCCCGGAAATGCTACCGATGATCGTTTCGGTCTGTCTTTCCAATGGCGCAGTCGTGCTCTCGCGAAAGAAGGTCATCGTTAAACGTCTCAATGCCATTCAAAACCTGGGTGCCATGGACGTCCTGTGCTCCGACAAGACCGGCACGCTCACTCAAGACAAAGTGGTTCTTCGACGTCATACCAATACGGCCGGAGACGAAGACACCGAGGTTCTCGATCAAGCCTACCTCATCAGCCACTTCCAAACCGGCCTTAAGAACATGCTGGATCGCGCGATCCTGGAACATGTACGGCTTGAAGAAGAGTCCGGATGGGCCGGTTCAGTCAAAGTCGACGAAGTACCGTTTGATTTTACCCGCCGGATGATGTCCGTCGTCATTCGCAACCCACGGGACGAATTCCGCTTATTGAGCAAAGGAGCGCCCGAGGAAATCTTCAAGCGATGCACCCAATACGATCTAAAGGGTGTGGTGAAGCCGTTGGACGCCACCTTTATGGCCACCCTTCAGCAGGAATACGACTCACTCTGCGCCGAAGGATTGCGCGTCCTTGCTGTGGCTTACCGCCCGATGGATGGTCTGCATCTGGCTTCCAAACTCGACGAAACGGGACTGATCCTAAAAGGATTCGTCTCTTTTCTGGACCCCCCAAAGGAAACAGCTGGTCCCGCTGTCGCCGCCCTCTTCGAGCGCGGTATCCGGGTCAAGATTCTCACCGGCGACAACCACTTGGTCACTCGCAAGATTTGCCTTGAGGTCGGCTTGGCAGTCCCACGCGTCGTTCTGGGCTCAGAAGTGGAGTCCATGTCAGAGGCGGAACTGGCTCTGTGCGCCAAAGAGAATGACGTTTTTGCCCGACTTTCCCCAGGCCATAAACAACGCATTATCCGGGCTCTCCAGTCCGCTGGTCATGTGGTCGGTTTCCTCGGCGACGGAATCAACGACGCGCCCGCACTTCGCGCTGCTGACGTCGGCCTCTCCGTCGATTCGGCAGTCGATATCGCCAAAGAATCAGCCGACATCATTCTATTAGAAAAGAACCTGATGGTGCTGGCCGATGGAGTCGTCGAAGGACGCCGTGTTTTCGCCAACATCGTCAAATACGTCCGGATGGGTGCCAGTTCAAACTTTGGCAACATGTTCAGCGTCTTGGGAGCCAGCGCCTTCGTCCCATTTGTTCCCATGCTCCCGATCCAGGTGCTGACCAATAATCTGCTCTACGATTTTTCCCAAGTTGCCATACCGACGGATCATGTCGATGAGGACCAGGTTAAGCTCCCTCGCCCATGGCGAATCGACCAGATCACACGCTTTATCCTTTTCATCGGCCCCCTCAGCTCGATCTTCGACTACACTACCTATTTTATCCTGCTCTATCTCTTCGACTGCTGGAACCCCGCCCACGCGTCCATCTTTCAGACCGGCTGGTTCGTTGAATCCCTCTTCACTCAGACCCTGATCATTCACGTGATTCGCACCAACCGGATTCCATTTATTCAAAGCCGCGCCAGCGGACCACTCCTCTTCACCACTTTCTTGATTCTCGCCATCGGTCTTTGGCTACCCGTTTCCCCGTTGGCCCATGTCCTGGGCTTCGTCCCCTTGCCAATGGCATTCTGGCCGTGGCTGCTGCTGACCGTCGTCCTCTACCTCGGCCTGACCCTGGGCGTAAAAAGTTGGCTCCATCGCCGCCAATGGATTCAGTAAATGCGGTACCCCGCCGCTTTTCCCCCCAAACGAAAAATGACAGTTGGATAACCCGGGCGCTGGTTCTGTCCCTTCTGTGCATCGTTTCTAGATGCATCCAACCTTGTGCAAAGCGATTTCCGTGTCTTGCTGCACGGAATCTCCGCCAAACCGCGCCACCCCACTCAACCCACACTCCCACCCTGAATCTCCTGCTTGGTCTTCTTCACCAGCCGCACATCTCCAATCACCATCTGTTTGTCCACCGCCTTGCACATGTCATAAACGGTCAGGGCGGCAACCGATACCGCCGTCAACGCCTCCATTTCAACTCCTGTAGAGGCCGTTATCCGTACGGTAGCTGTTATTTCCAGGCGATCGCGGCTGTCGGGTATCTTGAAGTCGACATCGCATCCGGTCAGGGGAAGCGGGTGGCATAGGGGAATCAGTTCGCCCGTTCGCTTGGCCGCCATGATTCCCGCCAGTCGGGCCGCCGCCAATACGTTCCCTTTCGACACTTGGTTGGCCTCGATCAGGTCGAGTGTCGAGATTGCGAGACGTATTTCCCCTCGGGCAATCGCTTCACGTCGTAGGGCCGGCTTGGCCGAGACATCGACCATGCGCAGATTTCCCTCGGGAGTCAGGTGGGTTAATGAAGACACTGGGCAAATTGGCCAGGTATTGGGATTGGAGCAAGCCGAGTCCCTGTCAAAAACGCTCTCGCATCCCCTGGAGTCCGCGGTAAGCTGAGGTCGTGATGCGGTCTTCGCCCAAAGCAGCAAGTCCCGATAACTCGGCCATTTTGTCCGAGGTCAGTGCTTTGGCGGAGCGCATCGGCGCTTCACGGGCATCGTCCGTCTGGTCATCTGAGCCCGATTCCATGCCTATATCCACCCTCGAAGCCTTAAAATCCTGGGTTGGTCATTACCGGCAAACGGTCTTGGCTCAGCAAGAATGGCCGGTCGTGCTGGAAGCCTGGCATTTGACCAGGAACGGAAAATCCAGGGACCTCATCCGACTCGATAAGAATTGTGATCGTTGGATGTCGGCCATGCCCTTCAGCGAAGCCAGTCGAGCGGTCGGGCAACGGCAATTGGGACGATTGCGAGCTTTGCGGGACCAACGAATTATACTCCGGTATTTGGAAGCAATCGAGGCAGGATATGCCAACGGTTGGCACCCGGTTGTCTACGGACTTTACCTCGCGGTTTTCAGTCTTCCCTTGAGACAAGGGCTTGTGAACTTCGGCGCTCAGACCATGCGTGGCATGGTTCGGGGAGTTTGCCGTGGCCCCCTGCTGACCGATGACATCATTGAGGACGCCATTGAAAAAGAAGTCGGACTCCTCCCAGGTTCGCTTCCGGAACTTCCCGGAGAACAGTTGTTTCTGAATCGCTAGGGGAATCGCCAAAGCTCGATGACATGGGGGAATTCGAAAATCGATTTGGCGGGATCGGTCGCTTATATGGCCAATCAGCCCTGGCAAAATTGGCTTCCTCCCGCATGATTATCGTCGGGTTGGGCGGCGTGGGAACCTGGGTGGCCGAAGCCTTGGCGCGATCAGGCGTTTCCCACCTTCGGTTGATCGATTTGGATGAAATCTGCATCAGCAACGTCAATCGGCAGTTGCCCGCCATGGACGGTACCATCGGTCGCGCAAAGGTCGACGTCATGGCGGAACGTCTTCGACAAATCAATCCAGCCGGTCATTTCGAGGCCGTCTCCGAATACTTTACCCAAGCATCGGCTGACCGCTTGCTGTGCTTTTCCGGCCTGTCCGGCGACCGTGAGAATGGACCGACCGCCATCCACCCGGATTGCGTAATCGACGCCATCGACGCGGTCACCAACAAGTGCCACCTCATCGCCCACTGCCGTGCCAGGGGTATTCCGTGTGTCAGTTGTGGTGGCGCTGGCGGTAGGCGAGACCCGACCCAAGTGCGTATTGCCGATTTGCACAAAGTGACCCATGACCGACTGCTGAGCGAGGTGCGAAAGCGATTGCGACAACAGCATGGATTTCCCAGGGATTCATCCCCAATGGGAGTTCCCGCTGTTTATTCCTTGGAGACACCACTCTATCCACAACCGGACGGAACGGTCGGAGATCGCCCAATGTCGCCGAGTGAAGGAGTCGGCGGACCTCGCCTCAACTGCAACTGGGGCTATGGCTCGGCGACGCATGTGACTGGGACCTTTGGTTTCGTGGCCGCAGCGAGGGCCATCGAGACGGTGTTGGGATTGGTGCCAGCTAGTAGCCAATTGCCACCAATCGAGTAGTTCTTTCGCGGTGGTTAGTTGACAGTCTAGTCAACAATAATTAGATTGATTATCCGCCTACAGTTACTCTCGATTAAATCCTACCCGAATTGCCATGGGACGAACCAGTGACGCCCGTTCGAAGCTCCTTTCAGCCGCTTTGACTCTTATTTGGCAAAGCAGTTACGGAGCCGTCGGGGTGGATCAAATTTGTGAAGTGGCCGGGGTCAAGAAGGGGAGCTTTTACTATTTCTTTGCCAGCAAGTCGGAACTGGCAGTCGCAGCCTATGAATCGTATTGGGAGTCCAAGGTGCCGGATATGGAGGCCATCTTTTCATCGGAATGTCCTCCCTTGGAACGGATCGAAGGCTTCTGTCGCAAGGGGTACCAGTCACAGCGGGAAATGTTTCAGCGCTACGGCTTTGTAGTCGGATGCCCCTATGCCAATGTTGGTTCGGAATTGGCCACGCAGGACCCTCGAATTCGAGCCAAGACTCAGGAAATTATGGAGCGCATCCTGGCCTATCTTGAACAGGCTATCTCGGATGCCGTGGAGGTCGGCGATGTCGAGAAGCTGAATCCAAAGGAGGCCGCGCGTCAGGTGTATTCGGTGATGCTAGGAGCGTTATTGCGCGCTAAAGTGGAAAATAACCCGGAAGTCCTAGCCGATTTAGACCGGACCGTCTTGCGCTTGCTCGGAGTCCGCCAAGTCTCAGGACTCCTGACTTCGCGCTACGAGTGATGGTGGCGATGGAAAAAAAGCTGGCCCTGCTCCACCTATATCCGGCCTGACCCCAAAGCTCCCCTGAATAGACAAACGGGGTTAGTGGTCTAAGTTGGGTAGACGACCGGTCGACAAAATTCGAACCTCTGGTTGCTGTTATGCTGTTGCCAAGAAATCTGTTCCACGAGGGGATGCCCTCTTTTATTCAACTCTCGCCAACTCGCCTCCTCTCCCATGAGGAGGAAGTTCTTCGTGCCCTCAAGGAAACATTGGTGGGGCAACTCAAGGTCGCTTATTCCGGACTCTTGGATGAATCCCTCATCCGTCGAGCCGTCAATGAAGCCGACTCCCTGGCTGCATTAACCCCTCAGCCACTCCTTTTCCTCCCCGAATTGGCCACCGAAAAGGCCGCTGAAACCTGGCAATGGCTCAGCCGCCAACTGGATATCCTGGACCGATCGGTCTTGGTCATCACCGCTTAATCGCCATTGCCCAGCGGCGTTCGAAACGTCCCGGGCCGGATCAGAGGCCAGCCCGCTGAAAACTCGCCACAAATGCCCCGTCTACATGGTCGGAAACCGGATGGAGCTGTGTGGAGTTCAAGAGCTGAAGCTGAGGCACTTCGGCCAAAATCTGGTTGATGACCTCCTGATTCTCTTCTGGCTCCAGGCTGCAAGTGGAATAAACCAGCCGTCCGCCTGGCTTTAGCGCGGAAAAAGCGTTCTTGATCAAGCGGAGTTGCACCCGACTCAAACGGAGAATTTCTTCCGGTCGAAGCCGCCATCGGAGCTCAATCCTCCGCCTCAAGACCCCGGTATTCGAGCAGGGGCTATCGACGAGGACCCGATCAAAAGAAGTCGGTGGAATTTCCGCTTTAAGGGTTGAGCGGGCGGTAACGCAAGTCACTCCCAGTCGCAGACAATTCTCGGTCAAGAGTTCGAGGCGTCCTTGGGATTCGTCGGTGGCAAGAATTTGCCCCACATTTCCCATTGATTGGGCCGCATGGCAGGTCTTGCCGCCGGGGGCAGCGCAAAGGTCCAGAATGGACTCGCCTGGTTTTGGATCTAGCTCGCGGATGGCCAACAATGTGCTCGGGTCCTGAACGTAAAACCGGCCTTCCCGAAAACTCGGTAGCGCCGCCATGCTTCCGGGTGGACGAATGGTGAAAACTTGGCCCTCCTCTACCCACGGAAATGACTTGGCCTCATATTCAACCCCCTCCGCCTTCCACGCATTCACGAGTGTACCGGAATCCCCCTTGAGCAAATTGCAGCGTACGAAAGTCGGCGGTGGCGAATTATTCCAAGCCAGTAACTCTTGAAGTTGGGGTTCGCTCAGCCGCTTGGCCCATCGGGCCACCAACCACTCCGGATGGGACCACCCCAAGGCGGAATTCTCCGATTTCAGGGCCACCAATTGGGTCTGCAGTCCCGTTCGCTCGCGGCATGCCCGACGCAATACGGCATTTAGAAAACCTCCCAGCGGTTTCGCTCCCATGGTTTGCGCGAGCGCAACCGTTTCATTGACCGCCGCAAATTCCGGTATGCGGTCGAGCCAGAACAATTGGTACAACCCCAGTCGAAGCAAAACCCGGGCGGGCGGGGGAGGGGGACGTTGCACGCCCGCCTTTTCCCCCAGCCAATCCAATGTGCGCTGCCATCGAAGAGTCCCAAAAACCAAATCCTGACATAGCCGCCGATCCACCCCCGCCAAAGCCATGAATCCCGAATCACGCTCCAATCGATTTTCTAAAAAGTCACCAGGCTCTTCCGCCGCCAGGAGTAGACGGGCGGCAACTCCCCGGGCGTTGGCAATCACTTGGTAACCATGGGATTAAAGGCGTGGCGAGTCGACGCAAAACTCCGGCTCTCAATTTCCCGAAGCGCTGACCGACTGAGAGCCTCCGTCGAGCCGTCGGCGGTCCGATTTTTTCTCTGTGGGGGGCCACCCCTCTTTCCCAAGTTTAGGAGTCCTAAGTCTCATGCCGATCCTTGCTCCCGGGCACATCCGCAGTCAATTTGTCAATCCATGTCGCCCTTAGACGTCACCCCCTTTGACCGTGAACTCGCCATCCGATGGGATGAAGGCAACGAATCCTTTATCGCTCTCGAGACATTGCGCCGCTTTTGTCCCTGCGCCAGTTGCGCCGGTGAACAAGATATCCTCGGGAACACCTATCGAGCCCCTTCTAGGCCCTACGCGTCCAATGCGTTCACCTTGGCTGGCTTTAGCCGGGTCGGCGGTTACGGCGTCCAACCCGTTTGGGCCGACGGCCATGCCACCGGCATCTACACATGGGAGTATCTCCAACGCCTAGCCGCTGCCGACCTCAAGGGCTGAGACCCCGACTCTTCCAATCCCCAATCAGGATCGCACGCCCTAAGGACACTTGCCTCGCCGAACCTTTCACCCCAGTTTCCCGCTGTGAAGTCGTCTTTCTTCCGCCGGACATCGACAGCCCTCCTTCTTTCCGTCCGCTTGGCCTCGATGGGGCTGATTGCCTCCGAAGCCGCCCGTCCGATCACCTTTAGCGATCTGAGTGCCTTTCATCGCTTGTCGGAGGTCCATCTCTCCCGCGATGGCCAATGGCTTGCCTACGTGATCTCCGATGTCGATCAAAAGGAAAACCGCCTCGACAGCGATATTTGGCTTATTCCCTCCGCCGGTGGCGCTCCGCGCCGCTTAACCAGCAGTCCTCGCCACGACCGTCATCCCACCTGGTCGCCGGATGGCAAGTGGATTGCCTTTGAATCCAATCGCGATGGTGAATTCCAAATCTACGTCATCTCAACCTCCGGCGGCGAAGCACGTCCACTGACCCAGATATCCACCGGGGCGCATCAGCCCGTCTGGTCGCCCGACGGGCACCACTTGGCGTTTGTCTCGTCTGTCTATCCCGAATTCTCCGACCGCCCTTATACGGAGTCCAATGCCGCCAACCAGCAGCGACTGGATAGGCAGGAGAAAAATAAGGTCAAGGCTCGGGTCTATACCCAATTGCTCATCCGCCACTGGGACTCCTGGAACGACGGACGTCGCCAACATCTTTTCCTCACCGATATCGATCAGGGAAACGCCATCGGAGCACCCCGGGATTTGACCCCCGGACCATGGGATGCCGTTCCCAACTCCACCACCTTCGAGTCCGGTGACGAATTCGCTTTTTCCCCCGATGGGCAAGAAATTGCCTATACCCGCACTCCCGACCCCACGCGTGAGGAAGCGTGGGATACCAACCATGACCTATGGGCGGTGAAAGTGTCCGACGGTTCACGCCATCCATTGACCAGCAATCCGGCCGCAGACGGTTGCCCGCACTATTCCCCCGACGGCAAATGGCTGGCCTACCGTGCTCAAAGTCGGCGCGGCTTCGAAGCTGACCGCTGGCAGCTCATGCTCTTGGATCGCTCAACAGGACAAACCAAGAGTCTCACCGCCGATTGGGACGCCTCCATCGAAGACCTGACCTGGTCGGCGGACTCCAGCGGTCTGGTGGTCACGGCTGAAGACCATGGTTCCAAACTTTTTTGGACCGTCCCGCTCACGGGTGGCACCGGCAGGCCCATTCTAAAAGCGGGAACTTCAACGGATGCAACCATTTCGCCCGATAGGCATTGGGTCTATGGCCTTGAGTCACAACTGGACCAACCCGCAGAGTTATTTCGGGTCGCGGCCACCGGGGGCACACCGGAGATGCTGACCCAGGCCAATGCCTCCCTCCGCCAGTCCATCAACCTCCCCACACCTCGGTCGGTGACGGTATCCGGCGCGGGCGGTACCCCCATTCAAATGTGGGTCCTTCGCCCGCCCCAATGGCAGGAGGGCCATAAGTATCCCCTTGTTTTCTGGGTTCATGGAGGTCCGCAATCGGCTTTTCTCGACTCCTGGTCGTACCGCTGGAATGCCCAACTCTGGGCCGCCCAGGGCTATATCGTTGCCATGCCCAACCCGCGCGGTAGCACCGGGTTTGGTCAGAAATTCACCGACGACATCTCCCGCGATTGGGGCGGCAAGGTGTTCGATGACCTGATGGCTTGCCTCGGCTGGCTGGAAGAACAGCCCGACATCGATCCCCAGCGCATGGCTGCCGCCGGTGCCTCCTACGGCGGTTATATGATGAATTGGTTCCAGGGCCACACCGACAAATTCAAGACCCTGGTCACTCATTGCGGCGTCTTCGATTTCGACAGCATGTATGGGGCTACCGAGGAGCTGTGGTTTGAGGAATGGGACCACGGAATTCCATGGAAGGACGCTGATTTTGGAAAGTGGTCGCCCCACCAGTTCGCGGCCAAGTTCCGGACACCCAATTTGATCATCCACAACGAAAACGATTTCCGCGTTCCGCTAAATCAAGGATTGGCACTATTCACCACCCTTCAACGCCAGGGCATTCCATCCAAACTGCTGATCTTTCCCGATGAAGGGCATTGGGTGCTTAAACCCCAAAACAGCGAACTCTGGCATCAAACCATCTTTGATTGGTTGGCTATCTACCTAAAACCTGGCCCCTAAATCTCCATCGCCTCTACCGACCCCAGGATTGGTATCCACAGCCGTGAGTTCTTCCTTTTCCCTTACACTAACGGACCTGATCATTTATCCGGTCAAGTCCTGTCGTGGTATTCATGTATCCGAGGCTCTCTTGACCTCCCAGGGATTGGAACGCGACCGCGAATGGATGGTGGTTGATCCTTCAGGAGCCTTTATAACCCAGCGGGAGGAACCCCGGATGGCCTTAATCAACACCGAGCTTACGGGTGATGCCCTGGTGGTGCGCGGTCCCGCTCTGGAGGCGCTCGTGATTCCTCTGGAAGTTCGTCCCATGGTCTTGCGCTCGGTCCAGGTCTGGCGTCATTCGCTCGATGCACTCGATGAAGGCCCTACCGCAGCCGAATGGTTTTCTAACTTCCTCAAGCGCCCGGTGCATCTCGTGCGTTTTCCCGCCGATCACCGACGACTGAGCAACCGCGAATGGACTGGGTCCATTGACGCAGAGAATCGGTTTTCCGACGCCTACCCCATCCTCTTGATTTCAGAGGAATCGTTGGCTGATTTGAACCATCGCATCGGCGGTACGCCCCTGCTGATGGACCGGTTTCGCACCAATTTGGTCGTGGCCGGCGGTCCGGCCTACATCGAGGATACCGCCCAAACCATCCAGGCAGCGGACATCGAATTCCGCATCATCAAGCCCTGCACCCGTTGCAGCATCACGGCCACCAATCAGCAAACCGCCGAAGTCGGTGTCGAACCGCTCAAAACCCTGGCTACCTATCGGCGCAGCCAACGCCCGTCCGGAGTCGTTTTTGGCCAAAACATCGTCACGATCCGCGGAGTGGGAAATCGATTGCGGGTCGGCATGACGTTCGTCACCGATTAGAACGGAATTCTCTTTGCGCTAGCCATCCATTTTGTCCGCTAATGGTCCCGCTGCGATGAAAGAACTAGAGTCTCCCCTGCCGCCCATTGTTCACAACCAAGTGTCCGAGGTGCGGTCGTTGTTCCAAAAATACGTGATGCCAACGTACGGGCGCTTCGATGTGGCCCTGAGCCATGGTGCCGGCTCCTACGTCTGGGATGTCACCGGTAAGCGCTACCTCGACCTTGGCAGCGGTATCGCGGTCTGTTCCCTCGGCCATGCCCACCCGGAAATCACCGAAGCCTTGATTGAGCAATCCCGCCGCCTCGTTCACGTCTCCAACCTGTACTACAACGCACCCCAAGGGCGCTTGGCCGAACGCATTGTCAGCCACCTGGCACCCGGCAAAGTCTTCTTCTCCAATTCTGGGGCTGAGGCCAACGAAGGCCTCTATAAACTGGCGCGAAAATTTGGACATGACGAAGGCCGGTTTGAGGTCTTGACCGCCTTCAATTCCTTCCACGGACGTACCCTCGCCGGTATCTCTGCCACCGGGCAGGAAAAGGTTAAAAAAGGCTTCGAGCCAATGGTCGCCGGTTTCCGGCATATTCCCTTCAACGATCTGGCGGCCGCTCGTGAGGCTTTATCGCCAGCCACAGCCGCTATTCTCATAGAAGGTATTCAAGGGGAAGGGGGCATCACCCCCGCCACTGCCGAGTACCTCGTTGGCCTTCGTGCCTTGTGCGATAAGAAGCGACTCCTGTTGCTGATGGACGGCGTCCAATGTGGCCACTTCCGCTCCGGTCGGTTCCAAAGCTTTCAGCGAATCCTCGAAGGCTTCTCCGGTGCGACAGGCTTCCTACCTGACGGCCTCTCCATGGCCAAATCGCTCGGCGGTGGCTTTCCCATCGGTGCCTTCTGGGTGCGGGACGAAGCGCACGGCGTCGCCTTAAGCGAACTCCTAGGCCCGGGCACCCACGCTACCACCTACGGCGGCAATCCATTGGGCTGCGCCGTTGCATCCCGGATTTTTGATGTTATTGAACGGGAAAAACTGGCCGACAATGTGCGAACCACAGGCGGTTGGCTCCAATCCGAGTTGGGACGCCTAGTCCAAACCTACCCCACCGTGGTGAAGTCCGCCCGCGGCGTCGGCTTCATGCTCGGCTTCGAACTGCAACCGCGTGAACAAATCCCGGGAATGTCGGCTTCCACGACCCTCCCGTCGCTCCAGATGGTCAATCGCCTCCACGCAGCCGGAGTTCTTACCGTCCCCAGCGGCGGCCAGGTGATCCGTTTGCTCCCGTCCCTCAACCTCTCCCTCGGCCAGGCCAAGGAAGGCATTGCCCTCATCGAACAAGTGATCGCCGCGTGTGCTTAGGCCGCGTTTTCAAAATGGCTTTGTCTATATGCGCCAGCCAAAACAGGCGGGGGCGAGGCGCGACGCGGTTGAGTATTTGGATATACGTGACCGAGGAGCAACGAAGCCCCCGCCTGTTTTGGCCAGCAGATAGGCAAATGCATTTTGAAAACACGGCCTAGTTATGCTCTGTTACCGTTGGGTCCTTTTTTCCGGTAGCCGAAGGCTTCCCAGCCGGTGGTTGAGCGTAGCGACACCACCGGATGATTGCCAGTTCTAGCAGACGCACCCCGGCAGGGGTGCCGACTCGATTCATATCTACCGAAACCTCAATACCCAATGAGTATCCGAGCTTTCGATTGCCACGGGCCAGCGAGCCTCCTTTAGCCGAACAACGTAAAACTAATCCGATTCCGGTAGAGCAAACGCTACAATCTGTCCTCCCGATGGACGCCCCGATTTCCCCCCCCCTGCCGAAATGACCACGTATTGCCGCCCATTGACCGTGTAGGTGCTGGGCGTTGCGTTGCCACCAAACGGCAACGCCGCCTGCCACAGGATTTTACCGGTATCCGAATCAAACGCACGCATGGTTTCGTCCGCCGTCGCTCCGATAAAAATAAGCCCACCCGCTGTTACCACCGGTCCCCCGTAATTTTCCGTGCCTGTTGGCGGAATTCCTCGCGCCTTTAATTTCGCATATTCACCCAGCGGCACCGTCCACTTGATCTCACCCGTGTTCAGATCGACGGCGTTCAACGTGCCCCAAGGTGGCTTGATTGCTGGATACCCTTCCGCGTCCAGCCAACGCTTAAATCCAGAAAATGTATAGGGCGGAGCAGGATTGGTATCGATCGGCGCGACGACACCTTCCTCCCGGCGACTGGCCGATCCCTGGCCCAACCCAAGGACATAGTCCAAAATCCCATTCCGTTGATTTTCCGGAAGGGCATCGAAGGCCGGCATGCGCCCATTGCCCTGCCGAAGAATCGCCGCCAACTGCTCGCGCGGCTTCCGACTGCCAACGTCAATCAGCGTGGGAAATCCGCTTAACAAATTACCCGCCCGATCAATCCCATGACACGGTGCACAAAAGGCCATGTAATCCTGCTCACCTTTGGGAACGGATGAACCGTCCGATCGCCGCGTTTCAACCATCTGCAACAGCCAAGGCATCTCGTTGATGTTCACATAGTAGATGCCCTGCGGATCGGCGGCACCGCCGCCCCACTCCATGCCGCCATCGAATCCGGGAAACATGACCGTCTCCTGGAGACTGGGTGTGGGAAAAGGCCCGAAATTTGGCGATACCCGGAGTCGTTCCAGGCTGTTGCTATGAGCCTCCGGTGAAATGTTGGAGACGTCCGCCTCCGTATACTGCTGACGCATCAGCGGTGCCGGCTTGGACGGCATCGGCTGCGTAGGCCACGATTCTTCGTCCCGTAGACTCGACGCCGGTGCTGGCTTCTCTTCGATTGGCCAAAGTGGTTCGCCCGTTACCCGGTCAAATACAAAAAGCCGCCCATGTTTGGTCCCCTGAGCCACCGCATCCACCTGGTGACCGTTGTGGTTCACGGTCAAAAGCACCGGGGGACAGGGCAAATCCTTATCCAACAGATCATGATGAACAATCTGGTAATGCCACAACCGCTTGCCCGTGGCGGCTTCCAGCGCGATCAGGCAATTGGCAAAGAGATTCTTCCCGTGCCGTTTGCCCCCAAAAAAATCAGGTTCCGCCGTTTTGGTGGCCACGTAGACGATGCCTCGCTCTTCATCCAGAGCTTGACCGCACCACGGCATGAGTCCCGTGGCCGTTTTATAGGCGTCAGCGGGCCAGGTCTCGTATCCGACTTCACCCGGGCGCGGAATAAGATGGAAAATCCAACGGAGTTGCCCAGTCCGAACATCAAACGCGCGAACGGCTCCTGGGCCTCCGACGCCCCCAATAATGAGCGTATCGCGATAAGTGATGCCCGGCGTATTGAGCCCGACGCTCGGAGTGCCTTCAGCGGTCAGCCCAGTCCCCAAATGAATGGAACCATTCTGTCCAAAGCCCCGAATGATCTGCCCGGACTTGGGGTCTAGCGCATAGAGATAATTGCCAACGCCCGTAAAGAGACGGCGTTCACCGCCCGTTTCATTTTGCCAAAACACCAATCCTCGCTGCCGCCAACCAACACCCCCAGGTCGTTCCTGTTGCGGGTCCCACCTCCAGAGCTCCTTGCCGTTGGCGGCATCCAAGGCAATCACCTTCCTTGCAGGCGAAGCGGTAAAAAGAACCCCGCCGACAATCAAATTGTTGGCCTGGTATTCCCCCTTATCGCCCGTATCATAGCTCCAAGCCACCTGCAATCTCGCGACATTGGTCCGATTAATCTGCTGGAGGGGCGAATAAAGGCTCCTCCGTTTATTCCCGAGATAAGTCGGCCAATCGAGGTCCGATCGTGCCGACACCTCGCCCCACAGATTCCCGACCAAAGCCCAGTTGGTACAGACCCATAGGAGGGCAAAAACTCGTGAAGAAGTAATGCTCATCGCCCGAAGCCACTCCATGATTACTTGCCCATCCTATCGGCGATGCCGAGCAAATGCAATCCCTGGTCAGCCAAAAGGAAAAGCATGGTAATCCAAAGCAACTATTGTTCCGGGTGGCGCAACGGATACTGCTTTACGGTTGCGTTAGACCTGTTAGCAGCGTCAGCAGTATCGAAAGCGTCGAAAGTGTTGACACAATGGTGATAATTAAGCACCTTCGACATACAATGAGTTCTGACGGTCAGCCACGCCCGAGTCAGACGAGCCCTAAGTTGGTTGATGCCAAAGAGTTGGCGCAACGCTCCGGCCAAAATTATTCTACCATCCAGCATTGGAGCAGCAAGGGCCTTTTGGAATTTACCCGCGTTGGCGGAAAGCGTCGGTTGTACCCCTTGGAAGAGAACGAAAAGATCGTCAAATTCATACGGCGGGAGCAAGGAAGAAAGGGGTTCACAAGCCTCGATTCCATCAAGCCCAAACTCGAAGCAGGAGAACACAGAAAATGAAAGCGCACATCTCGAACGACGTCCGCCAGTTGATGGATGATCCCGATACTCGGGAACAACTCCGAAGGGTTTTGGCGTCTGGAGGTGGGCGGGTTGAAGCAAACGGTCACTCATTGGAATTGCAAAGTTTGAGCCTTAGTCCCACGCTCAAAAGAATTCGGGGCCGTTTAGATAGTGGTGGCTCGGCCCCTTCGCTTAAACCTCAGTCATAATTGCCGTAAAACGTTATCAACGAGGCGAGGATGAATATACCCATCGGGGTCGTCGTTCTTCTACTGGTTGCGTCCCCCGGGATCCTTTTCCGATTCTTCTACCGAACTGGATTTTATTTTACGCTCAGTTCCGGTTTCAAGGGGAGCAGACGATGGTTTACACCGGCAAGTCTAGGGAGCTTTACTGAAGAAA
>CAILNN010000271.1 GCA_903835555.1 uncultured Verrucomicrobiota bacterium
CCAGCGAGAGTGGCGATTACGCGCTCTGTTGCGGATTTCCCGCCCATGCCATCAGCGGACATTGGGTGACATTCAACGTCCGCGATAATTTGAACAAGCCGACGCTGAAGTTGGGGGATGGGGAAACACGGGAGGCCAAATAGCGATCGAGCTCTTCCCGAGACATGGAACTTGGGGATGTCCGCCAGGTCTTGGAGTGCGCCAGCCCTCTGGCGCTTTGGAAACGGCCGTGTAATGGACGGCGGCCAGAGATTGCTAACGGGCTCGTTCGGTTCTGATCCGAACCCGCAAAAATCACTCGGTTAACTCTTCGCCGCAGGCACCTGAAACAACGGCATGGATTTCTTGATTGATTGAACGACACCCCAACCCAAAGCACTTCCCACCAGGAGCCAGGCAATCATCAGTTTGAGTGTTTGCGATTTCATGGAAAGCCAGCCTTCAAATTGTGTTGGAGGATTGGAGATGATGTCGGGAATCGACAGGACGGATCAGCAGATTGGCTACGCTGCCGAGGATCAATAGTCCAGCCATCAGGTACATGGTAGTATCGTAAGCCTCCGGCTTGGGGATACCCGCCTCTTTTCGAGCAGTCGAAATGTAGTTGATCAGACTGGGGCCAATGACGGCTGCCAACGACCAGGCCGTGATCAAGCGCCCATGGATGGCTCCCACCTGGTGGGTGCCAAATAGGTCCCGCAGATAGGCGGGCACCGTGGCAAAACCACCTCCGTACATCGAAATGATCGCGGCGGTGATGGCAACGAACAAAGGCTGATGGCCACTGTGAGCTGCGACAGGAATTGCCGTATAAAGGGCTGCTCCAACAAAAAAGAAAACGGAATATACCGCCCTGCGACCGATGTAGTCCGACACCGAAGACCAGAGGAACCGTCCACCCATATTGAACAGAGAAAGCAGTCCGGCAAAGCCGCTGCCAATCAAGGCACTGACACCGAACAAGTCCTGACACATCAACGAGGCTTGGCCCAAAATTCCAATTCCCGCTGTGACATTCAGGCATAGAACCGCCCATAGCAGCCAGAATTGCGGCGTTTTCCAGGCCACATCCACCGTCACTTGGGCTCGGGTGATCCGCGGTTTAATCTGTGCCGCCGGCTCCCATCCGTCGGGCTTCCAGCCAGGAGGGGGGACACGGACCAACCACGCACCGAAGCTCATGGATAGCGCATACAGAACGGCCATCGCGACAAAGGCCCCGGCCACCCCTACCGAAGTTGTTGACCTGAAGCGCTCCATCAACTGAACCCCGAGGGGCGATCCTATCATGGCACCGCCGCCGAAGCCCATTATGGCCATGCCGGTCGCCATGCCCGGGCGATCGGGAAACCACTTCATCAAGGTCGAAACCGGGGCGATATAGCCAAGTCCAAGCCCAACCCCTCCGAGTACCCCATAACCCAGATACAGAAGGGGCAAAGAATGAACGGAAACGGCTAGGGCCGAAACCAAGAGTCCACCACAAAAGCAGGCCATGCTGACCACCATGGTGAGGCGAGGCCCGTTCCGTTCCACCCATTTCCCGAAAACGGCAGCCGACATGCCCAACATGAAAAGAGCGATGGAATAGACCCAACCGATTTCTGGTATAGTCCAATCCTGGCCTTTGACCGCCTGCGTGATGCCGATGACTCGCGTGAGTGGAACGTTAAAGACGCTGAATCCGTAAACCTCACCGATGCACATGTGCACGGCAATCGCCGCTGGCGGGACCAGCCAACGGGAGAATCCCGATGGGGCAACCGTTGATTGGCGCTCCAGAAACTTCATGCGGTGTGCCTACCGTGGCAATTTTTGTGTGGTTTGCAAGCCTCGGGGATTGACTCCGCTTCAACTGCATGGCTCCCTTGAGTCAATATATTTCCAGATTGGGTGTTCGATGCGGCAGCGTTGGCACCAGCTCTAACCGACTTTCGGCCTAATCGACTAACGCTTATGACTGATTTGAGTTACCCGACCACGGGAACCCGGGACAACTCCCGGAGTTGCATCGCTACGATCAGGGCCTTCACCCTGATTGAGCTTCTGGTGGTGATCGCGATCATCGCCATTTTGGCAGGCATGCTGTTGCCCGCGTTGGCCAAGGCCCGCGAGCATGCCGTTCGGACTCAGTGCGAGAACAACATCAAGCAAATCACCTTGGCGACGCACATGTACGTGTCCGATTCTGTGGATTATCTCCCCAATCCAAACTGGAATTCGCCATGGATTCGCAAGGGGTGGCTCTACGACGCTTCTTTGCAGGCTCCTCCCGACATTTCTCGGGCTCCCTGGTCCACCAATATTACCAAGGCTTATGAAGGCGGACTCCTCTACTCCTACATCAAAGCCTATCAAGTCTATACCTGCCCGCTGGATAAGACCAATAGCCCAATCTGGCGTTCCCGCGCCGAGAAAATGTCCAGCTACCTCATGAATGGAGCGGTTTGTGGCTACGGTGCCACCGACACTTCCTACAAGGCGACTGCCTTCGACCAAGAAGCCATCATTTACTGGCAGGCGCTCGAAACTAACCCGGGTGACTTCAACGATGGCTCCAGCAGCCCCAATGAGGGCATCACCAAGCTGCACGCCATCGGTACCACAGTCGGGGTTGTGGATGGCCACATAGAGTACTTGAAGACGGTTAAATTTTACGCCGAGGGCAATATTCCGACCAAGAATCGTCTTTGGTGCAATCCAGCCTCGGTCAACGGACGCTAGGGGTCTTCATTTCCCATCGGCTGCATTTCCATGATCCTGAATCTACGTTCTCTCCTCGGTTTTCTATTGGGCGCTGCGTTCGTGGCGTCAACGGGTTGCAAGAAAGAAGACCCCGTCAGCGAATTGGAAAAGACCGCTACTGCGATGGCTGCGGCAGCGCCCGCTCCGGCTGCCCCAGATGCCGGCGGGACAGGGGCCATGGCTCCCGCCGACCAAGTGAAGGAGGCAATCGCCGAATATAAAGCCGGTAAGATGCAAGATGCCGTGACGCGTCTGCAACTCCTACGCTCCGCCACCGTCCTCAGCCCGCAGCAACGGATGGCGTTGCAAGACAGCATGGCGATCGTGATGCAACAAATTTATGCCCAGGCGGAAAAGGGAGACGCGCGGGCGATCGCCGCTGTGGCCCAATACGAAAAGATGCAGACGGGTGGACACTAATTTGTCGAGCTCGGGAGTCCTGAGCCTACCCCGTTGTCGATGGCGGCACGGCAGGGCTTCCCGCCAGGTGCCGCGCCTGACGCCGGGGTAGGGCTTCTCGGCGTCCCGGTGGACTTTTTCGGTTGAACGGGAGGTTTTCCGGCCACCACAACGGACGATCGCTATGGCCCGAGTCGTGGTAGTCCGCCCCAAAATCCATTGCAACCTCAGAAGGAACTTGCCCAATCCGTTCCGTCAGATAATCCCAGAGGAACTGGTACTGTCGTGAGAGGGCGATTCCACTCGTCTTCGCACCTCGACTCTGTAGCCAGTCGCTGAAATCCAGGAGAGCCAAGAAAGGCGAACGGGAATTCCACAGCCTCGGGAGTGTCCGGGTGAAATGACCGCTGTTTCCAAATAGGTCCCAGAATTTTGCAAAACGCCGGAGCCGGGCCATCGTGGCAAAGTCGATGGTCTGGGACTGCAGGATTTCATACGGCGCAGTGGATTGATACACCATTCCCCACTCTCGATCGTGTCGGTCTAGAGTCGTTCCCCGCAATCGCTTCAGAATACCGACCTGAATTTCTTGTGGGCGCAACGAGAGAAGTTGGTCGAATCCGCGTCCGAAACTCTCCGCGTCTTCCCCCGGGAGTCCGACAATGAGGTCGGCATGAATATGAACCCCGGTGGATGAGCGGAGCCATGCGAGATTATCCCGCAATCGATCGTGGTTTTGGCGCCGCCTAATCCGCTGTTCCACCTCCGGATTCAGCGATTGTACTCCCACCTCGAACTGAAGGGCGCCGGCGGGAAATTTGGCAATCACGGCCCGCAATTCCTCCGGTAAACGGTCGGGAACCATCTCGAAGTGGACGAAGAGTCCAGGTTTCCAGCGTTCGAGAAAAAATTCCAGGATTCGGCGGCTGACGCCCAGATTCAGGTTGAAAGTGCGATCGACAAATTTGAATTGAGTCACGCCACGATCCAGAAGGCGCTGCATGGAGGTTAGGAACGGCTCAAGTGGGACGGCTCGCACGGGAATGTCCAACGAGCTCAGGCAGAACTCACACGTAAATGGGCAACCACGAGAGGCTTCGACATAAATCACCCGATGTCGGCAATCGTCATCAGTATACAGGTCATAGGGAAGGGCCAATTGGTCGAATGTCGGAAGCTCGGAAACGAATATTCGCGGTAATGGCTTCTCGCCTGCCAGAATTCGGCGACACAGTTCCGCAAATTTGAGGTCGGCCTCTCCGGGGATGACATGGTCGACCAATTCGACAATTTCCTGGCGGTCCAGTTCGTAGCTGACCTCGGGACCGCCGATGACAATGATCATCTCTGGCCGAATCTGCTTTAGGATTCGTATTAGTTCGGTTGTGGGTCCCACATTCCAAATATAAACGCCCAGCCCAAGAATCTTGGGAGCGGCAGCCAGAATGGTTTCGGCGATTTCCAGCGGACGCTGGTTGATGTCAAATTCGCGAAGGGCTGTCCTAGACCGAAGATCGCCCATGTTGGCCAGCAGATAGCGAAGACCAAATGCCGTGTGAATATACTTGGCATTGAGTGTGGCCAAAAGAATGTCGGACATGCCGGAAGAGGATTCTATATAATTAGGCGACCATGCTGTCGCAGCCACTGTTCCGCTTGCTCGTAGTCAGGACAGAGCTTGGCGACCTCTGCCCAAAAGCGATCGCTATGATTGAGGTGCCGCAGGTGGGCCAGTTCGTGGAGCAAGATATAGTCCGACACCGAGGGGGAAAGTTGAACGAGCCGCCAATTTAACGACACCGTCCCGCGCCGGGAACAACTGCCCCACCGGGTGCGCTGGGAGCGCACGGTGATCCTGCGTATTTTCTCCTTTAGCCCATGCATCGTGGCCAACTCCACCAAGCGGGCCGGGAGTTCCACTGCCGCCATCCGCCGTAGTTCTCGTTCGACCTGCTGTTCCAAACCTCCGCGCTCTGGCTTCCACTGAAATGAAATAGGCCCGACTCGGATCGTACGACTATCGTTGCCAGTCCAATCAGTCGGAACAGGCGGAAGTACAATTTCCTCTCCACGGAAATAAATGGACCTCGGTATCGTTGGATTGGATTCCAGCGCTTTCCTGGCTTGAAAGGCCTGCCACCGCTTGAGCAGCCATGGCTCCTGTTCGGCGACAAAGCGTTTTGCGTTGGTCAAGGTTCCCCCCCGTGGAATGGTGCATCGCGCAGTACCATCGCGCCGAAAAATCAACCGATATCGATTGGCTTTCGGATGGCGGACATAATCAACGTGGATATTCCCATTGAGCGCCGGGATGTCCTCAGCCGCCGAACTATTCTTTGGGGCCTCTGGAGCTTCGACTGGTTTTGAGTCACTGGGTGAGCTGGGAGGCGGTGTTGGCGCGGGTGGACGCCAAAAATTCCGAAACCAATCGAGCTGACGGGCGGGTTCCACCGAGCGAGCGGTCCTACTCCCTGGCAACTTGGGGGAGGGGGTGGACTTCGAATGCATATTCAGCGACCGGGCAACCGTTGATCAAGTGCTCCTGGATAATTCGTTCCAAAACTGCGGACGTGCAAGAGTGGTACCAGACGCCTTCCGGATAGACCACTGCGATGGGGCCACGGAGGCAGATTTGTAGGCAGTTGGCCTTGGTGCGATAGACAAGAGCCTGCGGACCGACCAACCCCAACTCCTTGAGTCGACGCTTCAGGTACTCCCAGGCCTCCGAGCTCGCGCCTACGTCCGCACACTTGGGCTTGGTCGGTTCCGCGCACAAGAAGATGTGGCGTACCACCGTCGGAAGTCCAAGTGCCGAAGCCGCAGCTCTCAGCGAGTCGTTGTTTTCCGTCATCGTCACCCAAGGAAAGCGGTTTTGCCCGAAATTGTCCAATATCGGGAATCGAATCTGGCGTGCGTTTAATCCGTCTCGATGATAACTTTGCCCAATTCGCATGACTAACCTGTTGCGCTCTCGTCTGCCGCTCTGGACTGCCTTGCTCTGCTGGGCCGGACACCTCGCCGCGCAAAACGGCGACCACCCGAACGAGGTTCAAAAGGAAGTCGTCCCAAGAGACCAAATCCCTCCCGCACCGGTGCTAAGCCCCGAGGAGGAGGCAAAGACATTTTCCGTCGCTCCAGGCTTCCACGTCGAGTTGGTCGCCGCTGAGCCGTTGGTGACCTCGCCGGTTGCTGTTCAGTTTGACCATCAAGGCCGCCTGTGGGTGGTGGAAATGAATGGCTATATGCCGAATCCCGACGGCAAGGGCGAACAAATACCCAACGGAAACATTGTCATCCTGGAAGACACCGACGGCGACGGGAAGATGGATAAGCGGACTGTCTTTCTCGATCACCTGATAATGCCCCGGGCGGTAATGCCTTTCCTGGACGGCGTCATCTACGCCGAACCCACCAAACTGCTTTATGCCCGCGACCGCAGTGCCGAAGGCTTGGCACCAGAGAAATTCGTCCTCGCCGAGAACTACGCAGCCCAGGACGACCCGAAGCTTGGACCGAAGGCCAATCCAGAACACGCCAGCAACAGCCCCCTCTGGGCAATGGATAACTGGGTTTACTCGGCCAATCATCCGGTCCGTTATCGCTGGCTCGGTGGATCCCCTACCAATTGGTTAGCCGAAGAAACCATCGCCCGTGGTCAATGGGGACTCTCCCAGGATGACGTGGGCCGGTTGTTTCACAACTCCAACTCGGACCAACTTCGGGCTGACCTCATTCCCAGCCATTACCTGAGCCGCAATTCCAACTTGCGCCAGCCGTTCGGTGCCAATGTCCAATTGGTTGCCGACCAGCGCGTCTGGTCGGCCCGGGTGAATCCCGGCGTGAATCGAGGCTATCAACCCGGGCAACTGACCACCAACGGTCATTTGGCCACCTACACCGCTGCCTGTGGACCGTGGGTCTATCGGGGGGATCAGTTTGGGCCGGAATTCGAAGGGGATGCTTTCCTATGTGAACCGGCGGGAAACCTAATCCGGCGGAATCGGCTGATTGCTCAGAACGGGCTGCTCGTTGCCACCAATGCCTATGATCAGGCTGAATTCTTAACTTCCACCGACGAACGGTTTCGCCCGGTCAATCTGACTTCTGGACCCGATGGAACCCTTTATGTCGTCGATTTCTATCGAGGACTTATCCAGCACCGCAGTTACCTCACCTCCTATCTGCGCCAACAGATTGAGTCGCGCCAATTGGAGTCTCCAGTTAATCGTGGACGCCTCTGGCGGGTCGTGCGAGATGGAAGACCACTGGTCGCGACGAAATTACCAGCCCACCCATCGTCGGAGGCTCTCGTCGAACGGTTATCCGACCCGAATGGCTGGTGGCGGGACCGCGCCCAGCAAC
>CAILNN010000272.1 GCA_903835555.1 uncultured Verrucomicrobiota bacterium
GGGACATTATTTGGGAATGACTCACCACCAGTCCCAATTGATGTCGGGGGCAATGCTGATCCAGTTGTCCATCGCAGCAGGGAATTTCTTGCTTTCCACATGGCCATCACCAAAGAGCATGTTTTCGTATCGCTTACCCTTGTAGTTGTGCCAGATACTTTTGACGTGTTCGATGTTACGGTTGGCGTGCCACGGCCAGTCTCCCTGAATAATCTTCGTTGTCGGCCGCTGCGCGACCTTCGATTCCTTAATCGGTGGAGTTCCTCCGGGAGCTCCCGTTACTTGGGCGACCCGGAAGGCATCGCCGCCCCATTCGACCAAGTAACTATTGCCCCAACCGATAAAGCAACTCTTGGGGACGGGGTTTAGATCGTCGCCCTGGTCTGCCGGACACTGGAAAACATCGACGGAGCCGGCGTATTTATTGAGAGGACGATTGGTTTCCCGCTGATCCCCGCCGTAGCCAGACGCGTAATTGCCCACGTAGGCATTGGTCCAGAACTTTCCCCCAACCGCCGCCCATCCATCATGAATGGGATAGAAGTCACGGTTGTCGTCCACGTACATCTTATAGGCCAGAGAAATCTGCTTCTCGTTGCTGATGCACTTCACGGTGTTTGCCTTGGCCTTCGCCCGCGACAAGGCGGGAAGTAGCATGCCAGCCAGGATGGCGATGATAGCAATCACCACCAGCAGTTCGATGAGAGTAAAAGCCGACTGCGCGGGCTCGCGGGAAGAGGCGTTCATCACTGCAAGAGGTAAGAGTATGGTTGAAAAATACGCAACCGTGTTTTCCGCGCGGATTGACCAAATCACAATCGAAGGGTAAACCGTGTCCATGACTCCCTTCCCTTCGTATGGGTGCAGGCTAACGACGGCGTTTTTTCTTGTCGGCGTTTGGAGTGCCTACGCCGCGCCTTTCAAGCTCCCTCGCAGCTCACCGGAAGCAGAAGGCGTTTCATCCGCTGGAGTTCGGGAATACATCGAAGCCGCCGACCGTGAGGTCCATTCCATGCACAGCTTCATGCTGGTTCGTCATGGCAAGGTGGTCGCCGAGGGTTGGTGGAAACCGGAGGCCGCCGACAAACCGCACGTGATGCATTCTTTAAGCAAGAGCTTTACCTCGACGGCCGTCGGATTGGCGGTGGCCGATGGCAAGTTGAGCATCGACGACCCGGTCTTGAAATTCTTTCCTGAGGATGCACCCGCGCAACCGTCGGATAAACTCAAAGCGATGCGCGTGCGCGATCTGCTTACCATGACCTCGGGGCATGAGGTGGAGGTCAAATTCAGCACCAACGCACCGTGGGTGCAAAGCTTTCTGGCCCATCCAGTTCCGTTCAAACCGGGAACCCATTTCCAATACAACACTCCCGGGAGCCACATACTTTCCGCCATTGTTCGAAAGGTCACCGGCGAATCGGTTCTGGATTATCTGCGTCCCCGCCTCTTCGACCCGCTCGGGATTGAAAACCCAGAGTGGGGTGCCAGTCCTCAAGGAAACACCTTTGGCGGTTGGGGATTGAAAATTCGGACGGAGGACATTGCCAAGTTTGGCCAACTCTATCTTCAAAAGGGGCAATGGCAGGGTAAACAACTGATTCCGGCAGCTTGGGTCGAACAAGCAACGTCCAAACAGGTCTCCAACGGCAGCGATCCCACCAAGGACTGGGACCAGGGATATGGGTTTCAATTCTGGCGTTGTCGACACGGGGCATTCCGGGGAGACGGAGCGAATGGCCAGTTTTGCGTGGTCTTGCCGGAACAGGACGCTGTTGTCGCCATCACCGCCGACACCCGGGATATGCAAGCCGAGCTCAATGTCGTATGGGACCATTTGCTGGCAGCGTTCCATCCGAATGCGCTGGTTGCGAATCCGGCTGAGGAGGAAAAGCTGCGCCACGTCCTGAGCAAACTGGAGGTTCGGGCTGATGTTGCTCCGAAATGACGATTGTTGTTCGTTTGTTGGGCGATATAACCCGCTTCCGCGCAGCCATCTTCCCCATTTGTTTTCCTAAACGCTTATGAGACAAAGTATCCGATCGACCTCGCGTAAAGATTCAGGATTCACGCTAATCGAGCTGTTGGTCGTCATTGCCATCATCGCCATTCTCGCATCGATGCTTTTGCCGGCTTTGTCACGGGCGAAGGAGAAGGCAAATGCCACCGCCTGTATGAATAGCGAACGCCAGATGGGCATCGCGCTTCGGGTTTATAGCCAAGACTACCAGAGCAGGAGTTGTCCCACCTTTTGGGTGCGTGATAACAATGGGCAACGAAAGGCGTGGTTTAACTTCCTTCAACCGTATCAAGGCACAACCAATTTGCTCCTCTGCCCATCCAAGACGGCCAAGTTTAAACAACTGGTGCAGGACTACCCGAGCGATATTCGCGACCAGGCGATTTCCAATTATGAAATGAACTTTCGCATTGGCGGTTGCGATTGGGCCGGGGTCTGGGACGCCAAGGACTGGCCGCAGACCAAGGACACCGAGATTATCAAACCGACCGGTACGGTCGTTTTTTCGGATGGCGGCACCAAACCGATTAATTCCAAGGACCCGAATAAATGCGTAACTGTTCTCTCGCCGGAGAAAGCAGGAGCTTGGGTCATGCATGATCCCAGCAATGACGCCCCATGCAGTGGATGCGTGACCTCCGACGATGGCAACTGGGGTGGGCCCCATCTCCGGCATGGAGGCCGAAGCAACGTGACCTTTGCCGATGCCCACGTGGAGACCTTGAAGGCTTCTCAATGGTTTTGGTCGGATAGTCCGTGGCTCAAGCCGTCAGTCGGTGGACCGTAGGTGCAACCAAAGTTGATTGGCGGTGTTCGACGGGTGAATTAGTTATTGGTCGTTAGAACTGGAATTTGAGCTATGAAGACCGGACGTTTCTCCTCCCGTGCCGCCTTGCGGGCGGGTTTTACGCTGATCGAAATCATGATTGTGGTCATGATCATTGGCCTATTGGCTATGATCGCCATGCCCGCGATCACCGGGTCGATGAACACGGCCCGCTACAACGCCATCATCAACAACCTGAAGGTGATTGACAACCAGAAGGCCCTTTGGAGCGCAGACCACAAGACCGGTGACGGCAAGGAACCGACCGAAGCGGATTTGGCTCCCTACTTCAACAATGGCAAGTTCCCCGCCTTAGTCATGGGCGAGCACTACAACCTCAATCCGGTTGGGACTCCTCCTACCGCGACCATCCCCACCCGTCTGAAAATGCCCAAAATGACGATTGAGTCTGGCGGGACGATTGAGTTACCCGATAAGTGAGTTGGATGGGAGTCACGGCTCGGATAGGTTCCAAGCAAAGTCGCCAGAAACAGTTGACCAGTCATTTCCAAAGAATCCGGCGGCAATAATGCCGCCGTTTCCTTTGTGGAGGAACTCAGGTCCAATAATCAGGCAGTCTGGATACCCCGGACCGGCCATGAAATAGGGAAGTCGGTTGGTTAAGCGAAGACCTTTTTCGCCCGTACCGGCGACCACTCCCACACACGCCAAATCGGAATCGGGTCGTGGCTGAAGGAAGAGGACCGCTAGGTCATCCCGCAAGAGCGTTTTGCCACCCACGGTGGCTTTTCCACGCCCCAACTGGACGGAACTATCGCCCAAAAGGAGGGGCCAGATGGAATTCATGTCGCGATGGCCGTAGAGGATGACCCCTTTATCGCGATTGGCAGCGGAATCAAATTCGGTATCAGGCATGACCGCAATGGAGCCATTGCCTCGATACCAAAAAGCCTCGGAATCAAACCGAGCTTTGGCCAACGCCCACGCATTTTCGTTCGGAGTTCCGTGCGTGCCATAAACCAACACCATGTGGTGCCGGAAGGCTTCCTTAAAGGGCCCATTTCGACGCGGGTTCTTTGGTCGAGAAGCCTTGACTCCCGCCACCTGCCAGTGCCCATCGGTTTTTTCCAAATGGATCGGTTGACGCCAAGGCCTGGGGTCACCCGGTATAAACGAGCCAGCGGTTGGTAACGGATCAGCCAAACCGGTCAAATTCGTGAGTGATTGACCGTCGAGCGTTACGTGGATGTGCTCCCCCCAGCCTTCCGACTCAAGAGCCAGACGAGCCACATTCTTGGTGACACCGCTCACTCGATGGCTAGCCGGATCCCACTGAACTTCGACTTCACTGGGCAGAAGGAATCGTTCCTGTGCCTCGATTCCCACCCAGTGGGAACGGGAAGAAACACCTGGATTGACGGTGACAAAGTGAATCCGCCGAACTTCGGCATCACTCGGAATCCGGTGGCGGGCGAAGAAATCGAACATGGGTGCCCAATCGACGCAGTCGGCACCGGGTTCATCGGATTTATCCCACCAATGCCCTGCCCCGGGTTCGCTATGACCATCGAAATCATGGTGAAACGTGCCCAACAATTCCCGCATGCGATTGGCCTCGCTGATGGGGACGTTGTCATCGGCGTCTCCATGGATGATGTAGATGCCTTGATGCAGGTAATTGGTGGCCATGGCCAAGGTATCGCTGGAAGCCGCTGCACGACGAAGAATCGCTTCCACCGGAGTTGCGTTGGTTAGCGGGTCCGTACCCCCGTAGGAGAAAAAGCTGATCCAGCCAGCACTGGGTCCGATGGCGGCAAACTGGTCGGGAAAAGTTGCCCCAAAGTTCCAGGTCCCGTGGCCTCCCATCGAATGGCCGGTCAGGTAGACACGGGACGGATCGGGAAGGAATTCCTTTCGGGCTAAATGGAGAACTTCCAGGGCATCGAGTCGACTCCAATCCTCCCAATCAAAGGCGTAGGGGCGTCGATTGGTGGGGCTAACAATGGTTCCCCATCGCTTGGGAGAGTAGGATTCCGCCTGTCCCAAGCCCTCGACACTGGCACCATGAAAGGAAAGGAATAACGCCTGGTTGGTGGCACGCAGAGGAGTTGGAACCGGATTGACCGCGAAATACTGCACGCTGTCGTCGATCTCACTGATAAACGTCCGCTTGTAAACCTGGTCCGGCTGGCGGACGCGAAGAGACATCGTCTGCGAATCCAGTTTCCCGGTAGGCGAGGTTAACGCTAGCTCAACTCTTGCCGTTGCTCCTGGCGGCACGGTTTTTCCGTTAATGCGGAATCCGGCTTTGAAAACCCCTAGCGGCGGAATTGGAGGCACAAGAGTCTTGGTGACCTCCCCCGCATAGGTGGCTTCGAGCGTCAGTTGGCGATTCCAATGGGTGGTTGAGTTGACCAAGACGACTGCGGCTTGTGTGTTGACGGGTTCGTTTGCCTGCAAATCTGGAGCCGTCACATCGCCGAAATTGATTTGGGCGTCCGCATGCGGAGCGACCAGCCGGGCACGCAGGCGTCCACGCCCGGCGGCGAACAAAAATTCGTTGGTCCCGGCATGCAAGAGCACCGGGGTTTCCACGTAGCCGTATTGGTATAGGTCGCCGACACGGGGTTCGCTGTTGACATATCCCATGGACTGTCCGCTGGCGTTTAGCAGCATGATCCTGGGTTGGGAAACCTCGACCGAGAAATAGGCCCAGCCACCGCGAAGGGCGGAGCCGCTCAACCATCCGTCGGAGCCGGCGATGGCGTTGGTCCAGAATCGATGTTCTCCATTGGGCAGAGTGACCGACTCACCAACCGCAGGAGCGATCCAAGTTCCCCCGGCCAGTTGGGCTTCCACGGGATCGGTAAAGAGGGCATTCCGGCCATATCGACTTCCTGAATCCAGGACCAGCGCATTGGTCAGCACCAATTCGGCGGTAGTCGGGCTCAATTCGGCGGCCAATGCCGACGTAAGGCCCAGACAAACTGGCAGCAGCTTGAGGAAAGGGGGTTGGGAAGGAAAAAACACGTGAGGATTGTCCACTCCCACAGCAGAACCGGCAATGCTGCACCGCTCCCGCTCATCGGAATTTGCCCACTTCGTTCTACTTTGTTCGGTGCTCGGCGACAGAAAGTGGTCAGTCATCTTCATTGCAACAGAAACCATCAACAGCCATGCCGAAGGCTTCCGCGAGAGACCGACAATCCCAACAATGTGGGGTTCGGCCAGGATTTCAAAATGGCCTTGCCCATCCGCTGGCTAAAGCAGTTGCTTTTTGCACCATCAAAGCTTTTCTCCCCGGAAAATCCGGAACAAAATCAGACGTGTTCTCCCTTCACCCGGTAATTCAGTCACGGGCATTTGCCCGGGTAATTCTCTGGACGTGTTTGGTCTGTCCATTCACAGGTTGGTCCCAGTCCATCCAAAACCACGGGACAATCACTTTTCCCGCCGAATCCGCACATTTCCTCAACTCGATAACTCGCCTGGAAAAAAGCGTCGGGAATGAGCCCAAAATCATCATAAATCCGTCCGTTGAACCATCCGTTGATTGGGAGTTCAAACCGAGCCGGTGGGGCAGCTATTGGGTGGAAGCTTTGGTGGACACCAAATCGCCGGGTGCCATTGGGCAGGAACTGGAAGTGACCATCGGAGGGCATACTCTCCGGTCGAAAATTGCGGCTGAACCGATTACTGCCAGATCCCATCCGGGTGCTCTCGGGCGACTTTACCTGGATCACGATACGCCAACACGGGTGACCCTGCGATTGGTCGGAACCAACGATAGCGCGAGCATCACGCTAATGAGTCTCGCCCTTCATCCGGCACCCGAAGGTCCAATTCCTCCACTAAATGCCGAAGGAGTGATCACCCTTCCCGCCGGGAGTGCGACCACCCACAGCGACACCATGCGCTACGAACCGGCAACCAATAAAAACTGTCTAGGCTACTGGGTGAATCCGTCCGACACCGCCTCCTGGCAATTTGATGTTCCGAAAGCGGGCAGCTATGACGTCGAATTGTGGCAGGGATGCGGACGTGGACAGGGAGGAAGCACGGTTCGGGTGGAAGTGGGAGGGCAGTCGCTAGGGTTCACGGTGGAAGAGACCGGACATTTTCAAAATTTCGTTCCCCGGCGATTAGGGCGGGTCTCGTTCGCCAAAGCGGGTGATTTCACCCTCGCGATTCAGCCCCAAAAAAAGGCGGGAGTCGCGGTGATGGATGTTCGCCAAGTTCGCTTGATTCCGACGGCCATGGCCCAGGAACCCGCTCCGGGGGCTCGGGCATTCGTCAGCGCCAAACGAGTGGTCATTTTAGGCGACAGCATCACCTATGACGGCAAGTGGGTCGATTTTCTGGAGACTTGGCTGCGCCTAACCTACCCGGATTCGACGGCGGAGATTCTCAATCTTGGACTGCCGAGCGAAACAGCCTCTGGACTTTCGGAAGCGGGCCATGCCGGGGGAGCATTTCCCCGCCCCGCACTCAACGAACGATTGGATCGAGTTCTACAGAAGACACATCCGGATTTGATCCTCGCGTGTTACGGGATGAATGACGGCATCTATTTCCCCTTTTCCGAGGATCGATTGAAGTCGTTTCAAGAAGGAATCCAACGCCTGCACGAAAAGGCCGCCCATGAAGGAATCCGGGTAATCCACCTGACGCCGCCCATCTTTGATCCGGTCCCATTAGGCGGGCGCACCCTTCCCGCCGGGCGGGACACCTATCCCCAACCGTATGAGGCCTACAATCAGGTGCTGGATCAGTATTCAAGCTGGCTGGTTGGGCAACGCAGCCAGGGTTGGCAAGTGATCGATGTGCACGCGGCCATGAACCACTTTGTTGCGGAGCGTCGGGCAAGAGACGACAAATTCACGGTATCACCCGATGGCGTTCATCCTAACGAGCAAGGTCACTGGCTGATCACGCGTGAAGTGCTAAAGGAATTTGGGGCACCCGCCGCTGAGATATCTGACCCTGAGGCCACTGCCCTCCTGGCGTCGTTTTCGCCGGTTGGAAAAAAAGACCGCGCACAGGTCTTGGCGCTGGTCCGCAAGCGCCAAGTCTTGCTCAAAGACGCTTGGCTGACTTCTGTCGGTCATCAGCGGCCTGGCATGAATAGTGGAAAGCCCCTGCCGGACGCCCAGAAGGAAGCGGAATCGTTGACAGGCGAATTGAACGGTTTGTTACGGCGATAGTGGCTAATAGGTGCCCCATGGTTTTTACC
>CAILNN010000273.1 GCA_903835555.1 uncultured Verrucomicrobiota bacterium
CGAAGCTTCTGAATGACCTGTTCGATTAACGAGCGGGAAACCAGATTCTTATATTGAGTTTGGAGGTATTCCTGGTCCTTGTTGTTGGAAATCATCACATCGCGGAGGCTCAGTACACCGGCGATTTCAGGCTCAATTTCAAGGCGGGCCACCGCTTCATAGGTTGGGGTGGTGGTAAAAGCGAGGTAACCACCAAGAGTCAAAAAGATTGAAAAAATAATGATTATTGCCCATCGACGTTCGAGTACAATATGCCAATACTGTCTGAAGTTGATCTTCCCTTCGGAATTTGTCGCGGATGGGGACTGAAGTGCTGAGGTATCCATGAGTGGAAAGAGCAGTCTTGGTTTGATTTAGAATATGGTTCGCTCGACGTTGATCACATCGCCCGGCTCGACGAAAATTCGCTGACTGGGCTCGGTTGCCCGAATCAAATCGCGATACTTCAACGGCAAAACCTGACCCGAAGAGGCCCTGCGAAGGGTAATTCCCTGCTTGTCAGCGTCACGGGTAAAATCACCGGCACCGCCAATGGCTTCAAGGACATCCATCCGATGGTCGGGAAGTATCTGTACTTGCTGGGCGTGATTCACCGCTCCCATAACGGTGACATAATGGACATCGTACAGCTTGATGTCGACTGCCACCTGCGGGTTGATGATCCAGTCGCGGTCCAAAGCATCCCGAATTTCCGCCGCAACATCTGCGGGACTTTTCCCAGCAACAATGACGGAGCCAACGTATAGCATGTCGATTCGCCCATCACCGTCAACCTTTACCTCCCGGCTCAGGTCCGGTTCGCCAACAACCCGAATCGAGAGGATGTCGTTGACGGCAATTTTACGGGCGCGCCCCGTTTCATCCCCCCCGTGAGCAGGAGGTTTGGCGGAAGAGGATTCGGTGGAGGCCACCGAGGCTGTCGGGCTATTGGTAGGCGACTTTAGCGCGACGTTGTTATCCCCTGCTATGGCCGTATGGAGGGATATCCAGGCGACCGTGGCACCGAAAAAAAGGTGAAGGAAGTTTTTCATATACCGATTAAAGTCAGAAGCCGATTGAAAATTGCATCAAGACCGATTTTGCCTGGTAGGGCTTGAGTCCGACTGTTTGTGAGTCGTTGAACAAGGTATAAACCCGGTCACGGTAACTCAAAGAATAATCTTCGAACGCAATGCCAACAGTCACCTTCAACCAGCGATTGGGAGCATAGTTGAGATTGAGGCCAAGGTCGTAAACTTGGTCGTTACGTCCGGTGTGAGCAATAGAAAACAATGAGACAGTACCATCGCCAGATGGCGTATGAATTGGGAATGGCACCAACAAGGGACCTACCACAGTGTCAGTATAGTCGGTCAGTGTTGCTCCGGCGGTCAGTTGAACAGCCCATTTCAAGTCGGAGGTTAGATACTGAGTGCCGGTTAAATTCAATCGGTTTCCAACCGACGTTGTTGGGCTTGTCGTTGAGACAAACGTATACCTAGCCACCGACAGCACCACTTGGTTATAATAGGACGGGACATAGGTCAGGTCAAGTTCGACGGTGGGCGATCCCCGATCATGAACGAGAGGGTTGTTAGGGACTGATCGATTTTCGTAACCAAAGCGAATGGTCCCATTCAACCGGGTCGTGAATTCTCCGGTGGCACCTACGGAGGTTCCCAAAATCGTATTGTAAAAGACGGGTGCCTGAAAGGATGCTGTTTTTGAGGGGCTTTCCTGACCGTAATATAAATCGTAAAATAAATTTACGCGAGAGGTCAGGGTGTATGACGTGCCAAGCTTGCCCCTCAATAACTGGTCGCTGTAAAAGCCGGAATTGGGATCGTACTTCAATTCGGAGTGATAGGCTTCCACGTACGGCCTGAATCGGGTGGAAGCGTCCAGGACCAACCGGTAGTCGTCGACCCACTGCTGCCGGTTGATGAGAATGGTTCTCTGCAAATTAGCCACGCCAACAAAGCTGGATAAAAAGTCAATCTGATCGGTTCCCGTCAATGCCCACCGGTTATATGTGATTTGGTCGGACAATTTGAGATGATCTTGTGATGTATCAAAATTAGCATGGCTCAAGTAAAGAACCTGGTCATGGGAATAATCGAAAAGGACATGATTGTAGTCTTGAGACCCGTACAGGACTTGAAATCCGGGGCTGATCGAAACTATTTCATCCGATGCTGCATACTTGGATTCCCGATACTGAAAATTATCGGTGACGAAAATGGTGGACGAAAAATGCGGTTTGATCTGGAGCTTGCCCCAATCATATTTGAGGACATCTTCGGCTCTTAACCGGCTCAAAAAGCCATCGCTGCCCTCGGGAAGGTTCTGAGGGGCGGGCGGCGTATCGTTCGGCGAGGGATACGGAGAAGTAACGCCGGAGGAAGTAACGCCGGAAGATAAGGCAGTTGACGCGGCAGGCGCTAGAGGAACGGTTGCATCCTGAGCAATAGCGAAAATCGGCAGCAGGCCAACACCGGCCGCTACAAGTCCAACGTTCCTGAACCGCGTGAGATTTGTCTCCAAGCGATGTTAGATTGACGACTCTTTGGCGCGAAGTAAATAGCAGAACTGACGGTTCGGATGCTGTTTACGAACAGGTTACAATCGCAGGGTAGAAGCCAGCCAAGGTCTTCCCCTCTTCCGTCAAGTTCGGTAATCTGACGTCATGGTAATCATTGTCATGGGGGTTTCAGGAGCCGGGAAGACTACAATCGGCTCGTTATTGGCCCGACGATTGAACTGGATTTTTCGCGATGGCGATGAGTTTCATCCGTCAGCGAATGTCGACAAGATGAAATCGGGGATTCCATTGACGGACACCGACAGAGGCCCGTGGTTGAAGGCCATTCATGAGTTTGCCGTGGGATCATCGAATGGCGGTCAATCGGCAGTCATTGCCTGCTCCGCACTGAAGGAGGAATACCGGCAAACGCTGCGAGGAAGCCTAAAGGAGGTCCTTTTTGTTCATTTGGCTGGCAGTCCGGAATTGTTGGCCCAGCGGATAGCAAACCGAACGGACCATTTTATGCCCCCGACCTTGTTGTCGAGCCAACTTGCGACACTTGAGGCACCGTCCGATGCCATGGTCATAGACATCGTCCATCCACCCGAGGAAATCGTCGGCGAAATCATCCAGCGAATGAGAATTGCAGGTTCAATTTGAACACTTTGGTGGTTTCGTTGTCAAAACGGCATCTGGAAATCAGGCAGGCATAGCCCCTTGACGGGAACCGGGGAATCCGTTCTTTTCTGGGCGCTTTTCCTCGTGGGCGATCGCCTGCGGGTAACCAGGGTACAGAAAACAATCCGATTGCAGACATGATCGTCGTCGAACATTTAAGCAAGGACTTTGGCCCCAAGCGGGCCGTGAACGATGTTTCGTTCACCGTCCAAAAAGGAGAAATACTAGGATTTCTCGGCCCCAATGGTGCGGGCAAATCGACCACCATGAGGATGTTGACTGGGTTCATTCCTCCTACCGCCGGGCGGGTCACGATCGGCGGATTTGACGTCGCGGAGAATCCCATACCGGCAAAGCGGCTGATTGGTTATCTACCGGAAAGTGCTCCGTGCTATAGTGACATGACAGTCCACGGCTTCCTCAACTTTGCAGCCGAAATTCGGGGAATCCATGGAGCAAAGCGCGAAGAAGCAATCCGGAAGGCCGTTGGGCTGTGTTTTTTGGACGGCGTTCTGCATCAATCGGTTGACACCCTTTCAAAAGGATATCGCCATCGAACCTGTCTCGCACAGGCGATTATCCACGATCCGGAAGTCTTGGTGTTGGACGAGCCAACCGATGGATTGGACCCCAACCAAAAGCATGAGATTCGTTTGTTGCTAAAGCGTTTTGGGCAGAACAAGGCGATTATTTTCTCGACGCACATTTTAGAGGAGGTGGATGCGGTTTGCTCCCGTGCCATCATCATCGACCGGGGCCGTGTCGTCGCCAATGGCACGCCTGCCGACCTGCGGGCTCGACATGAACTTGCCGGCTCCGTGACGCTGCGGACGCACGGAGTAGCAGCAGAAGCCATCAAGTCCCGGCTTTCCACCTTGGGTGTGGCGGGAAAGGTTCGGCTGGATTCGGCGGAATCGGCTGTCCTCGTGCGGGTTTTCCCCAGGGACAAGACCGTCAACAATGAATTGGCAAAGGCAGTTGCTCAACTTGCCGCCCGCGAGGGCTGGAGTTTTGAGGACCTTCGCACGGAAGAGGGTCGACTAGACGAGGTTTTCCGCAGCATCACTTTGCCAGACACGGTAAAGCAGAGTGACTAATAATTTGGACGAAGGGCTCAGCGCTGAGTGCTCCTGAACCGTCCACACCTTTCATTTCTCCATCTGAGTGTTCCATGAATGAATCCCTGCGTAATATACTGACTGTCGGCAAGCGTGAGCTATCCGGCTATTTTAATTCCCCGGTTGCTTACGTCTTTATCGTTATCTTCCTTTCGCTCAACGGGTTTTTCACCTTTATGTTGGGCGGACTTTTCGAGCGTGGTGAGGCCAATCTGAATGCATTCTTCATGTGGCATCCCTGGCTGTACCTTTTCCTTGTCCCAGCCGCAGGAATGCGGTTATGGGCTGAGGAACGTCGCGTCGGTACGTTGGAACTGCTCCTGACGATGCCCATCGCCGCATGGGAAGCGATTGTTGGAAAGTTTCTGGCCTGCTGGGTTTTCATCGCATTGGCCCTCGGATTAACTTTCCCGGTCATCTTGACTGTCGGATATCTTGGCCATCCCGATTACGGTGCGATCGTCACGGGTTATTTGGGCAGTTTCCTCCTTGCCGGCACCTATCTATCGGTGACGGTGATGACTTCGGCACTCACCCGCAATCAAGTGATCAGCTTCATCCTGTCGGTGGTTGTTTGTTTCCTCCTCATCTTCGCCGGTTGGGAACCGGTGACTGGACTACTCGTCCGATGGGCACCTGAGTGGGCTGTAAACATCATTGCGTCGCTTAGCGTGATGCCCCATTTCACTACATTTTCCCGTGGTGTCATCGACCTTCGTGCATTCGCTTTTTTTGGAAGCGTCATCACCTTCTGTCTTTTCGCCAATAGCGTCATCCTTCGCGGTTTGCGCGGGGCCTAATTTTTATCCCTGTCTATGAGCTCGTCTAAATTCCAAGTCGCCCTCTATTCTTCCGTCGGCGTTGGGTTGGTCTTCATTGCCTTGATTGGGGCCAATATCATTCTCAGTCCAGTTCGCGCCCGTGTCGACCTAACGGCTGACCAGTTGCATACCCTTTCGGCAGGAACAAAGGCCATCCTCTCGAAGGTAGATGCCCCTATTCAGGTTCGCTTCTACGCCAGTCAGGGGACCGAGCGGATGCCGGCTGAAATTAAGAGTTACGTTCAGACCGTCGACGATATCTTGTCCGAGTTTAAAGCTCAGTCCGGAGGGAAGATTGAGGTTCGAAAGCTGGACCCAGAACCCGATTCAGAGGCCGAGGAACTGGCCCGGGTGGACGGTATCGAACCCCAAATGCTGCGAAATGGTGAGCAACTCTATTTAGGCCTGATCGTCGAATATGCACCCCAAAAGTCCACCATTCCATTCCTATCCCCTCAACGGGAAAAGCTTCTGGAATACGACTTGGCCAGAGCGGTGTCCGAGGTTGTCAGCACCAACAAGCCGACCGTTGGAGTCATGTCGCCTCTTCAGGTGCTGGGCGGCTTCAACCCGGCGGCCATGCAGATGGGGCGTCAGGGACAATCCGAACCATGGATTGTTTTTGCAGAATTAAAACGCCAATTCCAGGTCCAGAGTGTCGGAATGGATGTGGAGAAGATCGATGACTCGATCCAAGTGATGGTGGTGCTTCACCCGAAGGACATCTCAGACAAGGCGCAATTCGCGCTCGACCAATTCGTTCTACGAGGTGGAAAACTGATTGCGTTTCTTGACCCGCTTTGTCTTGCCGATAACCGGCAGCCCAATCAAATGGGATTGAATCTGGGGGGTGGATCGAGCATGCCCAAGCTATTGAAGGCGTGGGGGTTGGACTTCGATACAACCAAGGTGTTGGCGGATCAACAGTTCATGCGTCAATTGCAGGGACGAGACGGACGTCCCCAGTTGGTTCCCAGCTTTTTGTTTATGAACGCGGACGGGGTGAACTCAGAAGACCCAGTTACCGGTCAGGCCGATGATCTTTGGATTCCATTTGCCGGAGCATTTACAGGCAAAGTTGCCGACGGACTGCACCAGGACATCCTGCTCAAAACAACCAAGGATTCGCAATTGGTGGATGCAATGACGGCTCAAATTAATGGGCAAAAGATTGTCGATGACTTTAAGGCGAGTGGGGTGAATTACACCATTGCCACCCGTTTGTACGGTAAGTTCAAGACCGCATTTCCAGACGGAAAGCCTGCCGCAGACAAAAAAGAAACGGCCAAGAGCGAAGAGACAAAGGCGGAAAAGAAGGACGAAGGCTTCCTTAAGGAGTCGAAGACGGATGGAGTTGTCTACCTTTTTGGAGATGCTGACTTTCTCTACGACCCCTATTGTGTCGAGGTGAACCAAATGTTGCGAATGGCGATGCCCCGCAACGGTAATCTCGGGCTGTTCCAGAACTTGATTGAACAAGCAGCAGGTGATTCGAACCTAATTGGTTCCCGCACCCGCGCGACCGTCCGCCGCACGTTCACGGTGGTCCAGAAGATGGAGAGCGAAGCCCGACTTCGGTATCAATCCAAGATCGAAGGGCTCGACAAGAAGCAGCAGGAGCTCCAGAGCAAACTCTCTGACCTTCAGGTGAAGAAAGAGGGCAACACCGCCAAGGTCATTCTCACTCCGGAACAGCAACAAGCGATCAAGTCCTATAACGCCGATCTGACGAAAACAAAGAAGGATTTGCGTATCGAACGCCGCAATCTCCGACAAGACGTTGATGCGCTGGAAAACCGTCTAAAATGGGCCAATATTCTCCTAATGCCGGTTGCCGTGAGCCTGACCGGTCTATCATTGGCCATTCTTAGACGCAAACGTACCGCAGCCAAGTAGCCCAGTTGAACCGTTCATTTTCTTCAACAATGAAGTCCAATCAATTTGTCTTGCTTGCCGTCCTGGCCGCCGGACTCGGCGGTGGCGGTCTCGTTGTGCTCCGAAATCAGCGTGAGAGCATTCAGAAAGAAACGCAAAAACTGGGGGGCGCATTGTTTCCCAATTTTGATGTGAATGCTGTCGGGGGGCTTCGCTTCACCCAGGGAACCAACGCGGTCAATATCCAAAAGACCGGTGACGCTTGGGTGGTAAAAGAACGAGGTGGTTACCCAGCCAACTTTGGTGAAATCGCTGAATTCGTGCGGAAACTCTCGGACCTAAAGATCGCAAATCCGATTACGGTGGGACCCTCCCGGTTGCCGATGCTGGAATTAACCAAAGATAGCGGAACGCTGGTTGAGTTTCTCGACAAGGACGGGAAAGCCATCAAGTCCGTCCTCTTAGGCAAGAAGCACACCCGCGGAAGTGGCGATGAGTCCCCGTTTGGTGGCGGGGGAATGCCGGATGGGCGGTATGTCCAAGTGGGAAGCGGAACCGATGGAGTCGCTCTGGTGGCTGATGCCTTGTCAAACGCCAATCCGAAGCCCGAAGATTGGATTGCCAAAGACTTTCTCAAGGTTGAGCAACCGGTCTTCATTCAGGTCATTCACCCTGAGGCGACCAATAGCTTCACGTTGACCCGAACAAATGAATTTGGCGACTGGCAATTGAGCGAGGCCCAAGCAGGCCAGGAGCTCGACAAAGGCAAGCTATTCAGTTTCAACACGATTTTGAGCGGAGCCAGTTTCAACGATGTCACCGATCAGCCCGACGTGGCAAAGTACGGTTTGGATCACCCAATTGAGGCCCAAATTAGGACCTCGATCGGCTTTACCTACAAGTTGAAGCTGGGGAAAATGGAGGGCGACAACTATTCCCTTCAGGTATCCACCGATGGTTCTTTTGTCCGGGACCGGGTGGCAGGCAAGGATGAAAAGCCCGAAGACAAAGAGAAGCTCGATAAGGAATTCAAGGAGAAGTTGTCCAAACAGGATGAAAAACTGAAGGCGGAACAAGCACTGTCCAAGTGGACGTACACGGTTAGCAAATGGTCCGTGGACGCTCTGCTCAAGAATCGGGGAGAATTGCTTGCGGAAAAGAAAGCAAGCGCCGCCCCGACATTGCCAACTCCAGCACCGACTGGCGACAATCTCCTGGATAACCTGCTGGTCAAGCCACCGGGCCAATAAATGGCACTCCGGTGGACCCGAGATTTGAAGACGAAGGAAATCGAAGCTCATGGAGAAACAAGCGACCGAAGAGTCGGTTGTTTGCGATCATTGGAATTGGCCTGAGAGCAGCGACTTCGACTTCTTTCGGAGATTGTTCGGGGAGCGACCGTTTCAATTTGAACTGGGGCTGAAGCGAACGAAGCGCGATTGGTTTCACCTCCCCAAGAACCAGGAAATAGCGGTTCTTCGAGACCGGGCATCGCTCATTTGCGGTAACCATCCTGGCAGCGTTTTCTGGACTCCACTCGCCGACCCAGTTTTCTCGGAACTGACGGAACGATTCGGTTCGATCCAGCCATCCTCGACCGGAGCAATCGCGGCGGCAGAATTGAGTCAGCGCTGGCCACCCGATTTCATTCTACTGCATCGGGATGGGAACGGTGAATTTCGAATGGTCGGTGGGGCGGTTTGCTTTCCATCGGGCTGGGCTCCTGAGGAAAAGTTAGGGCTGCCAATCGGTCAAATTCATGAACCGGTTCCCACTCTCAATCGAATGCTTGGAGATAGAATCCAGAGCTTCCTCGGGCGATTGCCATCCCAGGATTCATTCGACCGGCTGAATTGGGGATTGGCACCGCAGGCCGAGCGAAATAGGCATCCATTAGCTCAAGTAGCGTCATTCACTTCAGATTTTCCGCTTGAGAAGGCGTGGCTTCGTGTGGAGCACCAAAGTTTCCACGCCCTGCCCCGGACGAACGGAATCGCCTTCCTGATTCATTTGACGATTCATTCGGTGGGACAGCTCTTGGGCGACCGGGAAATTACCTCAGGCTTGCTCCGGCAACTGCAAAGCATGTCGGAAGAAGTGGCGAGGTATAAGGGACTGGCGAAAGTCAGGGAATCTTGGGTGCGATGGCTGATTTTCCACCAAGATTCACTGAATCAATCTGTGAAAGGTAGTGAAAGTCCATTTGATACAATCCATCAAACCACAGACGGGGATAAAAACGCAGATTAAACGAGTTGCGACCTGATGACAAACCTCCTCCGCCAATGAAGCTCGATAACCCGACGCTCTCTGGTGGGCGTCCCTATCGGGATGGAAGTCTTAGCTCTTGGGTCCAGCCTGCGGCTACCTCGCGAATGGTGTTGCCGGTGCGTGCTCTCGGAACGACGAATCGGGGGGTAAACCAGGGGAAACCGCC
>CAILNN010000274.1 GCA_903835555.1 uncultured Verrucomicrobiota bacterium
GCTTTGTAGGTAGAAGCCCCCAACCGTGGTCACCATCCCGTGGCTATCGATTTTCCGAATGGTGGGTCCGAATTCATCGGCAATGAACAAATTACCCTCGGCGTCAAAGGAAACGGAATTGGGATGCTGAAACAGAGCGGAATTGGCGGGACCGTCCGCCGCCGAATAAACCCCGGGTTTGCCCGCCACGACCGTAAGAACACCGTCCGGAGACAACTTTCGTATCGTCGCTCCAACGGCTTCGGCGATATAAAGGTTTCCGAGAGGGTCAAAGGTGGCGTCGACTGGCGCACTTAGATTTTTTACCAGAATCTTCGAGGTGCCGTTGGTCTGCAGTTGAGTAACGGCGTACGTGGAACCAATCTGGTATACCGACCCGTCCGGACCGAGAGTGATGCCCCAACCTCCGCCGTATAACCAGGGCCGCAGTCCATCGGCGAAAACGCGATAGGTTTTGGTGGTGTTCTGTCCGTCTGGAACGAGAAGGCTACCGTCGGGTTCCAGTGCCACATCGAGAGGAAATTGGAAACCGGTGGCCATGGTCGAAACATCCCCCGAAGGCGTCACCACTCGGATGCTTCCGGCCCCGGAATCCGCGATGATCAAATTGCCATCGTGGTCCCGGGTGATGCCCGAGGGATTCCAGAAACGCGCGGTAGAACCGTGGCCATCCGCTACACCGAATTGACCCGGTGAACCCGCCAAGGTGGACCAATGATAACGAACAGGCGACGGAACCACGCCCACCAACACCATGGGCAAGTTCGTCGATCCAAGGGAGTTGGAGACGCTCAAAGTGTAATGGCCATTCATGCCGGGCGTGGCGGAGGCCCATGCTAATACGGAATTGGTTTCTCCAAGCAGTGGATTTCGCTCCCGGTACCATTGATAGAAAAGCGGGGCGGTTCCCTTGACCACCGCCTGCAATTTTAATGGATATCCCTCGGTAACCCACAGGTTGGACGTCCCGGACATCAGGATGGGGGCCGAGGGGCTAACCGTCACGGCTATCGGTGTCGACGTCGCAGAGCCATTTTGATTGGTTACGGTCACGAAATAGAGTCCAGCATCACCGGCTTGAATGTTGGTGATCACCAGGTTGGTCCGGGTGGATTGTGGCAAAACAATTCCATCCTTGAACCATTGAGTACGGAGCGGATGCGCCCCTGTGGGCGTGACCGATAATCCCAGAGTTTCACCGGCCGACAGGTTCGTGCTGACCAAATTGGACGTGATCGACGGAGCTTCCGTCGGCGACGTGTCCTGAATAAACCTGAGGGCGATAGCCGATCTACCGGGTGGGGTATAGATTGGGTCGGGGTTTAGGGTGTACCCGAACGAATTGCCATACGAATCAACGGATACCTGGACCGTTTCTCCCGCAGTCACCTGGATATTGGCTATCGAATCATAGGAACCCGTTTGCTCAGCGGGGGTTAACGTTTTCAGGGTGTCGCCGTGGAAAAGCGATACCACCGCTGAAAACTGGGAGGCGGACGCGTCAATTGTCGCCAGCCCGTTGGCGGGAGCCGTCCATGTCCACCAAACAGAATGGCCACCGACGCCCCGTCGCGGGGGCGGTTCGTCGGGTTCCACGGTGGCAAACAGGCTTGAGCTATAAACCGTTGCGGAGTTTTCCCGTAAAGAAGCTCGATTGGCGAAAAAATCATTGGTCGCATGCAAACTATTCACCGTGAATGGCGGTGCCGATTGGCTGACGGTGCCATAAGCATTACTGACAGCGACCGAGTAAATCCCCGACTGATTGGTGGAAAGACCGGGTATCCGATAAACCTCATTGGTGGCTCCCGGGACCACATTCCCGTTTAAACGCCATTGGAAAGACAATGGCTTCCACCCGACTGTGGCGACCTTGAAGGTGACGGTCGTTCCTTCGTTGGCATTGGCGCCGTTTGGGCTGCTCCAGCCAATGATTTGAGGTGGCTTTTCGGAGGCAGTAGGAGCGCGAGAAATGGTCAGTGTAGCATTGGAACTTTGCACGGTACCGCCAATCAACGCGCCAATCACGACGTAGTAATTTCCCTCGTCGGGAATCCCGGAATTGTAGACGTACAGGGCAGGGCCGCTGGCACCGGAAAGGGGAATCCCGTCCTTGTACCATTGATAGGCAATACCGGAAGTCTTGGTGCCTATCCCTTGCGCTTGGACTGAGAAAGAGGCCGTCTGCGTGGGATCAACCACCTGTGAAACGGGTTGAACGGTGATCGATGGCGGAACCTGCCCTGTGAGTGGCAAAATTAGGCCGCTGAACCACGCGGCGATTAGCCACCAACTGAAAAGTCTACGCGAAAATAGACGGACAGTAAGATGAAAGGGCCGCATTGTCTTAGGCGTATTCGGGTTTCAAGCCGACGATGGTTTAGGTTATGTGAATGGTCAAGGCATTGCAGGAGGGACGAAACTTAGCCGTTATCGAAGCGCCAGGGGCTCGCAGACCACCCGCCCCTCGGTAACGCGCGGTAGCGTCTTGGACTGCGGTTGTCCTCTACCGCTTTTTTGCCTCGGAACCTGAAGGGCTCGCGAATGAACTCTGGCTGCTTTCGATATCATGGCCGGTTCCAAAGCTCCAGAGGACTGGAGCACTCCACGACCTGGCGGACATTTCTTTGCACCATCGGTTGGGAAATGCATCCGGCCGGGGCTCGGTTAGAAACAACGGCTGGCCTTGGCACAGCGGCGAGACACCACTTTCACTTTGGGTTATATGGAAGCTGTTTGCATCTTGGATGGCCTCGGGAGAAAAGCTTCTCTTCCGAGAAACCCCTCAGGCAATTTTCCGAATTACCACGGATAGGGCCAAGGGCCATTGGTTCGTTCCCAGAGCCAGGCGTAGTCCCGGTTTCCGTGGGCGTCCCATCCATGACCGTACACATCGAACCAGTTGTGCGCCTCCGGGCCCGTTCGCGGGTCCATCCATTTGTGGATTTCGACATGACCATCCACAAAGGAAAGAGTCCCCCGCCGTCGGTGCCGGGTGGACGGCCAGCGGCCGGGCCAAAAATATGCAGGCCCCAAATCCCATTCCATGGGAAATCC
>CAILNN010000275.1 GCA_903835555.1 uncultured Verrucomicrobiota bacterium
AGCCGCTAATACCCCACCTCGTCTCCAGTGCCTTTCGGCGGTGTCTCAGTTTGAGACCACGGCGGAAGAACGGCAACGCCTAGAGGCCCAGGTAGTCTCCAGTGCCTTTCGGCGGTGTCTCAGTTTGAGACACCAACTGGTGGAAGCAACAACTTAAGAAGCCCGCCCAGTCTCCAGTGCCTTTCGGCGGTGTCTCAGTTTGAGACGCGTAGAGGTAAGCCTCAAGCCAATTGGTTTCTCGTCCGGTCTCCAGTGCCTTTCGGCGGTGTCTCAGTTTGAGACGGACTGACTCGTTAGCAATCATGCTGGCAGATCCAACTGGTCTCCAGTGCCTTTCGGCGGTGTCTCAGTTTGAGACGTCGGCAATGTAACCCATTGCGGTTGAGGGGCTCAAGCGATATCGAGGTCGGGACCCGTATTTCGCGTTGGCACGGGGTTTGCTTTCTGCCTCGCCTGTTCTTGGTCCAAGGGCCGTCATATCAATGGTTTGCCCATAGGTCGCGAGCCCACCATTTCGGTCCAATTTTTCTCCCGACCTCATTTCCGATCGCGTTGATCGTTGAATCCATTGTTGAGGCGTGTTCATGGACCTAGACGAGGTAGCAAACTGCCTTCTCGGAACAAACCATTCGCCCCGCTGTCACCGTCTCGCGGACGCATCGTTGGTCCATGGGGTAGGCCACCACACGGTCGGTTTCGGTGTCCAGTTCGGCCTCCAATTGGCCCCAGAGTGCCTGAAATTCATCCGGCTCCAGGCGGCATTCGAAGAGGCTGTATTGGACTCGGACGCCAAAATCTTCGCAAATCTTGGCGATCCTGACCAGGCGACGTGGTTCGCTGATGTCGTAAGCAACGAGGTAGACCATTTGTCGAGCTCCAGGGGGTTTTGTGACGTATGGAACGGGTGCGAAGGCATCGTACCACCAAGCCTGAACAGTGTCGGAAGGGGGTGGCATTGGTGGGTAGATTGGGGACGGAATCGGCGGCGCGACCATTAACCGGCGTACGATTCTTCAATTCATTAAAAATGGCTCGAATGCCGAGGGGGCATCGAGCGATGTCTTAAATTGGGCGGTTTGCAGATCGATCTGCTGGCGAAGGGTTGTTCGGTGCCCAGCCGATTCGGAAAGGAATTGTCGCTCCATGCGACGCTCGTATTGGAGAAGGAACTTGCGGCGGCCTTCTTCGTTGAGATAAACTCCACCCTTCCTTGGCTCAAAATGCTTTTCATTGAGCATTTGATGACTGAAACAATCCAGGGCAAGCGCTTCCACAAATACGGGGCGAAATGGTTCCATGAGGTCCAGAGCCAGGCTCCATCGCCCGTCTTCTGTGGTATGAAGCATGCCCAAGGCTGGATCCAGGCCACGGGCGTGGCACGCCGCGACAAATTCTTGATAAAGGAGGGTCGCACCGAAGGAAATGCAGGCATTGACGGGATTCAGCGGGGGCCGGGTAGAACGCGACTCAAATGGGAATTCAGGGGGCAAGAAGGTTGCCCAAGCGGAAAAATAGCGCGCGGTCGAAACTCCCTCGTAACCACGTAATTCATCGAAGTTGGAGGCCGTCTTCAAGGAGCTAAAGAGGGCGTCCATCCAGCGGATCGTATCATCAACCGATTCGAACTTGGCTGTGCCGAGTGCCCTATTGGCGGGATCATCGCTACTGGAAGACTCACTGCGGCGGGACGCCAGGAGGCGCTGAAGGACCCGGCGTTGATTGTATATTTTGGCGGTTATGATTCGCCCGGCCATTTCCAACCCGAATTGGGAATCCAGAACTCGCTGGTACTGACGTAATCGGGCCGCCCCGTGAGCGGGCGGCGGGGGTAGGAAATTGCCCAGGACATGCCCGTGGCTATCGAGCCAGATCACGGGAATCTCGCGACGTAAGACTTCGCCGATGGCTTGGGAGGTGATCTGGACCTGCTCACTCAGGATGAGCCGATCGACATCCCGCAATGGAATCTCCCGAAGCAGGGAGTCGCCGTCAACGCCCTCTTCGGGTCCGACGATTTCCAGGCGTTCTCGGTCGAGACGGACTCGGGAATCGGGTTTTAATATCGCGGCGGTAGGCATAATTGGGGGGCACCAAAATCAACGCAGGAAGATTTGCGGCCCCTGGAGGTCGAGGCTGATCCGTCCGCGCTCAGGAAGAAGTTCAGCTAAACAGGCTCCATCGTTATTCCAAACCCGGAGGCGTCGTCGGATGTCGGAGAGACTGCGGCGGAGTTCCTGGTCGTCATTCCAGGGGCGGGAGAGCGCATCAATTAGGCGGGCGTCGGAGTTTGGAAGATTGGCGATGCTTTTTCGATGTTCGCGGCTGAACTCATTCAAGACATTCAGGACTTCCTTGTAGGCCAAAAATGGGGGGCGACTTTGCTTGCTGTGGCGAGCCAGGAAGAGAAGTGGAACGTAGTCCCTGGCCGCTACTTCCAGGGTGTGGGTATTTAGTTCCAGCTCACAGCGATTGGTCTGGAGGGTCAAACGCAGGTTTTCGCCCGACCGCTGACGGGCACCGGTCCGGCAGATTTCCATCAGCCGACCAAAAGCACCCACGGAACGTCCCAACTCCCGCTGAAAAAGATTGCGAAGCGGGACAAATGGAACGTCGGCGAGTTCAACCACGGCCTGAGCGGGATTATAACTCTGACTCGATGAGGAATCCGTTCGATGCCAGGTAGGCTGGAGGTTGCCACCTGGTTGGTGGGGAAACCAAAACCCCGGGAGCGATTCATAGGGTTCGCTTACCAAAACATGGGTTAATCGATCGGTCTCGCGTCCGGCCAGGGTAAAGCAGGCATAGAGGAGCGCCCCCATGGTTTTTCTTCCCCCAGCCAGGGAGGCAACGACCCGCTGGTCGGGATTGGAAGCAAGGCTCCGGACTTGATCGAGGAGGAAGTCGGCAGTGGCAGCGTTGTCTTCTGGCGATCGGATATCGGGCAATTCGCGGGAAATACCGGTCTCTGAATCGGCTGCGGCAATGATCCGGATATCATCTCCGGTTAGACCGAAGCGGAGTCGGCCATCGACGGAAAAGCCAGCAGCAGCCAAGGCTTGTCGGAGCGCGGTCCAAGGGGACAAACCGTTCCATTCCGCGACGGGTTCGAACAGGCGGTTGAGTTGTCGGCGTCCGGTCGCCGTGGTGACGACGATGATTCGATCGGGAATGATGGATTCCTGACTGTGTGCCAGCGCCCAGATCGTTTCGGTCAGGATGGCGGGCGACATGCCGGTGATGGCCAATAGGACGGTGTCCTGATCGCTGCTCCCCAACTCCGGGCGCGGGGCTGCGGCGGCGACAATTGCTCCCGACTCGATAGTCGATGGAGGTGGATTCGATGGTTGAGCCATGGGAGATGATGATTCGGGAGCGCCGACGGTCATGACTAAAGTGGAAAAGCTGGGGGGATTGCACCCTTCGGTACATCCGAGGACGTCGGAGGTCCTGCGGACGGCCTATACTGGGGAAACTTTGGAGGGGCGGCGGATTGGGGATAGTTCTACCCTGGTCAATGCAATCTCGCTGCTGTGATCATGGGAGTCGAATTCGAGGGTGGTCAGGTTCAGTTCGCTTCCAAGAGGCGTTTGAGGCTTGGGATGAGTTGGTCTTTGAGGACAACTTCGATTCGGCGGCTGCGGGCGTAGTCGACGGCTTGGTCGGGCAATTTCTCCCGTCGAACGCAGACAACTTTTCCGAGCAATCCTCCGACCTCGGAAATCGATAAAAGGTCTTCTTTGAGCGGATGAAGGTCTTTGGCACGGAGTTCTTCCTCCAATTTGTCCAGGTCCTCTTTCACCGTGGGTGAAAGTTGTAAACTGCTCAGCAGCTTGTTGCGAAGCTTCTCGATGCGAGACTCGGCGGAAAGCCGGTCCTTGCAGTCGACGGTCCAAAGTTTTGCCTTCCAATTAAACACCAAATCCAATTCGCCTTCATTTCTCGGGCTATTCATGGACGATTTGGGGCGCAAATGAATCCCGCGCTGAACCATTGGAACCCCCAGCCTCAGCAAAATAAGTGCGGTTGCATATTCCAAGCCGTCGCCCACATTCTCGGGAACCCTTGGCCCCATCTCTTCGCAATTTAGGAATTTCAGATAGTCTTTTCCAATTGATTGAGGAAGCAACCTTCGAATGTCATTGTCGTGGAGATTCCTGCCGTTCTCTCGTAAAGTTAACCGCTCGCCTGCATGAACAACTTCGGCGTCACTCAACTGACATCGCAGGAGTCCGAGGGGCTCGAGGTCGTGTGCCAGTTGGATGTGAATCTCTTCAGTCCGGATTCCGGGTTTGAAGTTATAATTTTCGGACTCAAAATGAATCAGTCGCCGGTTCCTTTCGAGGTAAAAGCAAGGGGTACTGTTCAGTCGACACCATTCAGCGGCGGCCATGGCCATAAGCTTGTTTCCGCCTGTCAGGTTAACCCTACAATTGGTTCCATCGAGGGTCCAGGCGTCGGCCGCGTCGGACAGGGCATCAATTATCCCGGAAAAGTCGTCGTGGGAAATACGTCGTAATTCAACCAAAATGGGTTGAAACGCTGGAGATGATTCCAGGAATGTCTTGAGGCGTTCCGATGGATAGAATGACTCTTCCTTTTCGTCGGTGTGAAACAGGACCAGACGGGAGGGGCGAAACTTCAAGGTGCTGAGGACCTGTGGCCAAATCTGGCGTGAAGAGAGGGTGAACAGGGTGGATGTCATTGGTCGGAAAGTGGCTTAGCTGGCATCAAGGGCGGTCGGCTTTCCGGATTGATCAGACCTTTTCCAAACGGACGCGCGTTTGCATGTCGGCGTAGGCGGTCTCGATCAGCTTGGTCAGCGCCAGAGGGTCGTACTCGACTCCAGGGCGAAGCTTGACATGGCGCATCCACTTGCCGGTGCCCTCCAGCATCCCGGTGGGATCTGCGATTTCGGAACCGCGAAAGAATCCGACATTCACATGCGCCTTGAACGCATTGACGTAGGCGAAGCCGGCGTCATCCACGCAAGCGGTCGGGTGACCATCATGGATGAGTTCTCGAACGTCGGCTCCGCACCGTCGCATGACGTAAAACCAGCGCTCAGCCAAAGTCCCTAATTCTGTGGGTAGGTTTTTTATCCACAGGTCGATGGCCGGGTCTCGAACGACGGAGCCGTTAAATCGCAGGAGCTGAGTCATGGGATGTCGCGAGAATCACTATAAACCGTGGGTGTTCGCATTGCACTCAAACTCCTCGTCGGCGCAAAATACTGGCCGATGAAACCACCTGGCACCTTGCTCCATCCTATTGCGCGCCGTCGATTCCTTCAGGGAATGGGCGTTCTCGGTCTTCTCCCCTTCCCTGGTTCCGCTTCCGCAGCGGAGACTATCGCCAGTCCGACTGCCACGGTTGAGCCTACTAGGCCGGGAAAATTGAAGATCATTGTCACCGGAGGACATCCGGGGGACCCCGAATACGGCTGTGGCGGAACCATCGCCCGGTATAGTGATGGCGGACACGATGTCTTGATGTTGTACCTGAAC
>CAILNN010000276.1 GCA_903835555.1 uncultured Verrucomicrobiota bacterium
ACATTTTGATTGCCTATCTTGATACCGTTGATTAATGCGATTGCTTTGTCAAACATGCCAAGCTCTCTGTAAAGTTCAGCTAATTCAATCGGATATTCTTTGACGTAGCCTTCTGATTGGGATTCCAATAGTTCGGCTAACCCGCAGGTTATGAAACTATTTTAAGTTGCGCGAACTTCGAAAACCTCGTTTTCGAGGTCATTGCTAGTGGTCACTTACTGAGAGTGTTCGACCAACTGTAGTTGGCAATCCAAGTCTGGAGTCCATTGTTGAATAAAAACAATGGGTTACTGAAACTCTGGCAAAGTCGAAGTTTTTTGAACTGGCAATCGTTCTCTGGAGTTTCCGATTTTCTGGCAAACGATGTCTGGAGTTTCAGAAAAACCGCTGAGCCGATGCGTGATTAAGTCCTGGTTAACCGCGAACACATCGAATAAGATAAGAAAAAAGTTTGAGGTATTACTGAAGGTGTTCATGGCTCGATTCAAGCCGCCCTTTCACCGAAATGGCGTACCGTCGCCTAAACAACATGCGCCGTAGACCTAGTCCTGGAATGTTCCACGAATTATCGGATATTGTGGCTCCTAACATTGATGAAACGGCTATTTAGTAGTCAGCCTGTCTTTAGTGGGCGCCACGAACATCTAAGCTGGCTGCCCATCAAACGGTGGTTTTCTAGACAACCGGCGATGTCCTTTTTTTGGGGGGCATCCAAGCCGCCGTGGGTGTCCACACCACGTAACGCGGCGTCAGATTGAAACGTCTTGAAAATTCGCCACGACGCTCCATGTCGTAGATCTGCGTATCGGCAAGCGGGACCAACTGGTGCAGTTCGGGGCAGCGGATGATGCGTCGGAAGGTAAGGGGCGCGCAACGACAAGTTGGTGGCGTTCTTCGTATCCGTCGACGTCGCGAGGCGGTTTGGCCGATGTGCAGCGAACGTCGATGCGGTCGAGTGGGCTGGAATCCTGGTTATTCATCTTTTGCTCCTCGAAGGGGCAATGCTTGATCAGTCATCGTTCGGAATTGGCCATGTAGAGCAATGGTGACTATCGGCAGTCTTATAGGCAACTGGCTACGGCGTACGTGGGCGGGGCTCTGCTAAGTCATTCGTCAGCCAACTTGACAAGTGTCAGAAGTTTTTGCATAATTCTACCAAATAGGGGCGTTTCGTTATGCAAACCATTGCCAAACAAGTACTGGAATACGCATCTGGGTTGCCGGAAGGCACCCCTTTGGTCGCGAAGGAGCTTCTGCATTTGGGGGGCAGGGCTGCTGTAGATCAAGTGCTCTCTCGCCTGGTGAAGCGCGGTGCCTTGTTGCGGGCTGGGCGAGGTATTTACGTCTTGCCCGTGGAGAGTCGTTTCGGGATGCATGCACCGTCCACCAGTAAAATGGTCGAAGGACTGGCTAGTCAGCGTGGGGAAGCGATCGTGCTCCATGGGGCAGCTGCGGCCAATGCGCTTGGCCTCACCACCCAAGTGCCAATGAAGGCCATCTATCTGACATCCGGGCGCAATCGGCGTCTGAAGGTCGGCGCGCAAACGGTCGAATTCCGGCACGCGCCCATCTGGCAACTGATCTTTCCTGGCCGTCCAGCGGGAGAGGTAGTGCGGGCGCTCGCTTGGCTGGGACCTGAGAAGGCTGGCGAAGCACTGCGCAAGCTTCGGTCCAAACTGCAACCGTCCGAACTCGAAGAAGTCGCATCGGCGCGTGCGCGCCTGCCGACCTGGATGGCGCAAGAAGTTAGTGCTTTGCTGGCGCATGGCTGAGTTTTTCGAACTCTCTAATGTTGAGCGCCTGGAGGCGCTCAACGCGGCTGCCAGCAGTTCCGGCCGCCTACCTCATCTGCTTGAAAAAGATATCTGGGTCGTCTGGTCGCTACGACACCTGTTCGATGGCCCCCATGCCGGTCATCTGGTCTTCAAGGGTGGAACATCTTTGTCCAAGGCTTATGGTGTCATCCGCCGGTTTTCGGAGGATGTCGATCTGACCTACGATATCCGCGCGATCGCAGGTGATTTAGTCGGAGAAGCCGACGCACCGCTGCCAGCCAGCAAGAGCCAAGAAAAGAAATGGAGCAAAGAGATCCGGGCGCGCTTGGCTGAATGGGTTTCCAGCGAAATCGCGCCAAGGCTCAAGCAGGACCTTGAGCGGCAATCTCTACCTGCATCGGTACGCGCCGAAGATGACAAGGTTTTTATCGACTACGTTCCGTTGGCAGCAGGTACGGGCTACGTTGCCCCGGCTGTCATGCTGGAATTCGGTGCCCGCTCTACCGGCGAGCCCAGCGAACCACGCCTTATTCAGTGCGATGCGGCTGCATACCTGCCGATGCTCCTATTCCCGACGGCCACGCCCCAGGTGATGCGCGCCGAGCGCACCTTTTGGGAGAAGGCCACGGCGATCCATGTCTTCTGTGCCCAGGGGACTTTCCGTGGGGGTGAACGTTTTGCCCGTCAT
>CAILNN010000277.1 GCA_903835555.1 uncultured Verrucomicrobiota bacterium
CGCCGATGGCCACGTGGAAATCCACAAATGGATGGACCCGCGAACAGGGCCAAACCTTCATAGTCTAAACGAGGTCTACGGTTTTGGCTGGGACGCCCACGGCAACAAAGACTTCGCCTGGCTCTGGGAACGAACCAATGGCCCTTGGCCCTATCCCTGGTGACACCGAACTATCCCATCTGTGGGTCATTGTGAGACGGAGGGGACGAGTAGAAGCAGCGTCTCACCGCTTTCCTCACCAAAGTAGAAGCGGCGTCTCGCCGCTTTCCCCAACCAATCCACTAAATTTACCCATCAAAGGCAATCGCTCTCTTCCCACGCCGCACCGTATTTTTTGCGGCTACCCCATTCCAATCCCCTTCCCATGTCAACGAGCAAGGGAATGTCCGCCAGGTCGTGGAGTGCGCCAGCCCTCTGGCACTTTGGAATCAGCCATGATATCGAAAGCAGTCACAACTCACTCGCGGACACCCCGGATTCCGAAGCGAAAAACAGCAGAGGACAATCGCAGTTCAAGATGCCTGTTAGTCTGCGGTTCCACTCTCCATGAAACGTTACTTCCCCCCCGAATCGCCCCGGACAATCCTCAACCCTTTCAATAAATCCACCGCCCGCGCCAAGGCCGGATCGCGAATCATTCGCGGTTGCTCCGTCGGAACCGGCTTGACCAACTCGGTGCCCGGTTCCACTCCCTGTTGCTTGGAGCGAACCAATTCCGCTTCATTGACTCGCCTGCGAATGCGGACGGATGCGACCACTTGATTGGTCGCTGTCACCGAGTTCGTGGTGGTAATCACGGCGGTAAACGGATCCGACAGATAGGCGCGTTCCCAGGAAAGAGGTGTCGAGATCGAGATATCCGGAGTCAATCCCTCGGTTGATAAAATGCTGCCATTGCCTGTCCGAACAGGGCCGACGGCAATTCGCAAATTGCCCCCGTTCGCCACTAGAAAATCCCGATAGACCGCCGCTTCGCCTGCCGTGGTACTCCCAAGAATGAGGGCCAACCCTGCGCTCCTCAGAGCTCCGGCAATGGCCTCGGGTGCTCCCCGGGTTTCCCGATTGACCAGAACCGTCACAGGAGGAACGGAATGGGTCGACGTCGATGCCGACAGAATGGGACCCTCGCCCCAGTCCAAGATCGGCTGTCCGGGTGGGAAAAAGAGACCGGCGACCTCGGCCGCAGCCCGAAAATCCCGGCCCGAAGCAAACCGAAGGTCCAGGACCACTCCATACAATTCATTACTCGAACGCCATTCATTCAGATTCTTTGTGATCGCTTCACTGGTTCGCGGTTCGATTTCGCCCAAACGGAAATAACCAAAGTGATTTTCCAGCAACGTGGCACGGGCGATCGATTTTTCCGAATGGATTCCCGCGTCATCGTTGGTGACGAAACGAGCCGCGCCTCCCAGTTTTTCGAGAAACCCTTGGACCGCCAATTCGTTGAGGCGCTCGCTGGAGATTCCCGTCACGTTCGTCCGGACCAGCTCGAACAAGGCAGGGAATGCCGGTACCTCCGCTTGGGAGCACGCCACAACGGCCACTAAAGCCGCAATGGCAAGGGCCGGAATCCGAAAAAGTCGACCACACATTCCATTCATGTCTCTGGCTTTATCCGCGATGCCAATGGTAAATGGCAACGCTCTTTCACCGCGAAATAGGCTTGGTGTCCGTCAATCACTGGTCAATTCGGTCAATAGCAGGGATGCTTCGCTCCTATTCGTCCGAAAGGAGGAACTTCAAGTCATCCAAGGTCAGAGCCTGTGAGAATGACTCTTCACCGAGAACATCACCGGCCAATTGCGACTTCTGCCGCTGCAAGGCACGTATCTTTTCTTCCACGCTGTTTTTGATCAGCAATCGATAGGCGATCACCTTTTGTGTCTGTCCAATCCGATGCGTCCGGTCGATCGCCTGGGCTTCCACAGCCGGATTCCACCACGGATCAAAGAGAATCACATAGCTCGCCGCCGTCAGATTCAGTCCAAAACCACCCGCCTTCAGACTAATCAGGAAAACCGCGCTTCCTTCATGCCCTTGGAATTGTCGCACCAAATCTCCGCGCCCTTCCGTCGCTCCCGAGAGGAAGTATTGGGACCAGCCCCGCTCGGCAATAGCCGCCTTGAGCAGCTCCAACATCTCGACGAACTGGGAGAAGACCAAGACCTTTTGTCCCTCCTCGATCAGCGGTTCCAGCGTTTCCATTAACGCTTCCAGTTTGGCGCTTTCCCCCTTGGCATTCGGTTTGATGAGCCGGGCATCGCAACAGATTTGCCGTAGCCGGAGCAGCGAGGTCAAAAAATTGAACCGATGCTTGTTGAGCGTCGCCGGGCTGTTGACACGCAACAGCATGCCTTGAGCGCGCTTCAATTCTGCCCGGTACAGAGTCTTCTGCTCTCCCTCTAGCTCACAGAATAATTCCTCTTCAATCCGGTCCGGTAGGTCTCGGGCCACTTGAGCCTTGGTCCGGCGAAGCAGAAATGGCCGAACCCGCGCCGAAAGGCGTTGCCGGGCCAGCGGGTCGCTCTTCTGGTCAAAAACACGTTGAAATTCCGCCCGGCCTCCCAGCGCTCCGGGAACGGCGAAACTCATCAAACTCCAAAGGTCTAGCAGCTTGTTCTCAATCGGTGTGCCGCTCAGGATTAACCGGTGGCGTGCCCGTAGATTCCGGGCCAACTGAGCGGTGATGCTCGACGGATTCTTGATATACTGGCCTTCATCCAGAATCACTGCATGAAAATCCATTTTCGCCAAGGCGTCGCCAGCACTTCGCAGTTGATTGTAATTGATCACGTGCAGGGTTGGATTGCCGGGTTCCGCAGGCAAACTTCGGATTTTTTCTCCAGACCAAACCTTGACCCGAAGATGCGGCACAAATCGGGCCGATTCAGCCCGCCAATTGTCGGTGACTGATTTCGGGCAGACCACCAAGTAAGGCAAAACAGGGGTGGTGGGCACGTTGACTGCCGTCCGTTGTTCAATATCCAACCAAGCTATCCAGGCCAGCGTCTGCAAGGTCTTACCCAGGCCCATGTCGTCTGCCAGGATGCCGCCAAACCGATTCGATGCCAGATAACATAGAAAATGGAATCCCTCCAATTGATACGGACGCAAGGTCGCCTGCAAACTCTCCGGCGGCGGGGGGGTCACCCGTGCGTGGATTTCAGCCACCCGACGCTCAATGCTGGAAAACGCGGCGTCCCCGACCAAAGTGCGGGCGCGCGCATCGCTCAATTGCAAGGCATGCAGCCGTTGCGGTTCTGAACTCAATTCCCGTGGATTCAGTCCCAGCCGGGCAAATTGGGCATCTTCCTCGGGCGAAAGGTTAAATTCCAACCGACGCCACCCCTTTCCGCTCAGTCGCACCCACTTCCCGCGCGCATCCAGCAGCAACTTCACCTCATCTCGGCTGAGCTGTGTGTCGGTCACGTCCAGCACTACGCGCAGATCAAACCAATCCATCCCCGCTTCCGCCACTTCCAGCCGAACTTTTCCAGCCACCACCGAGTGTTGGAGTGACCCAAGCTCTCCCTTGAGCTCCAGTTGGACTCCCGTCGGCAAGGACTGAACCCAGTTCGTAAACTGGTCCGGGAACTTCGCCGTCACTCGAAGTAACCATCGATGCCGGGCAAAATCCCATTTGAATCCGGCAGCTTCCAGCAATCGCGGAAGGTCCAGAAGCCCCGTCCGCTCATAGGTCGCCAACGGTTCATCCCCGGTGGGACGGCTGTCCCCTTCGCCCTGGGCGCGTATTTGAGACCAATAGTTACCGTTCCAGCGTTCCTGGTAGCTCCCATCATCATTGGTCCCAATGACATCCAAGACCGCATATTCGGTTTCATTGCCGAAGGCGATCGTTCGCAGTTCCCCGGTGACCTGCGTTCGCAATTTGACCGATGCCACGCGTGATTCCAGCCGCTCCGGCAGCGAGATGCCGTGGTGTTGAAGAAAACGGATTCCCGAAGCCGTCTCGAGCGCGGGGGCGGGGATGCGCGTCTCAACGATGGGATCAACTGCGCGGTCCTCAATCGGAGGACTGGTCCAGATAGCCGTCTCCGTCACATAAAGAGTCGGTCTCCCAGGCAGAACCATCAGGGCCTTGGGTGCCGTCTGACCATTGGGTTGCACCAAGCGCAATCGGTAATCATCCTCGTCATCTTCGGCGGATGCCAATGCCCATCTCAATGCCTCCGTCTCCCAACGCAGCGGTTCTCCATCCCCTCCGCAAAGAACGGGCCGAAGCGCTGGATTTCGGATGAAACGGTGAAGCAAACGACGGATCAAAGCGTCGTCGTAGCGCAGGTGGACCGGTTGACCCTGGCGCGCTCGTTGCACCAGCGGTTGCCAGAGTTGCGCGGCTTCTCCCACGATCTGTTCGCTGTTCCGCTCATCAAACTCACGAAACCGTCCCGGCTTGATGGCGGTATAATCCAAGGCACCCGTTCGTCGATACTCGACGACTGCTTCGCTCGGCGCGAATCGGAGTCGAATCTCCAATTCGTCTGCTCCTCTATCGTCATCAACCGGAGCAAGCTGGAGATTATTAAGCAAATTTCTCCATCGCTCAATTTCCCTCTGCCGACGCCACGCCGCCAATCGCTCGCGGGTGCCTTCCAATTGAGTGATGGAGCGCAGGAATTCCGGCCACGCCAAACCGCGGTCTTCCACGGCCAAGGCGACATATTGCCAAAATTCAATGACATCCTTAGGCGTCGAAGGCCATAAATCGAGCTTCTCCCAGGTGTTCGCATCGCTAATCTTGAAACCAAAGGCAATTAAATCGTCGCCATTCAGGTACGGACGTTCCTTGAGCTGGTGAAATCGTTCCTCCACCCGATTGACAAAAACGGCCTCGGCACGGGACAAATCGCGCTTCAAGGAGGCCTGCATTGTTTGCAGGAGCGCCCCATCTGGAGCCGCTGCCACACCTCCCTTTTTGACCTGCTTCTTAGCGGTGGGAGCTCGGCGAGAATTCTCGGATTCCAGGAGCAAAGCCTCCATGGCGGCTGCGGTGTGTTCACACCCGCCTCCCGCCGCGCAACTGCATTCCTCCCACCAATATTGGGTGTCCGGGTCGTAGCGCAGGACTGTCCGATGGAGAGTCTCCACCTCCAGATCAGCGATGTATTCCAGCCCCGGTGCCTCGCACCGAAGCTCCTTGACCGCTCCGTCCGCTACCAGTTGAGCACCACGTTTGCGTATTTCAGTAGGCAGATCGGCCAGAAACTGGCGGGCGGCTCCGACATTGAGCGATGTGATATCTGCGGGTTCCATGGAGTCTACCAAGATAGATTTCGTGTGCCGAGAGATCGGCGGCTCAGCGTTGGGGTGCGGTAGGGGCAGGGGATATCGCACTGGGTGTCTGGAGTTCCGATGGGCTGGGGTTCTTAACAGCTTCCTCTTTACCCTGTGGATTAGATGTGACTGGCTGCGCCCCGCCAGCGGTTGTCGGTTCGAGCACCCCCATCAGTTCCCGCTTGAGTGGAAGTAACGCACGGTGCGTGACCTGGCTGAGTCGAAGAGAAGCGGATGCCTTTTCCCCTAATCGCAAATGCCAGCGGGCCATGTGGAGGTAAACGCCTTCACGCTGAATGTCGATCGACGCCCGTTCCAAGGCGTTCGTCCATGCCGCCAACGCCTTCTGCCCCCATTCGTTGCGAACCTCAGGTTTGGAGGTAGAACCCGGCGGAGCCGCATAAAATGTCTCCGCCAAATCCTGGGAATACTCGAAATTTTCAGGGTCCAACCGAATGGCCGTTTGATATAACGATACCGCCTTGGGAATGGTTTCGGAAGTCTCGCAGTGGTAATGCTCCGCCGCCTCACGTGGGAATAGACAGATCAATGTTCCAAGGCTATGCGGATAGGAAGCCTGATTCGTATTGAGCCGGATCGCTTCTTCGTAGCAATCGAATGCACGGGCCACTTTTTCCAATCGGGCGTAGAGCCCTCCCAGATTATTCCAAGCAGCCGGGTTTTTAGGGTCCAAGTCGCGTGCCTTTTCGTCATGAATCAACGCTTCGGAGTCCTCGCCGATATCGGACAAGAAGCTTCCGAAAGCCAAATGCCCCCGCGCGTGGTCAGGATGCTGCAGCAGAAAGTCGCTATAGGCATCTCGCACCGGTTGAAACTTCTGGTCCATCCTCGCCCGCAAGGTCACTCGCAATGGAGCGGAGAGCGAATCAGACGCTTGGTCGTCATTTGCAATCATCTCCGATGCAGCCGCTTGCGCAGCATCGTCCCGCGCGAGAAGGGCCTGGAATTCCAATTCAATGGGTCCATTGGTGGAAGCCGTAGCTTGTCCAGGTGACTGAATAGTTGCGGGGCCTGCCGCAACGGCTGCCCAAAAGACGAGGCAACTCAAGGCGGCGACCAAGAAAGTCGACATTCTACCAGCCTAGCCGAGAGTGAGCGCTCAACAAGTCTTGTAACCTTCTTGTGGCTGTTTACGTCTCGTTGCTTGGATGCTGTGATGGGAAGTCCTATCCAGGCCAAAGGAATGCTATGAAAAAATGGTTTCTTCGCGGTTTGACCCTCGGATTGATGGCGGTTCTCCCTGTCGTAAATGATACACGGGCTGCCGATGTGATCGGAAACCACACGGCGACGCATCAATACGCTTCGGCGACTGGTAAAACGAGAGTTGGTCACCACCCGAAGAAGAATCGGGGCGGCAAACATGTGCACCGGTCCGGTCGGCATTCCGCGAGATTTTCCCGGTCGCATCAGTGACCAGGAGCAAATGCAACCGTCCCGTCGGGTGCAATCAATTGCTCGGCGGTTCTGGTTGGTTCAATTCCCACGCCAAGGAGGCCAACGTGCTTAGCACGGGGGTTGGTGAGTAGATTGCAGTCGTTTCACGGGTTTCCTACGAACGACTGCTCTGGGTGCGTGGTCGTCGTCCAGGTGGATGGCGGCCGCGTAACAGTCCTTCGGCGGTTGAAAAACGGCTGCTTCCACGGCCCCAAGAATCCTTGGGGGAACCTCTACCCCTCCTGATCTTGGAGACTGTTCCTCCACCTCTCGTCCCATCGGATGCCGAATTGGTAGCCGATGTTCGGCACGGCCAGACCGAAGCCTTCGGCGAATTGGTTCGTCGTCATCAGCCCCGCCTTTTTTTCATGGCCCGCCGCTACGCTCGGCGAGAAGATGAAGTGGAAGACATCGTCCAGGAAATCCTTTTGAAGGCATACGATCGCTTGGAGACCTGGCGGGGCGATGCCCCCTTTGAACATTGGCTGATGCGCCTAGCCGTTCGAGTTTGCTACGATTTTCTTCGTGCCCATCAACGTTCACGGGAAGTGACCATAACTGAGCTATCTCCCGAGGAATCGGATTGGCTTGATCGCCAGCCATCAACCTCCGACGGGCCGGGCGGCCATGCCGATGCCGCTCAGACCTTGGTGCCCAAGGTTCTCGATCGCCTATCGCCGCCCAGTCGTTTGATCCTTACCCTATTGGAATTGGAGGACCGCTCAGTCAAGGAGGTCGCCCGCTTGACCGGATGGTCATCCGCGTTGGTCAAGGTACGGGCATTCCGCGCCCGGCTGGAGTTCAAAAAGCAAATGGAGCGGATGAAAATGGAAAAGTATTTGTAACCAACCGATTGTCATCTGACGTCCAATTTGAATGTGAAGCCCATGAAAACCGTGTCCGAATTATTGTTCGAGGCTGCCCGACGGAATCCTCCTTCCGATAGCGTGCCCGACGGTTTTGAACACCGCTTCATGGCTCTTCTAAAACAGCGTCAAAATCGGCTTCAAGATCACCGTTTGATGCCCGATGTCCCGGTCGACGCCTGGTGGATTTGGACTCGCACCTTTCTTCGAGCTGCCTGGTCTGGAGCGCTGGTGGCCGGATTTCTTGCCATCGGTTCATTGATGATGGCACCGCAGGCGATGGACGACCTCAATGATTTGGGAGCCATAACCGATGCGGGCAACCCGGCGATGGATGAAGCAGGAGGGGAAATTTTGTGAAAGCGGCCAAATTAATCGCTGCCGCGCTGCTCCTTTATGTTTCGGGAGTGGCTACCGGGGCATTGGCCGTGCGTGCATTCGTCCAAAGGAGGTACTTTGCGCCGGGAATGGGACCTGCCGTCCAGTTGGAGTGGATCAAGAGGGCAGCACACAGCGTAAATCTAACCGACGCCAAACAGGCCCGGATTGACGTCTTGGTCAAGGAAAGCCAGCGGCACCTTCGGAAACTGTGGGAACCGATCGCACCGGTGGCAAAGGCCGAGGCTCAACTGGTTTACCAACGGACCCTCAATGAACTTTCATCCGAGGAACAGGTTCGTTTCAAAGCATGGCTTCACGAAACCGCCAAACAGCGCCCAGGCCTGGCCAATTGGTTGAGCCACTCAACCAACGCCGAAGTCATCCACGCCCCGCCCAATCGCTAGCATACGGCGCTCCGGCCAACGGCAACCCGGCAACTGCCTTCATTCCAGCATTTTCTCCCCATCTCCTTCGCAGGTAATCGGGCCGTAGGAAGTCCGCCAGGTCGTGGACTGCGCCAGCCCTCTGGCGCTTTGGAAAAAGGCCGTGAAATGGCAGGCGACCAAGAATCATGAGTGGGCTCCTCAGGAGACGAGGCCAAAAGCAGTATAAGTATAAATTAAACTTCTTCACATTTCAATCTTTTCAACTCCGAAGGGGTTGTGCATCATAGCCCAGGTTATTCCCGTCTGAGGGGATACCCTGGGTAACCGGCAGATAACGATTTCAACCCCAACTGGGTTGCGCCGTGTGCGTAGAAGGTGTGATGAAATAACAAAGGGCCTGGGAAAACGCCAATTGGGACTCGCTGGCAATGGTCCAGCGAGTCCCTATTTCGCAGAAGCGAAGCTAAGGCGCCGTCCGCAGGACACCCAGAACCAATTGCCTTTCCGCCAAATTCAACTCCCGCCATTTGCCCGGTTCCAAATCCCCCAACTCAAATCCTCCAATCGACACCCGCATCAGGCGCAAGGTCGGATGTCCCACCGCCGCTGTCATCCGCCGCACTTGCCGGTTCTTCCCTTCATAAAGCTCAAGTCCAATCCAACAATCCGGAACCGTCTTACGGAAGCGAATGGGCGGGACCCTTGCCGGAACTTCCGGCGGCGGTTCCAAACGCCAAGCCCGTAATTTCCTCGCCCGATACTCACCCATCTCCAGTCCCTGCCGCAGTTTCCCCAGCGATTCGTCTGTCGGTATGCGCTCCACCTGCGCCCAATAGGTTCGCGGATGTCCCTCCGTTGGGTTCAGCAGCCGTTGGTTGAGTCCGGCTTCGTCGCTGAGCAGCAACAACCCCTCGGAATCGGCGTCGAGCCGCCCTAGCGAATACACCCGGGGAGGAAAGCCAAACTCCGCCAACGGGCGATTGGGGGAGCCGTCGGGAGTGAACTGCGAAAGAACTCCGTACGGCTTATTGAACGCCAGCAACACCTCGTCATCAAAGAGAGCATCCATGTACCCTGACCAGCCTAAACTGCCTCACCGACTGCCCCGGAAGGCCAGAGAGTTGGCCTTGGAGTAATTCGCCGCTTTCCAACCCATGTTCTCCGACTCATGATATTCTCCGAAGTGAACGTTGCGGTCAGCAAACAGCCATCCCTCCAGCGCGAAGTTACCATTCGTAACAGGCAGGGAGTCCACGCCCGACCATCCTCCCAGTTTGTCAAGCTGGCATCAAAACACCCATGCGATGTGCTGGTTGAAAAAGACGGCGAGACCATTAACGGCAAGAGCATCATGGGACTTCTCATGCTGGCCGCCGGGCCCGGCAGTCGTTTGCGCATCACTTGCGAAGGCGACGGGGCTGAAAAAGCCTTGGCCGAATTAATTGCTTTGATCGAAAACAAATTTGGCGAGGAATAAGCCTGCTTCAAGTGGGCTCGTGAAATACTGGCAACAGGAAAAGGGAAGGGGACATGTCCGACTTTGATATCCGCTATGTGGCTCGATTGGCTCGTGTGGCCCTGACTCCCGAGGAGGAAAAGAAATTGGGTAACCAGTTGGGTCTCATTCTCGGGTATATCGATCAGTTGAAGCAGGTGAATGTCGATGGGGTCGAGCCATTGTCCCACGCCGTGCCCCTGTTTAATGTCACCCGCCCGGATATTCCCGCCCCGTCGCTGGACCACGAAGCTGCCTTGCGCAACGCTCCGTCGAAGGCGTCCGGCCTCTTTGTGGTACCCAAAATTGTCGAGTGATTGGTCTGCACATCCGCTCGTCAAATCATCCGCCCTGTCTTTCTTTTCGTTCGATCCTTAGTGCCGCTTGTCAAAAAACCGTTTTTCTTCCCACCCCTACAATTCCCACCCAACCTTTTGAAGCAAATCTACAGTGGTAGGGCGAGACTCCGTCGAGCCTGAGGCGGTCCGAATCACACCCGCCTCGCAAGTTTTCCCTCGTCCAGCCCCGTGGGCCTCGGTTTGGGAGCCTCCACTGAACGGCATCGCCATCCTCCTTTCCATCTATGCTCCACCAGTTGACCCTCACCGATTTGACTCATCGGCTGGCACGTCGTGAATGCTCGGCTGCCGATGCCTTGCAGTCCTGCCTGGACCAGATCCAACGGGTCGATGGCCAGTTGCATGCTTTTTTGTCGTGGGATGAGGCTGACGCCCGTCGCCAGGCGGAGGCTGCCGATGCCGCTCTGGCTTCCGGCATCACCCACGCTGAGCGGCCCCTTCTCGGCGTGCCCATTGCCCTGAAAGACGTCTTTTGCCACGAGGGACAGCCCTGCGGATGCAGCTCGCGCATCCTCCAGGGATTTGTGTCGCCCTACGATGCCACCGTCGTTAGTCGTCTGAAGAAAGCCGGAGCCGTGGTTTTTGGTCGGCTCAACATGGATGAGTTCGCCATGGGCAGTTCCACCGAGAATTCCGCCTACGGTCCCACTCTGAATCCGTGGGATACCACCCGGATTCCCGGCGGTTCGTCGGGCGGTTGCGCCGCTGCCGTCGCCGCCAATGAATGCTTTGCCGCCCTTGGCTCTGATACCGGTGGTTCCATCCGCCAGCCCGCCGCTCTCTGTGGCATTGTCGGCATGAAGCCCACCTACGGACTGGTCTCGCGTTTCGGGCTCGTTGCCTTTGCTTCCTCCCTCGACCAAGTCGGGCCGTTTACCAAGGACGTGCGCGATTCCGCCCGGCTGCTCCAAGTCATCGCCGGCCCGGATTCTCGTGACTCGACCAGTATTCCCAGTCCTGTTCCCGACTACCTCGCCGGTTTGGGCCATGGCAGTTTAAAGGGCCTCCGCATCGGGCTGCCTCGCGAATATCAAGTGGGCGGCATGGACCCGGAGGTTTCAGCCGCGTTCCAAGCGGCATTGACCCAACTCACCGCGTTGGGAGCCGAACTGGTTGAGGTTTCGTTGCCTCATACCGAATACGCCGCCGCCACCTATTACATCATCGCACCCGCCGAGGCCTCGGCCAACCTCTCCCGTTTCGACGGTGTTCGCTACGGGCTTCGGGTCGATGGCGCGTCCCCGGAGGAAATGAACAGCCGGACACGCGGGACTGGATTTGGTCCCGAGGTGAAACGCCGAATCATCCTCGGTACCTATGTCTTGAGCTCCGGCTATTACGACGCCTTTTATGTCCGCGCTCAAAAAGTACGCACCCTGATTCGCCAGGATTTCCTCCAAGCCTTTCAAAAAGTCGATGCCATCGTCACTCCAACGACTCCGACCGCCGCATTCCGGCTGGGCGAAAAATCGGATGATCCGTTGCAGATGTACCTGAGCGACATTTTTACCATCTCCTGCAACCTCGCCGGTATCTGCGGAATCAGCATCCCTTGCGGCTTGACCGCCACTCCCCGGCTTCCCATTGGACTTCAAATCCTCGCTCCCCCGTTTGGAGAGGCGACCATGTACCGCGTGGCTCATGCATACGAGCAGAGCACGCCGTGGCATCGCCAACAATCCCCGCTGAGCTAGCCTGCGCTCGCCATGGACGATGAACCGCCGGACATGTTCGGGCAGGAGAAAACGCCTGACCTAAAACGAAAACGCCGGAATCGTAATACCGTCGACTTGGGTCGCGTTGACCGCTTGCCACCGCATTCCGTTGAAGCTGAGCAAGGGGTGCTAGCCTGTGTTTTACTGTCGCCCAACGATAGCTTGGGCGTTTGTCTGGAACTCCTCCGCTCGGGTGCCGAGACCTTCTATGATCTTCGACACCAGACACTCTATGAGCACTTGGTGGCCATGTATGACATCAAGACTCCGATCGACCTCATCACCGTTCCCCAGCGGTTGAAGGATGCCGGTCAGTTGGACGCCATCGGTGGGCTGGCCTATCTCAGCAGCCTCATGGACGCTGCCCCCAGCGCGGCGAACTTGACCTATTACCTGGAAATTGTCCGGGAAAAGCACGTCCTCCGGCGTGTCTTGCAGACCTGCACGGCCGCCGTTGGCCGCGTTCAGGAACATGAGGGTGATGTCGATGCCCTACTCGATGAGGTTGAGCGCGACATCCTCAAAATCAGCCAGGACCGAGAAGATAAACAGCTTCGCGGAGTCAAGGACTTGGTCCGCAGCGCCATTGACATGATTCAGAAGTTCCACGCCCGTGCGGGGGAACTCACCGGTATCGGAACGGGTTTTCCCGACCTGGATAAAATGACCAGCGGATTTCACGAAGGCGAAATGATCGTCATTGCCGCCCGGCCTTCCATGGGAAAGACCTCCCTGGCCATGAACATTGCCGAAGCCGTGATCATCGAGCAAAATTTGCCGGTCGGCGTATTCAGTCTGGAAATGACCGCTGAATCGTTGATCATGCGTATGTTGTGTTCCCTCGCTCGGGTCAATGGACGCAATATCCGCGATGGATTCCTGTCCCAGGCCGATTTCCAAAAATTGACCGCCGCCGCCTCCAAGTTGTCTCGTGCGCCCTTGCACATCGATGATACTGCAGGACTTTCGATCTTGCAGTTGCGCGCCCGCGCCCGGCGGATGTGGCAACAGCACCAGATCAAGCTGATCGTCATCGATTACCTCCAATTGCTGCATTCCACCTCCAAAAAAGCGCAGGACAATCGACAACAGGAAATCGCCGATATCTCCAGCGGCGTGAAGGCCCTCGCCAAGGAGTTGAAACTACCGGTTATTGTGCTCAGTCAGCTCAACCGTGAATTCGAGAAGGACAAGAACCGTAAGCCACGCCTGTCCGATTTGCGTGAGTCTGGTGCCATTGAGCAGGACGCCGACGTTGTGGGGTTGCTCTATAAACCAGCCGCAGGGGAGGACGAGGAACCAGCGGCGGAAGGGGAAACCCAGGAAGCCGTGCCGGTTAACCTGTTGATCGCCAAGCAACGAAACGGCCCAACGGGAGATGTCCGACTCTCGTTCTTGAAGGGGCTGACCCGTTTTGAATCTGCCGCCAAAATCGGTGATGAGGAGGGAGGCTGATGTCGTCTTCTTTCCATCTGCCGCGTTTGGAGATTGCGTTGGAGGTCCTGAATTGGCTTCCATGCACGGCGTCGCAGGCCGTTGTCGCGCCTGGCTCGAAGTGAAAAACATGAAATATGCCGTTCGCCCGTGGTTGCGCACCGCCGCTGTGCTCGTGGCCTGCCTTCAACTAACGGCAGTCGCTCAGGAACCACGCCGTCCCGAACCGCCCAAGGTGGACGCATTGGTGATTCGTCACGCCGGTCCTGCGTCCGTTTCCGATGACCTGATTCGAGCCAACATTCGCGTTCGAGTCGGAGATAATTACAGCCGACCCAGCGTGGATGACGATGTCCGGAACCTCTATGGAACCGGCTACTTCTACAACATTCGCGTGGCCGAGGAAATCACCTCCACCGAGCCGGATGCCGCCGGAATACCGGTTCCCAAGACGGTAACCCTGACCTATGTGGTCCAGGGAAAGCCGATCTTGACCGAAATCCGCTTCGCCGGGAACAAGAGGTACAAGACGTCGAAGTTGCGCAAGAAGGTGACCTCCAAAGCCGGAGAGCCTCTGGATGAACGCAAACTCTTCAATGACTCCCAGGAGATTTTGAAGATGTACCAGAAGGCGGGAATGCAGAAGACGAAGATCGATCCCGTTCCCAGCATCAATGAACAGTTGGGCAAGGGCACCGTGACCTTCGAGATTACCGAATCCCCAAAAGTTCGTATTGACGATGTCGTCTTCGAAAACGCCAAAGCATTCAAGCCCAAGAAGCTCCACTATGTCATCAAGACCCGCCGTTGGTGGCGTTGGTCGTGGTTGACAGGAAGCGGAAAACTAAAGGATGACGTCTTCGAGGAAGACAAGGACCGGTTGCGCGAATTCTATGCCGACCACGGTTACATCGACTTCGACCTGCGCGACGTGAAGTTCGACTATCCCTCTACCAACCACATGGTCATCCGCCTGAAAATGGATGAAGGAGCTCAGTACCGGGTTGGCGGTGTCGAATTTAAGGGCAACGATCTGTATCCCAAGAACGAAATCATCGGCAATCTAGTCAATCGGGACGGACAGAAAATCACCCGCGGACTGCAATTGAATAATGGCCAGGTCTTTACTCCTAAGAAATTGGAGAAGGACCGTGAAGCGATTGAGGATTTCTATGGTTCCCAAGGGTATATAGAAGCCCGAATTGAGCCCAAGAAAATTGCCAATATCGACAAAGGGACGATCGACCTCTCCTATGAAATCAAGGAGGGGCAGAAGTACTACGTCGAGCGTATTGACATAAAGGGCAATACCAAGACCAAGGACAAAGTCATTCGGCGCGAACTTGCCCTGTCCCCGGGTGAGCCCTTTGACATGGTACGCGTCAAGGCTTCCAAGCAACGTCTCGAGCAAACCCAGTTTTTTGAAAAGGTCGACACCCAAAACGAACCGACTGAAGTCGAAAACCGCCGCAATTTGGTCGTTGGCGTCCAGGAAAAAAATACCGGTAATATCTCTATTGGTGCCGGTTTCAGTTCCGTCGATAGCGTCGTCGGCTTCGTAGAACTATCGCAAGGAAACTTCGACCTCTTCAACGCTCCTCACTTTACCGGTGCCGGCCAAAAGGCCCGCATCCGCCTCCAGTACGGTAGTCAGCGCCAGGACTACATCATCGGTTTTACCGAACCGTGGTTTTTCGACCGCCCGCTCCGGTTGGATACCGAGTTGTTTTATCGCCAGCTAAATTATCTTTCGGATAACTACACCCAAACTCAAGCCGGTGGGACCGTCGGTCTGTCCAAGCGGCTGCCGTTTAACTTGACCGGCGGCATCACCTACACTCTCGAGAACATCCGCATCAAGTTTTCCGATGCCTACAAGGCAACCTATCCAACCACGGTCACCAACACCACCTATCAGACCAACATCGTGAATGGCAAACCGGTGGTGGGTATTATCAATACCCCATCGCCTGGCCCCCAGCCACAGCTTTTGCAGGAAGAAGGCGATCGTTTGGTTTCACGTATGGGCTTCTCCCTGGCCTACGACACACGAAATAGTGCCCTGCTGCCCAATCGGGGGCACCGCTTGGAGTTCGTTCCCGAAATCGCTGGCGGTCCCTTGGGCGGCGACGTCAATTATTACAAGATGGAGCTCCGCGCTGCCCAATACTGGACACCCCAGCGGCTCGCTTCTCCATCCAGCGTGTGGCAGGACATCCTGGAAGGACACATTGTTGAACTGGTCGGACGTGTCGGCGTCATCGACGCTTACGGCGACGGTGACCATGGCGTTCCCGGCCGGGTGCCCCTCTTCGACCGCTACTACCTCGGTGGCCTTTACAGTCTCCGCGGTTACAAGTACCGGACCGTCGGCCCCGTCGATGAATTAACTGGTGAACCGCTGGGCGGGAAGACCGCTTGGTTCGCTTCTGCCGAATACAGTGTCCCGATCATTGAACGTTTGCGCTTCGCCACCTTCTATGATGTGGGAATGGTCTATCAGGATGCCTACAGCTTCACCCCAATGAAGTTCAAAGATGGAAGTGACACCGGGTTCTACTCGGACAACTTCGGCTTCGGCTTGCGGTTGAATCTGCCGATCGGCCCTCTTCGCCTAGACTACGCGATTCCCATTACCCGCGACAAATACGAAGGCCACTCGGGGCGCTTTCAATTCGGAGTTGGCTACCAGCGGGAATTCTGACAAAATACTGCCTCTTAACGTCTTTTCCCTTAATGTAATTCACGATGAAACTGACCTTGAACCATTGGACCAGTCTGGCCTGCGGGCTGATGTTGGCTTGCTCGGCCACGGCAGAAACAAAGATTGGCGTCGTCGACCTCAAGAAGGTGTTTGAAGGCTATTGGCGCACCGGCCAAGCCGATAAGCAGCTCAAGGATCGGAAATCAGAGTTCGACCGCATGCTCGCCAACCTCGAAGACGACTATAAAAAGTCGAACGAGGAACTGAAGAAGTTGGTCGAGTCCGCCAATGACCAAGCTGTTTCCAGCCAAGAACGCGATAAGCGCAAGGTCGACGTCGAAAAGAAGGCCGGCGAAATCCGCGAACAAGAAAACAGCATCCGAAATTACCGCGATACCGCTGGTCGGGAACTGAATACCCAGATGACTCGCCTTCGCGAAAGCGTTCTCCGCGAGATTCGGGGAATGGTTGAGGATAAATCCAAGGCTGCCGGTTTCCAGTTGGTCATCGATACCGCTGCTGTCAGTGGCAACAACACGCCGGTGGTTCTTTACTCCACCCTCAACGGCACCGAAGTCGATATCACCGATGCCGTCCTGAAGCAGCTCAACGCCAACGCCCCGGCTGATGCTCCTTCCGACGAAAAGAAGCCGGATGACAAGAAGTCCGACGACAAACCTGCCGATGACAAAAAGGCCGGAACCAAAAAGTCCAAATAGTCGGTTTTAGATTTTCGGGCTACTTTCAATCGCTTGCCAATGCAGGGTGCAAATCCTGCATTGGTATTTTAGACCTAAGGAGTGGTCGGGTGAGCCGTGGGCAAGACTCGGCCCAGTAGCGCAGGCTTTCCAGCCTGCCGTATCGCGGGTCTCCAGACCTGCCCGGCGGTCCGAACCACGCCTATTCCGCAAAAGCGAAGCTAATAGGCCGTCCGCAGGACACTAAATCCCATGATTTCCGCCGTCATTGTCGCCGCCGGACGCGGGACCCGCATGGGGCTTGGAGTTGACAAACTATTTCTTCCGATTCATGGCGTGCCAGTCATTGCCCATACGTGGCGATGCATGGACGGCTCGCCCTCCATCGATGACATCATCCTCGTTGTGCGGGAGGGATGGCAGGATGCCTTTCATGATTTGGCTCACCGGCACGGTTTCCACAAGCCGTACCGACTCGTCCCAGGCGGTAAGGAGCGACAGGACTCCGTTGCCAACGGACTCGCCGCGTTATCGCCCAACGCTCAATGGGTGGCCATCCACGACGGAGCGCGTCCTTGTCTTTCTGAAAGCGCCCTCCACCGATGCCTCCAAGCCGCGTATGCTCACGGCGCAGCCGTCGCCGCCCAACGAGCGGTTGATACCATCAAGGAAGCTACCCCGGATGGAACGATAGCCCGCCACCTCGATCGCTCCGTTCTTTGGACTGTTCAGACACCCCAATGCTTCCGTGTTGAAATCATTCGACGCGCACTAGCGGCTGTGGCGGCAGAGGGAAAAACTCTTACCGACGATACCGCTGCTTGTTCCTGGATCGGACAGAGCGTCCATTTGGTCGAATGCCCCGAACCTAATTTGAAGGTCACTTCCCCGGGCGATTTGCCCATCATCGAGTCGTTGCTCCGCCCATTTTGACCTTCGGGACGTGCGCGTCCCGAAAAATTGAGACTTCGACCGTGTCTCTCGGTTGCGTGTGTGGCTTCGCAGACGTAGCCTGAGCCAGCCGCTCAAGGCGGTTTTCCATGCAAAAGCGCCTCACCTACGCCCTCTTTTTCCTCGTCCTTGGCGGTTATACCTTTACCGGGGCGCAGGTGTCCCGCATCAATGCCGATGACAAGGATGATGCCTACCAGCAATTGGAGGTTTTCACCCGCGTTCTCGAACGCGTTCGCAAAGACTATGTCGACGGGGAAAAGCTGACCTACAAGGATTTGGTTCAGGGTGCACTCAAAGGGATGTTGGGATCGCTTGATCCCCATAGCGAGTACATGGAGCCGGTGAAATACGGTGAACTCAAGGAAGATACCGAAGGTTCCTTCAGCGGTGTTGGACTACAGGTGGGTGTTAAGGATGGAGCGCTCGTTGTGATCGCCCCCATGGAGGATACTCCAGCTTTTGAAGCCGGTATTATGACGGGTGATCGGATCGATAAGATTGATGGCCAGTCCACCGAACACTTCGGCATGAACGATGCCGTGAAACGACTCCGTGGTGCCTCGGGAAGCAAGGTCACCATCACCGTCTCACGCGCTTCCTGGGCTGAACCCAAGGATTTTTCCCTCCTTCGCGCCGATATTCGAATCTATTCGGTAAAGGATATCAATAACCGTCGACAGTTTCCGCTCGATGCCAATCATTTGGGTTATGTCCGGTTGACCCAGTTCGGAGAACGAACCGCCGATGAGCTGGAAGTGGCCCTGACCACTCTGGAAAAGCAGGGAATGACCGGCCTGATCATGGACCTGCGGGGCAACCCGGGTGGTTTACTCGATCAAGCGGTCGCCGTTTGCGAAAAGTTTCTCGAAGTCGGCAAGCCCATTGTATCTACCGAAGGCCGCAATCCCGCCGGTGACCTCCAGCGCCGATCCTCAAAAAGTTCCGGCAACAAGCGATTGAAATTGCCGATCGTTGTGCTGGTCAATGGTGGCAGTGCCAGTGCCGCCGAAATCGTCACCGGCTGTCTCAAAGACCTCAAGCGGGCGGTCATCGTCGGCGAGCAGACCTTCGGGAAAGGCTCTGTCCAAAGCATCCTTCCACTTCCCGATGGCTCTGCCCTGCGCCTGACCACTGCCAAGTACTACACCCCCAGCCATCAGGTCATTCATGAGCACGGCATTACGCCCGACATCATTGTCCCCATGACCGATGAAGAGGATGTAGCCGTCCAATTACGCCGCATCCCCGGAGGTGAAACCAACCTCGACGAAGTCCTTCGCGGCTACGATGCCGAAAAACGCCAGCGCCTCCGCGAATTGGTCCTGGACAATCGCGACGCTCAGTTGGAGCGCGCCACCGACCTGCTCAAAGGAATCAACCTTTTCGGTCGCAAACCAACCGACAAATCGCCTGTCAAGACCCCTGCGATTAATTAAGCCCGAATTCCCCCCTTCACCCCGAATTCTCCGGAACACTCTTCCGGTATGACTTCATTGCTTGAGCAACCCGTCCAACACCGCTTTCAGCTCTTCATACGATTCACCTCCGGTCAGAAGAGCGGTGCCCCGAAGGACATTTCCATCGTCACTCAATTCTCCGATCAAGAACGACGGAGTCCCATAGATTCCCATGCGTCGAGCGTTCTTTCCAATCCGTTCTATCGCGAGTAAATAGTGCCTGCTCTGGATACAGGCATTGAGGGTTACCGCATCGAGTCCCAACGCCCGCGCATGATCCACCAGCACCTCCGGATGATCGAGAACCGGCAGGTTTTCCCGAAAGAATCGGTCGTGCATCTCCCAAAACTTCTTCTGTTCTCCCGCGCACCTGGCCATTTGGGCCTTGATCTGGCTATCCAAGTCCTGCCGGTCCGGGAGATCCTGAAATAGATACCGAATCTTCCCGGTCAGGATGTACTCCTTCTCTAATCGCGGAAAAATGTTGGTCGCATATCGGGCACAATGGGAGCAATTGAAATCCGAATACTCAATGATGGCCACGCGGGCGTTCGTTTCACCTCGAAACGGTTCACCTCGGATATTTTGAGTGATGACCACTTGAGGTTTCGGGTTGGGTGGTGTGATGACGGGGCCGCCCCGCGTCTCGATCTTCTTTCGCAGTATTTCAACCTGCTCGGCTAGCAGTCGCTGACCTTCCCTCAGTTCTGCCACCTCCCGTTGCAACGACTCCAATGTTGGTGCCGCCGGAGCTGCATCGTCGCCCCTCGACGCCACAGTGCCCAACAACAGGAATAGCAGGAGCAATACTCGGTGAAGGTTCATGCCCAATTAAGACCGCGGTCTTGTGATTGGTCAATCAGAGGCATGTCGACTTTCCCATTTGCCTTGGTGAATCCAAGGCAATTGCAAAATTTGTCCGAGGCATTTAGTTTTCTCCCTACCGATGCCTTCCCTTTTGTCCCCCCCGGCATCTCCCAAGCGAAAAGGAGGGTACTCCAAATGTTTGGTGATGAGTATCGCTGCCAATCTGCTCCTGGCATCCTACTTGGTTTTTTCATCCGGGCACGGGCGCAACTACCAGGCACCGACATCAATAAACCGGGCTGGCCCAGGTCCGACCTCTGACACCCAAGCTCGCCCGACTTCGATTTCAAAGTCAGCGATTTCAACCAACTCGCCACCGCTTCTGTGGACTCAGATTGAAACTACCAACTTGACCCAATACGCAGCCAATCTGCGCCAAGTCGGTTGTCCGGACGAAACGGTCTGCGATATCCTGCGTCCCGCCGTTGACCGCTGGTTCGCTGCTTCCATTGAGCGACTCGACTGCGGCGGCGACTTCTGGGCGGTCGGA
>CAILNN010000278.1 GCA_903835555.1 uncultured Verrucomicrobiota bacterium
GGAGGCGAAATCGGTTAGGCATAGGACGTTTGGTTTGCGCCCCAAAAGTCTACGCCCGCCCGCCTGCGGAGCAACCGTGGAATTGCGTCGAAAGTAGAAGCGGCGTCTCGCCGCTTTCCCTTTTCAAGGGCGACGTCATCGCTGTTCCACCAGGCGCTTCCCGAGTAAGGGTTCAATGGGAAGTCCGCAAGATCTTGGACTGCTCCAGTCCCCTGGACCTTTGCAAAAGGCGGTGCAATCGATTGACCCCAGGGTTCACTCGTGGACACTCTGGGTTCTCGGTTCCGAGGCAAATACCGCACAATAGTCCTGGAATCGAGCGTATGGCCCTAGCCTGACAATTGATCCTTCCTAGCAAAAACCTGCCTCAAATCCAGCGCCAACGGCGCGACCACATACCAGACTGGGCCATCGGCCCTCCCTTTCTCCAGGCAAGACCCGTTTCTCACCCCCTTCTTTTCTTCCTTTCGGGGCCAATCTTTTTCCATCCTCCCCTTTTCCCAAGGCGCGATGTCAGGAGTCCTGAGTCTACTCGGTGGTTCGTTTGCATGGGGAGCGTGGTTGGACAGCAGATGCTAATCCATTTCAAACCCGAAAATGATCACTCCAGATAGAAACCAAGGATCCGATTCCAAATGACGTTGCTTTCTAAAGATGTCCTCCTTCCTCTACGAGAGACCGGCGCTTTGTGTTAACGACCAGTCTCGGGGAAGCTATGAATGGACCACGCGTCAATTGGTTTAAGTTTTGGGTGCATTTTGCGTGCGGCGCTGTCTTTGGCGTATTCGTCGGACTGCGAGCCTGGGGTCGTTCCAGAAACGCCGCTCATCTGTCGATTTCCCAGGGCCTCCTGCTCATGCTCGCAAGCTCCATTGTCGTCGGCATCTTTGCAGGCATCGCCTCCACAACCAACTGGGATGAACCATAGATGCGAATACGGTTCCCCGGCCACCAGCGCCATTTTCGCGACCGGTCCCTGTAGCCGTCGCCCGTAAGGCGACGCTGATCCTACGAGGACACAACCCGTCCCCGAGCAGCCAGGCGGGAAAAAGAGCCGCAACCCAACACACTTCGAGAGGCCTTCGCCCAATCGCCAATTCCCAAGGCCTCGGACCCGCCGATCCGCCAAGAATCGAGTAGAAGCCCCGCAACACCTCGGTTTGCCAACACAGTCCCTCTTGGGTCAGGGCGATTCCCCTCCCCAAAACCGAAAAATTTCGCCGCTTCGCGGCACCAAAACAGAAAGAAAAAAACAAAAGGAGCAAAGAGAAAAAGGATAAAATCATAGGCCCCCCAGCCGAGCATACTCATCACCAGCCATCACCACACGAAACCCGATGTAGCAGTCACGACGACCGGGATCGCCGCCGACGCGGAAAGACGAAAGCAGAAAGTCCGGGATGCCATCGCACCACGACCCGCCCCGCAACACGCGCGATTCTTGATCTCCTGGGTACAAATCCTCACACCATTCCCAAACATTGCCAGAAAGGTCGTAGATACCGTTCTTGAGCGGGCGATAAATTCCCACCGGTGAGGTGGTTGAATATCCGTCCCGATAACCCGAGATGACCTTCAACTTGGGAAAAGCCTTCCGTGCGCTCTCGTCGGCAAAATTTCCTGCTCCCGGCGGCGGTGGCCACTCGGCACCCCAAGGGTAGACTCCGGTAATTTTCCCGCTTCGCTCGGCTGGTGTCTTGCCTTCTTCTGGCGGCAAGCCCACCGCTGCGCTCCATTCCAAATCCGTTGGCAGCCGATAATGTTCCCACGGCTTGAGACGCCTCCGACCGGATTCTACTCCCGCAAGGTCGCCCCCAGCGAGGTCTTCAACGCATCCGCAATGCGCGATTGTGCGGCGGTGACTTCTTCTTCACGCAGCGTCCGATCGCTAGCCCGGTAAGTGAAGGAGTAGGCCATGCTCTTCTGGCCGTCGAGAATTGGGCTACCCCGA
>CAILNN010000279.1 GCA_903835555.1 uncultured Verrucomicrobiota bacterium
GGAAATGACGTCGGGACAGGACCGGAGGAAGCGCCCGGTTTTGTGGAGTAGCCGAGGTTAAATCAGCGAACATAAAGAAATTCTGTTGAATTGAGCAACACCCAGCAGAACTCCGGAAGCCCCCGCTCCCGAACGGCTTCCGCCGCGCGTTTCGCCTCGCCCAGAGTTGGCAATCGCCCAAGAGCCAACTGATAGACTGCTTGTATGGCATCGCCTTCCAGTCCGTGAGATTGGCCGCCAGCCCGATTAGCCAGCCGTTCCGATTGTCGTTGGACGAACGAACTGTTCATGAGACTGAGAGCCTGGAGTGGAGTGGTCGTCACCGTTCGCCGAGGCGTTTTCACGGATGGGTCCGGGCAATCGAAGGTATCCAGGAACGGGTCTTTGCCGGAATTCACGTTGATGCGATACACCGTTCGCCGATTAAACTCGGCGTCCCCACGGTCAAACGGGAAATAGAAGGTCGCGTTAAAATCGGTGGTCGTGAAAGGCCGGAAGCTGGGTCCACCGGCATCGAGGTTCAGTTCTCCGCTGACGGCCAGCATGGCATCACGGACCACTTCTGCTTCCAGACGCCGTGGAGGGAACCGCCAGAGCCATTGGTCATCGGCGTCGATCGGTTGGGCGATCGGATTTTCATGAGATGACTGTCGATAGGTAGCGGAAGTCACGATCCAGCGATGGATGGCCTTCATGCTCCAGCCACTATCGATGAAGCAAGCCGCCAGCCAGTCGAGTAACTCTGAATGGGACGGTCGCGCCCCGTTGACCCCAAAATCGCTCGCGGTGGCGACCAAGCCCTGGCCGAAATGATACTGCCAAAGCCGATTGACCATGACACGGGCGGGCAATGGGTTACGAGAATCGCAGAGCCATTCGGCAAACCGGAGGCGGCGCACCCCTTCCGGGGCGTCGGGTGCCAGACCCAGGTCTGGAGAGAGAGTTAAGACGGCCGAAAGCGCTCCTGGAGTCACGATTTCTTCCGGGCTCTTGACATCCCCCCGCTTCAGTCGATGGGTGGGCTCGGGTTGCACTCGAACCCCGGCATAGGCCATGGAAACCGGTTTTTCAGCATCGGCAATTTCGCGATTGGCCGCAGCCATTTCAGCCAAAGCCCGATCACGAGCGACCCGCTGTTCAGGATTCAGTTCGGCCAACAATTCGGCTGGGGAAATTCCTAAATTTCCGGCTTGGTAAAGGGCTGAAACAGCCTCAGCACTCAGTGCCCGATCATAAAGTGCTGCGGAACGGATGGCCCCGACCAACCACGGATTTCCGCCTGCATGATGGCGCAATCCCAACACCACATGGGACTGTCCAGCCTTGAACGTGGGCAATGGCGAATCGGTTTGATAGGTCGATCCATACGGCTTCCCATTCCGATAGACAAAAACGCGATTTTCCGGGCCGTAAACAATGGCAAGGTGAACCCAGTCACTCGAACCGCCATCTTCAATGGACGCCTGCAAATCTTTGGTCCGCTGGAATCCATCGCTGCCTGCCGTCCATTTTCGCGGCTCGCGTTCGCCAAAGGTGATGGCATCAAAGTGGGTGCCATCGACGGTTTCCAACGATATCGCCGCCCCGCCCCGCTGCTGTAAATCGTCCAATCGTACCCAGGCTTCCAAGGTCTTTTCCCGGACATCGACAGCCAGCGGTGGTGATTGGAAATAGGCCCCTGCTTTTGGCAATTCGAGATATCCCGCCCGAGTTATCGCTCCACCCAAGAATTCCCCCGGCGGAAGCGGCTTGCCCGGATCACCAAAATCCCAACGCAACAGCGCCGGAATCTCAGGATGCCCCGTCGCTTCGGGATGCCGTTCGTGGACTTTTCTCCAGGCCAAATCGTCGATTCCCGCCAACTCCGTTCGGGCCCGGTCCAATCGAGCCTGCGCCAAAGCCTGTTGATCGCGACGGATTCGAGCCTCGGAATCCCCCTCCATCGGGCGTTCCCCATGTTTCACGCCGTCAAAAACCGACTTCAACCGAAAATAATCCCTTTGCGGGATGGGATCGAATTTGTGGTCATGACAGCGGGCACAATTGACCGTCAATCCCAAGAAGGTTTGGCCGACCACACTAAGCATATCCTCCATCTCTTCCTCCCGCGTAATCGCGCGCTGGGTGGCGTTGGCTTGAGCATTCCCCGCCTGGTCATAAGCTCCGCAAACGAGCAGGCTCGGTCCCAAAATCCCATCCAAGGTCAATGGCTTCAGGACATCCCCGGCAATTTGTTCCCGCATGAACTGGTCGTACGGCTTGTCTTGATTGAAACTCCGGATGACGTAATCGCGGTAAGGCCAGGCGTTATCCCTTAAGCGATCATATTCAAATCCCGTACTCTCACTGAAACGGGCCAAGTCCAACCAATGCCGCGCCCATCGTTCACCGAAACGGGGGGATGCCAGCAACCGTTCGACCAGGAGTTCGTAGCGATCGGTTCGACGGTCCGCCAGATAGGCAGCCAACTCATCGGGTGTCGGGGGCAATCCGATCAAATCCAAGTAGAGCCGCCGAACCAATACTGATGGTTCAGCCGGCGGCGATAAATCCAAGCCATGACCCACCAGCGTCTGGCGAATAAACGTGTCAATCGGATGGCCAGAGCCAGGAATTGGCCCATGCCGAATCGGTTGGTAGGCCCAGTGATTGGTCGATTTGCCTTCGCTTTCCGTAGCAAATGAACTCCAGACCCAGAGCGATCCCGCGACAAACGCGATCCACGCGACA
>CAILNN010000280.1 GCA_903835555.1 uncultured Verrucomicrobiota bacterium
TTGAATAGACAACCAGATAATGACGCGTTTTCAAAAAACAAAAAGAGCGGGCAAAGCCCGCTCTCGAATGGTTAGACGACTATATTTGCTACCCGTCAATACGGTGCAAAAAGACTTGCCGGGAAAACGTTGGTCGATAGGTACGTTTGCGCACCTTGTGTCAAGTGGGTGCCGTTTGGTGTCCAACTGAAATTAATGAGAAACGTGTCGTTGGGATTGATCACGGACCTTTGATCAACCGTAATCGTGTTCTCGGTGTTCCCCAAAATGTTTAATGCCTGGTTTTGGGTCAGGTCCCAGAAGGTATAGCCTGCCCACTGATTGGGATTCCACGATTTGCCCAGCGCGGTGACGGTAAAGGAATGAAAGCTGCCGACTACCGATGTTACGGTTCCGGTATCATTTGTTCCGCCCGGTTTCCAATAGCCGCCGCCAATGGTCGAATTTCCATTGATATCGACTTCAACTTGTGAACCATAATCGATTAGCCCAGTCAAAGGGTACGGAATCGTGTGGAGCCAAATCAAATAATTCGACCGGGTGGTCCCCTGAAAAGCAGGAATAATTGTCTGGTTCGTAATTGTCCGCCAACCATCGGTTGAAGTCGTTCGCGGCTGAAAGGTTGTGGCAAAAACTTTGGCACCGTTGGTCGCTTCCCGAAGCCAGACTTTGGTATGGTAATTGGTCAACTGTTCAAAGGTCGCACCTTGAGCGAGGTCAATTCCCCCGAGACTGTCCACTACATAGCGCGCATACGGTACGAATGACGAGCGAAGTGCGGCACCGGATTCGGACAGCCAGTTGGTCAATCCCTCCGCGCCGATTGAGAGATTGGCAAACGGGAGATTTTCGTATGCTGCCTGACCAACCCATCCCAACCCGCTGCCCGCGACGTTGGTTTGACCAAAACTGTAATATTCGTCATCGCCAGTCGTTAATGAGTCACCAATCAGTACCACGCCATTGGCTTGATGCGCGGGCACATCCCCAATGATTGCGAAGGGAGCAAAAAAGCGGACTCCGTCTCCATTGCCCTTGAATGGCTGACTCGACCCCGTCAAATCGTGGCTAAACACACCTTGTGAGGTTGGGGAGTAGCCGACGGAAGCATCGCTGGTCCCCCAGGTCGACCCATAGGCATGGGCGTTATAGGGCAAGCCGGAATAAGTATTGGTCAATGTTCCCGAATACGTCACGTTATTGTAAACAAAACTATTCGTATCGGACTGTTGTTTATTTAGAAACACTTTCAATGAATAGTTTGTTCCGGGTTGAAATGCATAAATCACCGGGTCACTGGTAATCACCTGGAGTCCTCCATCCACGTGCTTGATGGGTGCCCCTCCAAATGTCAAGCGGACGGGTGTCCCTCCGTTCGTCAACTGGATACTGGCGGTCATTTCATACGGATTGGGAAATGGTAATTCCCCCGTGGTTCCAGTCACTCCTCCAACGGATGCCCAGACAAACCGGATGTTCTCCGAGACGGTTTGAACAGTGAAACTGAACTCACTCATGAATTGATTCGCCGCGCCTGAATAGACCAGAGAATGAAATTGTCCCGGACCGTTGCCGACCAAGAAGGTCTGCGGAGCCTCGACTGCTCGAAAGAACGAATGGCCAGGCGCGAGATTGGTCAACGTAACGATTTGATCGCCCTTCCAAGGCCCATTCAGCGTTGACCAGTGGATAAAATCGGACGACTGCTCAATGGTGTAAGCGTCCGTCGACTTGGTGATTAGCTCAAATGGCAGACGATTGGTTTGAAGAATGGTCAAGGATGTCGATTGCGCGTGAGCGAAAGTCGCTATCGCACTAGCGAGGCAAAGACACCTGAGCAGACAAAAGAAAAATCCAGTCTGAGGTCCGCCCGACATGCCTTTCGATAACTGGTTGTTGGAGTTGAGAATCGCGTTTTCCATAGGTGTTATTGAACCGCCATCGCTAACTATCTGTAGGGGTGTTAGCGTACAGCGACCCAGAATGGTTGCAATCCAATTTGAGCCTCGCTTCAGACGGTCCCTATTCGGGGCCTGGGACGTGTCGGGTGAACTGAAATCCTTGGGTTGAAAACACGCCCTAAATGTCGAAGTTCGCACCGCCCGAGGCCGATAGCTCCGCCAATTGTTGAAAATTGACGATGGTGGCCTCCTTTTCGACTGCTTTCGCGAGGCGTTGCCAGACGGCTTTAAGTTCTGGAGGGCACCCACCATCGGAAAGTGCGGGAGAATCGAAAAGGGGCCCGTGGATACATTCGATCACCTGTCCAAACGTGATCTCGGCCGGTGCACGGGCAAGGCGGTAACCGCCCTCTTTGCCTCGCTGACTCTTGACAATATGACCGGCCTTCAGGTCGATTAGTATTTGGACCAGATAGCTAGAGGGAATTTCATTTTCAAGTGCCAAGTCCTCAACGGGAGTCGATCCCTCCTTTCCGTATCTTCGCGCCAGCGAAAGAACGGCCCTCGCGGCATAATCGCTCTTGACGGAAAGTTTCAAAGTCTAAATAAGGAAGGTAGAGTCAGGGCGCGTAATGCGGCGGCTTTTCTCTCGATTGATGGAGTCGCTCTTGTTCAGTGGCCTCTATGACTGAGGTAACGGAGTTGAGCGTCTTTTGCAACCGGCCTATTAATTTCGATTGTTCCAGGAGCACGGCGTTTAGTTCATCCGCCTGTCGTTCCAGATGCGCAACATGGGCCTCTACTTGTTGAAGCCGGGTCGTCAGATTTTCAACGGTCATAGCTCGTCTTCCCGTTCGGCAAAGAATAATTGTTGGGCCCGGTGGTAGTCGACTGTGGAAACCCTGACAGATGTCTCGCGGCTTAGGTCTCCATCATCCGGCAAATCTGGATTCACCCATTGACTGATTGCGGGAATGCCGTGCCTTTCCAGCCAGTCGATTAACAACTCCGTCTTGATGACCGGGCCGGTATAAAAATGGCGGAGGCCTCCATCCCCTTCGTTCGATGCAACGCCTGAAAGCGGTGGGGGAGAACCGAAGATGTCGGGTTTCAAATCGGCCATTCAGTTCATGAGATAAGCTCTTGGTATGGCGGCTGTCGAGCTCGTCTTGTCGGCTGCGTGCTGCCGACTCGACGGCGGTGCTCATTTCCATCATGCTATTTCCGTGATAGGCATTGTCTTGGAGGCCATCGAATTCTGCCGCAATCGTGCTCAGATACTTGGGGGACTCCATCTTTCGGTTGCTCCGGGTGAATACCTGACCATTGCAGGACCCAGCGGCAGCGGAAAGACAACCTTGCTCCGTCTAATTGCCGGCCTGGAGACGACGCAGCGCGGTCGCATCTCGCTTACGGACCATTCAAGCGTACGTCCAACTCCTTTTTCCATAGCCTTTGTTTTTCAAGGCGGTGCCCTCTATCCGCACCTCACTGTCCAGCAAAACCTTGAGTTCAGCCTTCAGATACGAGGGATGCCGGCCAAAGAACGGAAAGCCAGGAGCGCAGAAATGGCTTCGTTGCTGGGTCTGCTAGACCTGATGGATCGCCTTCCTGAGGAAATCTCAGGCGGCGAAGCCCAACGCGTCGCCATTGGACGCGCATTGATGCAAAAACCCGGGCTCCTGCTGTTGGACGAGCCGTTGGCAAATCTGGATGGTCCTCTACGCGGAGCGATGCGCGGATTGCTCCGCCGTGTCCATCGGGAACTCGGCATCACCACGATTCACGTGACTCACGATCAGGAGGAAGCCATGGCGCTCGGCGACCGCGTGGCCCTGTTGCACTGTGGGACCATTCAACAGATCGATCGACCTCAAAACGTCTACCGTTGGCCGGTCAATCGGTGGGCGGCACGATTCTTGGGATTTCCACCCATCAACCTTGCCATTGGCGAGGTCCGGCGCTGGGCGGGAGCAAGTATCTTCATGTTGGAACCCACCTTGGGTGAAGGTGAAATGCTCCCGGATTCCGTTGCCCAACGATTGCCGGTCAATACGCGGCTGGAGGTCGGATTAAGGCCCGAGCATTTAAGCGCCGTATATCCCGAGGCCGATGCTGCTCCTCAAACGACATCGCGGGCAACGCTGCAACGGGTTGAATTCACCGGTACCAATACGTGGTGGCAGATGAGGTTGGGAACACAAGACTGGATGGTGCGTGGAGTAGAGCATCCTTACGCCGTCATCGGCAGTCAGTGGTGCATTCGGGCAGATTGGCAGGCTGCGGTCTGGTTTGATCCAACGACGGGCAAGGCGTTGAGTCCGTTGGTTTGAGGCGGACCTTTCGTCGGGTTGGATTGCGTGATTCACGTGGTTCGGACCTCCAGGCAGGCCTGGAGACCTGCGATACAGCCGACAGGACTGTCGGCGCTACCGTTGCATCGTTTTTTAAACCAGACGGGGACACCTCACTTCCACAAGGTCTCGGCTCCTGAGCCGCCTAATCAAAAGAAAGAGGCGGCCAAATTGCCGCCTCCTCGATCGGACGTAATATCGGGAATGGTCCTTAGACCACCTTGGTGGTGCCCGGAACGGCAACCTTGTAGAAGCCGTTGGCGTCCGGAAGCGTCTTGGGCATGGCATCCCAAGAATACTTGTCTGGCATCAAGTCAATCTTCGAATTCAAGGCATCGTCAAAGGAGATTTCGGTGCCAGAGTAGGTGGCCATGCGGCCCAGGATCGCGGTCATGGTCGAATGGGCACCATTGACGGCCTCGCTGTATTCTGTATTGCTGCGAATGGCAGCAAACAAGTCGATGTGTTCTTGTTGATATGGATCAACATCTTTCCCGCCTTTATAACGCCAAGAACTGCCATCCGATCCTTTGATGGAGTATCCGCTCACATCGCTGCTCCCCTTGCTGCCGACGGCGTGTTCGCTGACACTGCTCCAGCAACCACGAATGTGACGGCATTGGCTGAAGGCCACCGCGCCGTCGGCGTAGAAGAATTCCACCGCGTGATGGTCGAAGATTTCGCCGTATTCCTTGGCGGTACGGACTTGGCGACCTCCCATCCCACGCGCTTTGACCGGGTGCCCATTCTTGACCCAATTGGCAACGTCGATGTTATGAATATGCTGCTCGACGATGTGATCGCCACCCAACCAGGTGAAGTAGTACCAATTGCGCATTTGGAACTCCATCTCGGTCTGCTCCGGCTTGCGGGGATTGACCCAGACGCCCGCGTCATTCCAGTAAATGCGCAGGGTGTGAATGTCGCCAATGGCACCATCGTGCAAGCGCTTGATGGTTTCAAGATAACCCGCCTGGTGATGGCGCTGGAGACCGACACCGACTTTTAGATTCTTCTTTTTGGCTTCCTCTGCCGCAGCAAGGACTCGGCGGACACCGCCCGCATCCGTCGCCACCGGCTTTTCCATAAACACGTGCTTGCCCTGACGCACGGCTTCTTCAAAGTGGATGGGACGGAATCCCGGAGGAGTGGCCAGGATGACCACATCGGCGAGTGCGATGGCCTGTTTGTAGGCGTCGAAGCCGATAAACTGGCGGTCGGCAGGCACATCCACTTTTTCGCCGTGCTCTTCCTTGAGCGCCTTGAGAGAACCTTCGAGCCGATTTGGAAAAGCATCCCCCATGGCAACCAGCTTGTTGCCGGGGACATGCAGGGCTTGGCTGGCGGCACCTGAACCGCGTCCGCCGCATCCAATCAGGGCAATCTTGAGTTCATCGGAGCCAGCGGCATAGGCGAACCGGCTTACAGCGAGGGCACCCATTGCGGCACCCGTGGTGGTGATGAATTGCCGGCGATTGACCGGCGTGATAATCGAACTTTGATTCATAGGCTTGGTGGCGTCATGAAACCGACGGACACCGGCCCATCGAGATTCACACGATAACGTGAACGATTCGGGAACGTCACCAGACTATCGATTTGACGGGCCACGGCAATCCAAAGTTTGTAGGCGTGTTTTCAAAATGCATTTGCCCGTCTGCTGGCCCAAACAGGCGGGGCTTACTTTTTGGGTGGAAAGCTAGTCCAGACCTGAGCCAATTCCTCGGGCGTCTTCGGAACCTGCATCGGACGCACCACCCGGAACCCAAGGAACTGGGCATCTGTCAGGTACCACTTAGACTTCGGGAGTTGAGGATCACGCATTTTCCAAGCGGGTTCGCTGGGCCGACGGGCGGCCACTCGAAGAAGATCGACTTCATCGTCCCAAGAACCACCACGGGCGACATGGGGATACTCCTTGAAGCCCGGTTTCCACGGGTTTTCGGCTGGCAGAGTCGAATAGGCGTCGGCGGTGTAACCATCCATCACCCATTCGGCCACATTTCCCAGCATGTCATATAAGCCCCATGGATTGGGTTTCTTGGTGCCGACCTTCTGGTACTTCCCATCCGCGTTGGTGAAATACCAAGCGTAGTCGCCCGCCTGCGACGGGTCATCACCCCAGAAGAAGCGGGTTTTGGTTCCAGCCCGGCATGCGTATTCCCATTCCGCCTCGGTAGCGAGACGATAATAGTGCCCGGTCTTGGCGCTCAGCCAGCGGCAATAGCGAAGGGCGGCAAAGTGAGTCATGCTGATCGCCGGAAAGCCATCCTTGCCCATGCCAAAGCTCATTTCGACATACGGGGTAGTCGGGCGGCTGACGGCGTCGGCTTCTTTGCCGATGTATGGATTGCTGCCGTCGGCTGGTACGGCAAAGTCGGAGAGAATCAAGAGCTCGCGGTTCACTCGCTCCGTGCTGACGTTGGTTCCTTTTTCCAACGCCGGAAACATGAACAGCTCATATTCATTCCAAGTGACCTCGGTCTTGCCCATCCAGAACGGATCGATTTTGACCTTATGGACGGGACCTTCATCGGGCTTGTGGCCTGGATCGGAATCGGGGCTGCCCATCTCGAATTCCCCTCCAGGAATTGGAACCAAATCAAAGGTGGAATCGGTGCCGGCGATCTTCTCAGTGTATCCCTGAAGCGCGGTTCCGGCGGCAATCGGGCTGTTCTTCATCAGCAAGGCGTGAACGGCGGCGATGAGGGCGGCATCGTCACGGCTTGATGAAGAGTCGGGCTCGCGTTGTTGCAGCGTTACCCCATCTGGCCAATGGGCTCCCTGGTCGATCCAATCGCGAACCAAGTCACTCCGGTCTGATGGCAATGGACCGCCCTTTTTCTTTGGGGGCATCAGGTCATCGTGGTCTGCGGGCAAAACCATGCTGGTGTATATTTTGGATTTTGCCGCATCCCCCGGAATCACATCGGGCGACTTGAAAAAGGCCTCCTTCGTGTCCATCCGGAGGTCGCCCTTTGCATAACCTTCCCGGTGGCAGCCCACGCAGTTGACCTCAAAAATGGGCTTTACCTGCTTGACGAAATCGACACGCTCGGTTTGGTGGAGGGTGATTTCTTCCGGCCATTTGGCTCCTTCGAGAATCCAACTCTTCAGCACGGCCTTTTCGTCGGCAGACAGGCGGTCCCCCTTGGGTGGCATCGCCTTATCGTCGTCCGCAGGCAGGAGCGTGGTTGTGTAGAGCGGGGATTTATCCGGGTCGCCGGGTACTAAGGCGACACCGTCTTCGCCGCCTTTGAGGGTGCTGGCCAAGCTGACCAACGAAAGCTTTCCTTTTGGCTTCTCTGCACCGTGACACTTGAGGCAGGACATTTCCAGGAGCGGACGAACCTGGCGTTTGAAGTCGATCGGTTCTGCCAAGGCAGCCACACCGGCGAAAACCGCGAGACTGGAAAATAGGAGGGAGCGCTTCATGCGATGAAAAGGCAACGCAGAATAGGCGGTCCCTCCCCCAAAGTGTCAAACCCGACCGCCGAATGATTTTGGGGAACTAAGCTGCTAATTCCGCGGCCAACTCGGTAGCGCGGGGGGCATGCTGGCTGGCAAAGGGAGCCCGCAGGGTCATGCCAAGGGCGGACAGCAGCGACTGATCGGCTTGATAACTGGGAGACGGTACGGCTTTTGTCAGCATAAACTCGGTTTCGCTGGAGAAAATGGAGTTTGCCCCGGCCAGGAAACATAGCGCTTGAGCTTCAGGTGTTAGTTTGATGCGGCCAGCCGTCAGGCGAACGTCGGACTTGGGCATGACTAACCGGGCGATGGCGATCATCCGGACCACCTCCCAGACGGGTAACTCGGGTTGTTCCGCCAACGGAGTGCCCGCCACCTGGCTGAGCAAGTTGATCGGGACCGACTCGGGGTGCGGCTGGATAGCGGATAGTGTCAGCAACATTTTGAGCCGATCATCGACGGCTTCTCCCATCCCGATAATGCCACCCGAGCAAAGGGTCATCCGGGTACGCCGAACCTCCGCCAATGTCTTGAGGCGGTCCGAGTAGGTGCGGGTCGTAATGACCGTCGAGTAAAACTCTTCGCTGGTATCGACATTGTGATTGTAGGCGTAAAGTCCGGCCGCCTCCAATTGTTGGGCCTGTCGCTCGTTCAACATGCCTAGGGTACAACAGACTTCCATGCCGAGATTGGTCACGGAGCGGACCATCGAAAGCACGCGATCAAAGGATTCCCCCTCCCGAACGCCGCGCCATGCCGCTCCCAAACAAACCCGCGAAACCCCTGCCGCTTTGGCTCGTTCGGCAATTTCGAGCACCTGTTGTTCTCCCATCAAACGGTCGGAATCAACACCGGTGGAATACCGTGACGACTGGGCACAATAGGAACAATCCTCCGGGCATCCGCCGGTTTTCACCGAAATGAGTTTGCTCACCTGCATTTCACGCGGGTTGTGCCATTGGCGATGAACACGAGCCGCCTCAAATACCAAGTCCAGCAGCGGGGTCGCTTGCATGGCCTGCAATTCTTCCAAGGTCCAGTCGTAGCGGACAATCATGCGGAATACTTTGAAACAGGAGACGATGAATGTAAACCCGACATGTGCGACAACTTGACGCCAAAGTCGGAAGAGAATTGAGCTTCCGACCAGGGTGGCGAGACGCATAGCCTGCCCCATTGCGCATGAAGAATGTTGTCCTGCTCGGTAGTACCGGTTCGATTGGCACCAGCACGTTGAAAGTGGTCGAGGATTTCCCCGATCGACTGCGCTTGATCGGCTTGGCCGCTGGCACCAACGCCACACTCTTGACCGAGCAGGCAGCGAAGCACCCGGTCGTGATGGTGGCAATACATGATGAAACCAAACGGGCGGAATTGGAGAAATCAGTCGCCGGACGTTGCCCGGTGGTCTCGGGACCGGCTGGACTCATCCAATTGGCCACCCTTCCCGAAGCAGACATCGTGCTCATTGCCATTGTGGGCACCGGCGGGCTGCAACCAGCGCTGGCGGCCATTCGGGCGGGTAAGGATATCGCCGTGGCGTCAAAGGAGATTCTGGTGATGGCCGGGGAACTGGTTATGCGTGAGGCCAGACTCCACGGCGTCCGCGTTCTCGCCGTCGATAGCGAGCATTCTGCTATTTTTCAATGTCTTGATGGGAAACCACCCGAAACCGTTCGCCACTTGTGGTTGACGGCGTCCGGCGGGCCCTTTCGCAAGACCCCGAAGGAAGCCTTTCCCGAAATCACCCTTGCCCAAGCTTTGAAGCATCCGTCCTGGATCATGGGGCGCAAGATCACCATCGATTCTGCAACGCTTTTTAATAAAGGCCTGGAGATGATCGAGGCGCGCTGGCTGTTTGATATCGGCATGGAGCGGGTCAAGGTAGTCGTCCATCCGCAAAGCATCATTCATTCGATGGTAGAGTTCGTGGATGGTTCGTGGCTGGCGCAACTATCGAGCCCCGATATGTGCCTGCCGATCCAGGTCGCACTGTGCTATCCCGAGCGCCCTGCCAATCCGCGAGTCCAAACCAACCTGGCCAAGATCGGCTCCCTGACCTTTGAAGAGCCCGATGAAGACCGTTTTCCGGCACTCGGGTTGGCCCGTCGCGCCGGGGAAATCGGGGGAACGCTTCCGGCCGTCTTTAACGCTGCGAACGAAATTGCGGTGGAGCGTTTTTGCTCCGGAACCCTGCGCTTCCATGAAATCGCCGAATGGGTTGCCCGGGTCATGGAACGTCATTCGGTGGTAGAGAATCCGTCGCTGGCAGAAATTCTTCAGGCAGATGCCTGGGCTAGGAACGGGTAGGTCTGGATAAAGGGGGGGCCCCGGGAATTTTATCGCGATTTCCTACAAGGGTCTGGGGAATAGTTGTCATCCTGAAACCGTTGGATCGGCTTCAGCGCGATGCCGGTTCGTTTTGATTGGGCGATTCTCTGGAGGCGTTCGCCGACTCACGAGCATCAACATTAACGCAATAGCTGGTATCCAGATCGCGAAATCGAATCTCATATGCCCTACCGACGAGGAAAACCGTCCAATGGTTCATGGAAATCGACTGCCAATTTCCACTATTTCAACCCCCCCTTCGATAAAGTCCGGCCACCTGATCCGCGTAGCCGTTGTATTTGATCGTTGGGACGCGATCGCCGGTGTCAATCTTGCGTTCAGTGGCCTGTGACCAACGTGGATGGGGAACCCCGGGGTCCACGTTGGACTCAAATGGATATTCCACGGCACTGAGGGTCTCCCAGAAGGTCTTAGGCTGTTTGGCGACCAACTCGATCTTGACGATGCTTTTGGCTCCCTTGAAACCGTATTTCCAAGGCACGATGATGCGTACCGGGGCTCCGTGTTGATTCGGAAGGGCATGGCCGTAAATGCCCGTGGCGACGAGTACGAGATCGTTCATGGCTTCGTCCATCCGTAGTCCTTCGGTGTAGGGCCACGGATACTCAGTCAGCCGACTGATCCCCGGCATCTGCTCGGGACGATTCACGGAAACAAAGCGAACAAATTTGGCTTCGGCTTTCGGTTGCACCTTGGCGAGCAGTTTGGCCAGGGGGAAACCCGTCCACGGAACGACCATGGACCATGCTTCGACACAGCGAAACCGATATACCCGCTCCTCCAGTGGAAACTGAGACGCGAGCTCTCCCGCGTCGATGGTCATCGGCTTTTCGCACAACCCTGTGATCTCCACTGGCCATGGGGTGGTTACCAACTGTCCAGCCAATTTCTGCACCCGGTCCTTGGAGGTCGAGAACTCGTAGAAATTGTTGTAGCGGGCAGCGGTGCCTTCGTTGGTCAACGTCAGGCCTTCGCCATTGAATTTCGGGTTGCGCGTCGCTGGAATGGATTTGGGCGAAGTCCCGGCGTCAGCGGCTCGTAAAACCCACGGCGCCGCCATGCCGACGGACCCAGCCAAAGCACATTGGCGCAAAAACTCTCGTCGCCGTACGAAGCTTGCTTCGGGAGTGACATCACAGTCGGCGACCCGCCAACGAGGCGGTAGAATCAAGTTGGCCATGACGTCAGACTAAGCCGAATGATGTGAGATTCCACGGAAAATCGAGGCAGCCCCGATTTTCGGCGAGGCCCGTTCAACAAGCCACTTGCTTTTGTGCTGGCATGACCTATGCAGATATCAGAGTTATGAAACGAGCCATTCTTTTGGCCGCGGGTGTGCTCAGTGCGCTACCCACCCAGGCGGGTTGGCATTATGTCAACCATCATCACGTTAATCCCGCTCCTGTGGTCGTGGTCCAGCCCCCGACCCCACCCCCAGTCGATCCGCGAGTTTACTCGGCTTATCTGGAGTACCTCCAACGCACCAGCGCCGAGGCGGAGCTAAGACGTCAAGCCCAGATTCGGGCTATTATTGCCGCCCAAAATGCCCGGCCCAAGGAAGACCCGGTTGCTCTTGAGGCGCGCACGGTCAAATTCCTTCAGGAGCGAATTGAGCAAGGCAGCTTGGATGCCCGGTACGATCTGGCTCAGCGCCACTTGGAAGGTCGTGGCGTCAAGCAAGACCGGGCCGAAGCCTGCCGCCTCCTGCAAGAAGCCGCCGAGCAAGACCACGAGCCTTCCAAGAAGCTGCTCAAACAACTCGCTGAAAAGCCGTCCACTACTTAGCGAGGGAAAGTGGCGGGACACGACCTAGGAAAGCGGCAAGATGCCGCTTCTACTTTTGCGGAGAGCGTGAGAAAGCGGCGGGGCATCGCTTCTTCTCTTGCGTGGAGAATGTGGGATAGCGGCGAGACGCCGCTTCTACTCTAACGATATCTAGTCGTTCTGAGTGCATACGGATAGGAACGTTCATTGCCAAGCTGTAAGGAATTTGGCAAAAGCATTGCCGAATGTCTTTACCTGTCATCACGGGCGATCAAATGCGGGCTTGGGAAACCGCCAGTTGGACCCTCAAGGCGTCGGTCCAAGCGGTCATCGGCTTGGTCGGGGACCGTTTGGCGGCTCGAATCAAAGCATTGGTTCCACTCGGAAGTCGTGTCTTGTTACTCGCCGGCAAAGGCCATAATGGTGATGACCTGAGGGCTGCCGCCCCACTCCTCAAGGGGCTTGATGCAGAAATCATCAACGTCCATGATCCGGTCACGGCCTCGGAACGCGTCCGCAATGGTCTGGCGAAGTCTCCTGCTTGGGTCATCGATGGACTTTTCGGCATTGGGTTGAGGGGTGACCTGACTTCCTCGTGGAGAGAAATCCTGGAAATGGTCAACACCGCCCGTTTCCCGGTCATGGCGGTCGATATCCCTTCGGGACTGGACGCCGACACCGGAGAGCCTCGTGGCAGTGCTATTTATGCCCGCCTGACCATTACGATCGGTGTCCCCAAGATTGGACTCTTCCGGACTCCTGCCTTGCCCTATGTGGGACGGGTCGAGGTCCTGTCTGGGATTGGGTTGAATCCTGGGTTCAAGCTTTCATCTGCACCGGGAGGCGATGCTCAGCTATCGTGGACCGAGCCTCGCGATTTTCTGGGGCTAACGCCGCCCCGATCAGTCTCTTCGAACAAGGGTGATTTTGGCCATCTGGTTATTATTGCCGGCAGTCAGGGATACCACGGGGCAGCGGTTCTGGCCGCCCGGGCTGCCACACGCGCCCGTCCGGGTTTGGTGACGACCTTAACCTCGCCGGAGGCTTATCTTCCGGTGGCCTGCCAAATGACCGGTACCATGGTTGCTCCGTGGACTGGAAAAGGCGGACTTCCGCCCAAAGCCAGCGCGGTCGTGGTCGGTCCGGGGTTGGCTGGGCCAGAGGTCCCCGAATGGCTCCGGAATTGGGTGTGCGCCGAATGGTCCCAATCCCCAATCCCCTGGATAGCCGATGCCTCGGCCATGGATTGGCTGCGCGGGGTTTCGCCCCATCCCTCTGCACTGCGCATATGGACACCCCACCCCGGCGAAGCAGCCCGCCTTCTCGATTTGAGTCCGTCGGAGGTCCAGAACGACCGGTTCGATGCGGCTCGTCGTCTTTCGCACGGTATTTGGACCGTTTTGAAAGGGCACCAATCTCTGGTTTGCAGCCCGACGGGGGAGATTCACATCAATTCCAGCGGCAATCCTGGTTTGGCACAGGGCGGAACGGGCGATGTGCTGGCTGGATTTATTGGAGGGTTGTTGGCGCAACCGGCCTTGGCTCTAAAGCCGGAAGTGACTCTGCGCTATGCCGTTTGGGACCACGGAACTGCGGCGGATCGGCTGGAAACACTTTCGGCACCATGGACACCCGACGACCTGATTCAGCAACTGGGCCTGCCCTTGTCTGTTCACCAGGCAGATCCTTTAAATCCGGCTGCATCGGCACGGTAAGTCTTCTCACGAAGTCTCGAGTCAAAATCAAGGCTTTAAGCCCGGGCCTTTCTCATGGGCCGAATCCGCCGCGCCCCGTATTTCCGGGAGGTATAACTCTGCCATCTGAATGCGGTTGGAGTGCAAATTGACCCGGATATAGAGATGATCAGGGTCGGTGGCGCTATGGGATACTTCCCAGTCACCCTCGGGAATTGGAGGGAGTTCGGCTATGCCCTCGATCGCTTTGGTCCCGGTAAAGCTCAGCGAGATGACGAATCCCGGGCATTTTGAGACCTTTTCCAGGAACATGTTTAGGTTGGTCGTCGAGCCGGAATAGTTCAGGTGCGTATTCCAATTAATGAAATCGCCGCTGGCGAAGACGAATTCAGGGCTTTTCAGCACTCCGATTATTTTCTCGCGGCGTTCGGACGGGAATTCGGCGGGGAAAGCCAACTCAGGCGATTTCAATTTACCCGCCATGGCATGAGCGATGGTGGTGCTTAAAACAACCGAGAGGATTGCCAAGAACAGTTTTGGTTTCATGGGTAGCGGATGTTGTTGAAAGATGACCCGGGCTAGACCCCGAATCGGTATTCGATTGGGTAACGGCTCAGTGGAGATTTTATTAGCCTGGAAGTCCTGGACCAGGTTTTGGTGAGGACGGTGGGGCGTTTGGATTTAATACTGCGGGAACTCCCGGCATCATGGCGATCGCGGATGCCTCCTCCAAACCGGCCAACGGGCTGTAGATTCCCGTCGGAACCAATACGTTGGCCGACGGCTCATCTATCTTTACCGATCAGATGGTGCCTAACAGAGGTGGAACCTTCTATCGCTTCCACACTCCGTGATCGATTTTTCGGCAAACGCGTCTCGTTTTTGGAAACTAACCGTGAATTCAAGAATGCATTCGCCGAGTGACGATCTGCATCGCCCGTTATTGAGGCTTTTTGCCGAGCACCAACCCGTCTTCAGCACATTTGTCCGCTTGCTGGTGCCGAACTGCGCCGACGCGACCGAGCGAAATTGAGAGATTTTCGTCCCGCACTTGAAAGCCAACCAATGATTTCCACAGATATTCAAACCGGATTGGGGAAACTCATCGCAACCGTCGTTGCGTTAGCCACCCTGATGACATCCGCTATCGCCGTCGCTGCTGGCAATGGCGGTGTGGAACAACAAATCGGTGTGGCTGAGGCCTCGGACGAAGGTCAACTTGCCATTAAGAAATTTGAGGTCGCCCCCGGGCTTTCCGTAAGCCTCTTCGCGGCGGAACCCTTGCTCGCGAACCCGGTCTCCTTCACGACGGATGGTCACGGCCGGTGGTATGTCGCGGAAACGTTTCGCGTTTATACCGGCGTGCCCGACGTTTCGGAGCATCTGGACTGGGTCGAAGAGGACCTGGCTTGCCGCACTGTTGAAGACCGCATCGCTCTGCTTCATCGCAA
>CAILNN010000281.1 GCA_903835555.1 uncultured Verrucomicrobiota bacterium
AGGAGCAGTTTGGGGTTTGGACGAAAGCTCGAAGGATTAGCCACAAGAACTACTTTCCGAAGCACCCTCAGAATCCGGCAGAAGAATTGACATGGCGGCAGGCGGTGGAGTTCTGCAACTGGCTGACAAAGGAGATCGGTAACCAGTTTCCGGTGGGCTTTGGGCTGGCGTGTTTACCGACGGAGGCGGAGTGGGAGTATGCCTGTCGGGCCGGAACGGAGACCGAGTATCACACCGGGAATGGCGAATCCGCACTCAAGCAAGCGGGCTGGTACGAAGGCAATTCGGAAGAGTCAACCCATCCTGTCGGTCAAAAGCAGCCGAATGCTTGGGGTCTGTGCGACATGCATGGGAATGTTTTTGAATGGTGCCATGATCAGTGGGATGAGGCGGCTTATCGAAAACGAAGGGATGGGGATAACGACCCGGGGTATGAGGGAAGAGCTGAGGAGCAACGGGGAGGCATAAAATCCATGCTGAAGCGCGACGCGTACCGTGTGCGGCGGGGCGGCTCTTGGTTCGACTCGGCCAGGGACTGTCGGTCCGCGTTTCGCGACCGGGGGGTGGCCGGGTGACACGTTCTGGTTCTTCGGCTTCCGGGTTTGTCTGGTCCCCAGCCCGGCATTGGGCGGAGCCCCCAGCCCGTTGGCAGCCGGGAGCCAGCCGGAGCGCCCCGGAGCCGTCCCGAGAGACTCGGAGACGGCGGAGGAGCGCTCAGGCGGAAAAATTAGAAGCAAACCCCCGAAAGGCGATTCGGCGATTTTGGATACGGCCGGATTTTCAGACGCCCAATCTTTTCGGAGGAAAAGAGGAAAATAGGGCCAAACGCACGAGTGATCTTGGGTGGAAGTCCACAAAGTCTTCGTACTGGATTGAGGAGATTGTAATTTGGAATTGAGATTGACGGATTGCACTCAACTCGAATCTGATCGATTGTCTAGAAAAGCAAGTTTTCCCCCCGAGTGCGCTACCGCCTATTCCAATATCCTTTGCCTTCGCCGCCTGAGCTTGACGATCTGAATGCATACCTGGCAGCAAACCGGGTGGCCTCGGTCACCCAACAATTCGTTCCGTCATCGGGTGGAAAAGTATGGGGCGGCAATCCTTCTGCTCCTTTCCGCCAGCTTTTCATCAATCACGAAAGAAAAGATAGATGAAACGGATCAGCAACCTTTTTGACCAAGTCGTTGACGTCAGAACCATTGTTGCGGCGGCTGTTCGGGCGGCACGAGGTAAACGCGATCGCGCCCCCGTGCGCTCATTTCTGGCCCGATTGGATTCGGAGTCAGCTACATTGGTACAGCAGATTGGCGACGGAAGTTTTCAGTTTGGCGCTTACTGCGATTTTTCGATCCGTGACCCCAAGACTCGGGTGATTCACGCGCCGTCCTTTCGGGATCGCGTCGTCCATCATGCGTTGATTGCTGTGGCGGGACCCGTGTTCGAGCGCGGAGCTATCCCCCACTCTTATGCGTGTCGAAAAGGTCGCGGCCAACACGCGGCGCTGACCGTTGCCAGACGTTGGACTGCCACCAGCGATTGGTTTTTAAAGATAGATGTTCGGAAGTATTATGACTCGATTAACCTCGACCTCCTCCGAAAGTTGTTGGCGCGCCGATTTCGGGAAACGCGACTTTTGATACTTTGGGATCGCCTGCTGGCATCCTATTCCCATTCCCCATCGCACGGTTTGCCCATTGGAGCACTCACGAGCCAATACTTGGGAAACTTCTTTCTCGATCCCGTCGACCATTGCGTCTTGGAGAGCCTTCGACTGCCACGGTACCTTCGATACATGGACGACCTGCTGTTTTTTGGAAGCCGGAGCGAACTGGAGGCGGCACGGTTGCGGATTATTGATGTTTTGGGGGAGCGCGGATTGGCAGCAAAGAACGGTGGCATTCTCAATCGTTGCGACATCGGAGTCCCTTACCTCGGTTTTGTGATTTACCCAAATCGAGTGCGACTGAACCGGCTTGGACGCCGGAGACTCAGGCGACGAGTGAGCGAGCTGGAGCGCGGATGGCTGAGCGGCCGGTACACTGAGCGTGAGCTACAATCCCGTGGTGAAGCCTTATACGCCCATGCACAGTTTGGCGACGATGTCGCCTGGCGGAGAATAGTCGGTCGATTTTCCAAAATTTGGGAGGGGCAGGATCACGAACCGTGTGCAGCGGGGCGGCTCTTGGAACAACACGGCCAGGAACTGTCGGTCCGCGTATCGCAACAGGAGGAGGCCGGATGACACGAACAGGAACAACGGCTTCCGGGTTTGTCTGGTCCCCAGTACGGTGGAATGTACCGCCGGGCCACGCCCTTTCCAGCGCCCGGTTTGGCCGGGACGAAACCAGAGAGTGCCCGCCGCAGGCCGATATCCAACTCAGGGCGGAGAAGGCGTGCGGCGGGACAATGCAACGTCTGGGGTGCGACTTCGGGAGGATCCGGTGACCATCTGGCTCCCAAACTCAAAGGTAGGGATGAGCTTTTGCAAGATTCCGAAGGGTGAGTTCCGGATGGGGAGTCGCGGTTACTATGGTGACGAAGAACCGGCCCACGTCGTGCGGATTGCGGAAGATTTTTGGTTGGGCGAGTATCCAGTGACGCAGGAGCAGTTTGGGGTTTGGACGAAAGCTCGAAGGATTAGCCACAAGAACCACTTTCCGAATCACCCTC
>CAILNN010000282.1 GCA_903835555.1 uncultured Verrucomicrobiota bacterium
CCGTCGGTCGCTCCTGGGAATGGCCCGAATGGATGAAGTATCTCGCGGCGATGGTCATGCTGCTGACACCCGTCGCCATGGTAATGATCCTGGGGCTTTACCTGCTGCGGCATCGCCGGGAATTGAAACAGGCGCGCGATCTGGCCGACCAAATGGCAATCGCGATTCTATCGCAAACCAAATTGTCCCTAAGGATTACGAATTGGAGTGGACGTCCGCGCACCTAGGATGCTAGGAAAGCGTCCAAATTCTGCGGCAACAATGGCTTTCCATGAGCAGCATCAACCGACCCATCGCTAAGGAGTTGCGTTCTGGGCCTTCCCTGGATCATGACGCTTTGTTGCCGATCGTCTACTCCGAGTTGCGGTGCCTCGCCGCAGCGCAAATGAACCGTGAAGCGCCCGGAAATACCCTCCAACCGACCGCTCTAGTTCACGAAGCCTGGCTGAATCTCGTTCGCTCCGGCACGGTTCGATATCAGGACGAGGGGCACTTCCTGGCCAAGGCCGCAGAGGTCATGCGTTGCATCCTCATTGATCGAGCGCGAAAGAAGGCCACTGTCCGGCACGGTGGCGGAATGCACCGCATCGACTTCGATCAGGTCTCGGTGGCCGTTGACACCGCTCCCGATGCCCTCCTTCAAATCAACGATGCGCTGGAGAAGCTGGCCCGGGAATCGGAGCCCAAGGCGGAATTGGTCAAACTCCGCTTTTTCGCCGGTCTGAGCCGGGAGGAGGCGGCGGCAGCGCTGGGTGTCTCCCTTGCCACCGCCGATCGATGGTGGGCCTTCGCCCGGGCATGGCTGATGGTCGAATTGCAGCGGCAATAGTCATCCAGGTCGGGCATGCCTCATTCCGCTTCGCACGATCCCGGGAAACTGAACGCTGTACCTTCAGGCCCGCCAGAGTCCAATGCACCGGCGGGCGGAGTGGATGGATTGTCGGAGATTTTCAGCCAGGCCTTGGAACTCCCGGAGTCGGCCAGGGATGAATTTATCGAGCAAGCCAGCGGGGGAGATGTCGGGTTCCGAATTCGTGTCCATCAATTGCTGGCGGCCCATCGCTCCCGCTCCCGGTTTCTTAGGAACCCTTCGGTGGACCCGTTTGCCGCACTGCTTCGTGAAACCGAGCAGATCGGCGAATGGATCGGCCCCTACCGGCTGATTCGAAAGATAGGCGAAGGCGGTTGTGGTGTGGTCTATCTGGCCGAACAGGAAATTCCGCTGCAGCGCAAAGTGGCCCTCAAGCTTCTCCGCTGGGGAACTGGCACCCGGGAGCTGCTCTCCCGTTTCTCGCTCGAACAACGCGTTCTGGCGCGAATGAATCATCCCAATATCGCCCGCATCCTGGATGCCGGAGTGGCGTCGTCGGGACGTCCCTTTTTCGCCATGGAATGGATCGAGGGAATCCACCTGGACGAGTATTGCCGGCGTCAAGCGGTTCCGGTTCGAATCAAGGTCGAGTTGGTTCTTGCCACCTGCCTCGGCGTCGCCCATGCCCATGCGCTCGGGGTCATTCACCGCGACCTCAAGCCTTCCAACATCCTGGTCACCCAGGTGGATGGCGTTCCAGTTCCCAAGATTATCGACTTCGGAATCGCCAAGCCCATCGGGGGGGACCTCGCTGAACGCTCCTTTCAGACCATCGAAGAACGGTTCCTAGGAACCACAAATTACGCGAGTCCCGAGCAACGTGAGGGAAGAATCGCCGAGGTGGACACCCGCACCGACGTTTTTAGTCTCGGCATCATCCTCTATCAGTTGCTGGCCGGGGTCCATCCATTCGAGACCGCATCGAATCGTGGGCCATCCACTCGAAGGTTTGACTGGGCAGACGCAGTGCCGCCCAGCACCCGGCTCCGCGCCCTGAGGCGGAAGAAGTCAAATCCCGGTGCGCGGGAACAAAAACAACCTGCCGGTGGGCACATGGGGAGGATAGAGGGCGACCTGGATTGGGTCGTCATGAAGGCGATTGAGCCTGTCCCCGCCGAACGTTATTCGACGGCAACCGAATTCGCCGCCGATCTCCAGCGGTATCTGGACGACGACCAAGTCATTGCCCGGCCACCTCATCCCGTCACCCGACTTCACCGGACCCTCCGCCGGAATCAGGGATGGCTGATGCTCCTGTCGGGGATGACAGTGCCGCTGTGCGTCGTAGCCTTCATCGAGTGGAACAAAATTCCGGTCGAGCGAATTGAACGCATCAGCCGTCACCTTCCATCTCCGACATGGACGGGAAGCCAGCTAGTTGTCTGGGGCGGTGCCAATCATGCCCAACCGCGAAACGATGGATGGATCTATGACCCGGTGCGTGACCGGGCCAAAGCCATGGAATCCAAGGGTTCGCCTAGGCCAAGAATCTGGGCAGGATCGGTCTGGACCGGACGGGAAATGTTTGTCTGGGGAGGTTACGACACCCATGTCGCGTTTGGGGATGGAGCCATTTACGACCCGCTTCAAGACATTTGGAGGCCCGTATCCACCAACGCTGCGCCAACGCCCCGGATTAATTTCAGCCTGGTCCTCGCAGGCGAACGGATTGTGATGTGGGGCGGCCAGACTTTCGACTCCAAAAGTGCCCAGTTTTTTGACAGTGGTTATCATTACGATATTAAAGCCGATGAGTGGAGGCCGATTCCCTCGGTTTCCCCTCTCTCCCCCAGAGGCCGGGCTGCAGCCTTTTGGACCGGAAAGGAGGTCCTGATTTGGGGTGGTAGCGATTCAGCGAAATTGTACACGGATGGTGCCTCATTAAATCTCACCAATAATGTCTGGCGCAGACTGTCGACGAGCGGGTCCCCAAAGCCCAGTCGTTACCCGGCGGCGGTCTGGACCGGGCGCGAAATGCTTGTCTTTGGATGTGTCGAAAAACCCGGAGCTCCAAATTCGTTGCTACCGACCGGAGGTCGATACAACCCTGAGTCCGACTCCTGGACCCCAATGACAACCAACGGTGCACCTGCGGGACGATACCGCCACTGGGCCGTCTGGACGGGGAAGCAAATGATCGTATGGGGCGGGCTTGATGGAGAAGACCATCCTCTCGGCGACGGTGCGCTTTATGACCCGGCGCTCGATGTCTGGAAACCGCTCAGCAACCGCGACGCGCCCTCGCCGCGATTTGCCGACGAACCGGCCACTTGGACCGGTTCAGAAATGATCCTTTGGGGAGGATCCAATCACATCAATGATTGGGATGCCGATTTGTTCGACGGCGGTCGGTACAATCCCGAGGAAGACCGCTGGACGCCGATTCCAGCGAGCGTGATCAGCCGACTTGACCGCAACCCGATTCTCAATTTTTTGGGGTTGTGATCCGACTTGAACCACTGGCAGAACCCTGTTCGATGGGTCCACGACCGGGTTGAGACCTAAAGCAATCCGCCAAAGCGCGACCCGCGACAAATGGGGCCAGTCTGGCGACGAATTCGATGGCACTTTCTTTAGCGGATGGACCGCCGAGCAGCGACAACCCATCCACCGCCATACTTCAACGTATTTCGGTAGTCTGAACACAGTTGCGGTGTCGGGACTAAATCAAGAGCCTGCGTAGCACGCGGCAGCGTCTTGGACTGCGGTTGTCCTCTACCGCCTTTGGCCGCGGGACCTGAAGAGCCCACCCGTGAACTCGGGCTGCCGTCCGTGGCACGGTCGTTTCCAAAGCGCCAGAGGGCTGGCG
>CAILNN010000283.1 GCA_903835555.1 uncultured Verrucomicrobiota bacterium
AGATTGTCTACCAAGGAATTTTACCTCCAATTTGAGCTACTCCAAACCCCCTCAAATTACCAGAAGAACCCAAGTTGATTCCCGCGTTTACAGATATATCCACGAACCCATTACTAATTGGTGGACTATACGTATACCCTGCATTGGCCATCCCAGAGAGTAGCCCTCCGTTCAATGATGCACCTGCGTTGAAATTCAACATACCGTTTAAAAGAGGTGTACTAACCCTTGTGCTCGCCGTTCCGTTAAATGAACCTCCACTAAATGATCCACCCAGGTTAAGATTGAATGTACCACCTTCAAGAGGCGTAGTAACCCCTAAGTTCGCCGTCCCGGTAATGGAACCTCTACTATATGATCCACCCAGGTTAAGATTTAATGTACTATCTCCAAGAAGCGTATTACCCCCTATGTTCGCCGTCCCGGTAAAAGAACCTCCACTATATAATCCACCTAGGTTAAGATTGAAGCTACCATTATTATACCCTGCGCTTGCCGTTTCAGCGAAGGATTTTCCATTGTAGAAGGTATCTAGATTAAAACTGAACGCACTATTTTCATACCCTGCCCCGCCTGATATAGTGAAAGCTTTTCCATTGTATGACGGGTCAAACTTGAAATCCACCGGACCGGTGTTCATGACATCTTCAAAACGTTGATTCAGAAATTTTAGCGCATCGCCGATTTCTTTTATGTGTTCTTCGGGCGGAGGCGCCTGATTATCCAGCCCATCAAACGAGAAACTTCCACGAGACGGAGAGCAGATGACCGGCCAATTACTAGGAACGGAAGTTAAGCCGAGGGGATCGATTCGAATGATGGAATTGCCGCGAGCATATTCATGCAGGTTGACATCACTGCCAAATGCACCCATGGGATCGCGTTGAAGGAAGCGTCCGAAGCTGGGGCTGTAGTGTCGTGCTCTGTAGTAATATAGGCCAGATTCCGGGTCCAGTTCACGTCCGGTGAAGAGGTATCGGTTGCAGATAGCCGAGCGCGGACGAGCGGCATCGTATCCAGAAACCGGTCTTCCGCGGCCATCGGTAATCGAAACGGCACCGTAGGGATCATAGTCGTACCGCTCCACGACCACGCCACTTGCCGATGTCACGACCCTGGCAGAGCCCAGTGCATTCCGGTGGTGATAGTACTCCACTCCGGACCGATTCATGGCAAGAACCTCGTCAAGTCCGTTGCCGTACACATAGGTTGCAATGGTCGCGCCCCTGTCTGATTGATCCTCAATGATCCGCTGGCCGTCATAAAAGTAGCGCGACTCCGAGAGAGTCCCTTTCTGACCCGGATCGGAAAGTCGGGCGACACGGCGTCCGAGTGCATCGTAGCGGTACAGTCCAAGGACGGTTCCATCGGACTTCTGTTGCACTTCAACGAGACGATTCTCGTCATCGTAGGAGTAAATCCGGATGCCGTCGTCAGTCAGGCTGCCGTTGGCATCATTCAGGACAGAGACCCCATTGATGGAGGTGATTTCATTGGCAGCGTCATGGACCCGGTTTTCGACAACGCCGTTTTCAGTGACCTGGTTCCAGTTTCCGACCGGGTCCAGGTTCCAAGCGGTCTGCAATTGCGGTCTGGGAATCGAGGAATGGACCAGGGTGCCTGCCGTGAAATTCACCAGGCGATTTAGTGCGTCATAATGGTAGGACTCTGAGTCGGATGGGTCTTTGAGGTTTTGTTCGGAACGGCGATTTCCCTCAAAGTCGTAGGCGTAGTTAAAGCCTGCGATGCGGGTGTTTCCCTTCACATGGTCGATCGACAGTACCCAGCCGTTGGGGTCGTAGGTCCACTGCGAGACAACGCCATTGGCTGACGTGAGCTCAACAACCCGGCTGGCGGCATCATACCCGTAGGCGGCAATCGGTGCGGTCGAGCCCGCGTCTTGCACCGTGGTGAGGTTGTCGCGAACATCGTTTGCCTCCACAATCACCCTCCCGCCTGGATAGGCGATGGTCCGCGTACGTCCGAGTGTATCGTAAGCATAACCAATCGATTGGCCATTCTGAACGCTCTCGACCATCCGCCCGGCACCATCATAGGCGAAGGTGATGAGCCAGCCTTCCTTTTCAGCCGTCAAGCGGTGCCCGGCAAGATCGTAGCTAAAATTGTCCGCCGCATCCTTGGGATAGGATCGCTGGAGGAGGAAGTAGAGGTCGTTGTACCGGTAAGCCGTGGTTTTTCCCAGTGAGTCAGTTCGGGTAAGGATGTGCCCGGTCGGGTCGTAGGTGTAGATGCGGGTATTGGGAGCCGACCGTGCAGCCGTTTCCTGGACTAATCGATTCAGTGAATCATAGGCGTAAGCTGTGACGTGTCCATTGGCGTCGGTCTGCGCCGTCAAATTGCCGACGGAATCGTAGTCGAATGAAGTCTTGTGACCCAATGGATCGGTCACCAACACCCGCCGATTGAGTGCGTCATACTTGTACGCCGTTGCATGACCGTTGCGGTCGGTCACCTGCACCAGGTTTCCCGCCAAGTCATAGACATTCACCGTCGGCATTCCATCCGCGTCATAGGTGCGGACCA
>CAILNN010000284.1 GCA_903835555.1 uncultured Verrucomicrobiota bacterium
CCGTCGGTCGCTCCTGGGAATGGCCCGAATGGATGAAGTATCTCGCGGCGATGGTCATGCTGCTGACACCCGTCGCCATGGTAATGATCCTGGGGCTTTACCTGCTGCGGCATCGCCGGGAATTGAAACAGGCGCGCGATCAGGCCGACCAAATGGCTATCGCCGGACTCCAACGACAGATCGATGAGTTGCGAAGTCAAGTCGGTTGTGCGCGCGAAAGCCGCCCGGCAACCGCAGACCTAACAGGCTCAACAGCGGAACTCTCTCCGCCGGTCCCGCCGCAGCCCGGTCAGTCTGTCCAGTCCGGCTTTACCCTCGTGGAAACCCTTGCTGTTGTTGCTGTTATCGGGATTTTTGCCGCCCTGCTTGGCCCAGCGGCCGCCTTGGTCCGACGGCGGGCGGTCACAGCTCAATGCCAGGGCAACCTGAGCCAACTGGGTCGCGCCCTTGCGCTTTATGTCCAGGAATCCCGCCGCTACCCGGGAACGCGGGGCTCACCCGTTGCGCCGGGCAGTCCAATCCTGACGGTCAAAGTCAACACCAACATCTCGTGGATTCTCTGGGATAGGCGCCTGGCACCCTACTACGCGAGCCGGACGGCGCTCTTGAAGTGCCCCGGCCATGCGCCGTCGGTATTCCCCGGCAACGCCTTCACCAATTACAGTTATGGGTATAACGCCTATGGAGCCGGAATATTCTGGACCGGGCAAAACCTTGGGTTGGGCCGGGTTCAACCACCTGACGACTTCACCACCGACAGCCCCATGATGGAGACGACAGAAGAAACGGTCCGGGTGCCTTCTGACATGGTGGCCATCGCCGACCTGGAGGATATTGGCTCCAGCTTCTGCAGTTGCGTCGTCGTCCCAACCCAATGGCCATCGGCTCCCGGCGCGTGGCACCGCGGCGGCGCGAACGCCGTGTTTTGCGACGGGCACGTCGAGTGGCAGGCGAAGTCCGCGTGGACCAACGCGGCACCGGAGGCCCGACGGCGCTGGAATAATGACCACCAGCCGCACCCGGAGCTTTGGTGAGCGAACAGTGCCCCGCCGTCGCCCAACAGTCTCCGCCCTCCGGACAAGGCCGACGACATCCAGGGCATTGCACCCCTCCGTTGATTGACCTTTTTTACCTCGACAAGACCGCGATCCAGGAGTGTAGGGAGCTCAGCAAGCCACCGCCGCAGTCCAAAAATTGCCCCATTCAACCTGCGGCCCCCAACAAAACCCGACGCATAGTTCTACTTTGTCGGGTTCATGGCGCAAGATGGTGGTCAATTATCTTAATTGTAACAAAAACCATCAACGGCCAAGCCCTGAATTGGGCTTGACTCATTCCAGAAACTAAATTCCAGTCCTTAAATATTGCTATGAGCCTCCCTATCGTGACCCTACTCCAAAGGGTGGCCCTGTTTCTCGGATGCACAGTGGCTGCAATCGCTGCTTCGACCTCATTTGAAGCCGATGCAACCCAGCGTTTTCACGAACTGACCAAGGGTGATGTTCCCGGATTCGCCGTGTTGGTGGCACGAAACGGGCAGGTCGTTTTCCAAGGTGGATTTGGTCTGGCGAATATCGAGGCGAAAGTTCCAATACAACCAGCTACAAAATTCCGGATAGGGTCCATCAGCAAGCAGTTCACCGCCGCAGCGGTCCTTCGCCTTTCGGAGCAGGGCAAATTGAGTCTTTCGGATACTTTGGCGACCTATTTTCCTGATTTTCCTAACGGACGAGAGATCACCATCCGTCACCTGCTCACCCACACGTCAGGGCTGCATAGCTATACCGAAAAACCTGAATTCTACGGACGCGTAACCAACGCGATCACGTCATCACAGCTCCTCGCTTGGTTCCACGATGATCCTCCTGACTTCAAGCCGGGAAACGGTTTTCACTATAGCAATTCAGGATATTTTGTGCTGGGCGAAATCGTTTCCAAGGTCTCGGGGAAGTCGCTGGGTGACTACCTCAAGGATAGCTTCTTCGATCCATTGGGGATGAAGGACACCGGCATCTACACCAATTCCGCTCCTCCCCCAGGGATGGCGCAGGGTTACGAGTTTAATTCGGGCAAATATGAAGCCGCCTTGGACTGGGATATGTCTTGGGCCGGCGGAGCGGGAGCGCTCTACTCAACGGTCGGCGATTTGTTCCTTTGGAACGAGGCGCTCTTTGGCGGTCGCGTTCTGAACGCCGACTCGTTCCAGGCTGCGACCACTCCCGTATCGCTCCCGCCCAACGTCGGTGGCATGAGCTACGGCTATGGGTTGGTCATGTCAACGGTAAAGGGACTGCCCGTGGTATCGCATAGTGGCGGTCTGGACGGCTGGACTAGCGACTTGCTACGGGTTACCGATCAGAAATGCACCGTGGTTGTGCTCGCCAATTATTTAACCAATAGAGCCGGTTCTGCTCCCGTCGAAATTTCACACAAGTTGGTGGAACAATTGCTTGCCGATGAGATCAAAAAGCTGCCGCCGCCCAAAGAGGATTCTTTGGCCAATCCCAAGCGATTCAAGGACTATGTCGGACGGTATGATTACCAAACGGCTATCATGACCGTCACTATCGAAGGTGATGCTCTTTTTGCACAACTCACAGGCCAGGAAAAATTCCGCATCTTCCCCAAGGCCCGGGACGAATTCTTTTGGAAAGTGACGGACGCCCAGGTGGTGTTCCTCCGGGACGATAAGGGACAGGTCAGCGCCGCCCGCCACACGCAGAACGGCAATAGCTTTCGGGCTCCCAAGCTGGCCGCCGATACGGTGCGGCTATCGACAGAGGCCTTGGACGCCTTCGTTGGGCAGTACCAGTATGGGCCGATGTCGATCCTCACGGTCACCCGCGACGGGAATCAGTTGCTGGCGCAACTTACCGGTCAATCCGCTATCCCCATTTTCCCGACATCCAATACCGAGTTCGAGTGGCGGGTGGTGTCGGCCAATGTCCGGTTTGTCAAAGGGGCCAACGGGAAGGTGATCAAAGCCGTCCATACCCAAGGCGGTGCGAGCTTCGAGGCCCCGAAAATTCCATGAACCGGTTTAGTTCTACTGTGTTATGGTTAGGCCTTTCGCGGGAACCGAAAATCCCCTGCGGCAAACTGTGAGCTATTTCGGAAACATGACACTAGATGGGAATTCGCAGGAGCTCAGCCCTGCCACGAGGGACGCCCCCCCCGAACCACCTCGGCAGACCACATTTTTCAGTTGCCAACCGACAAAAAGCCGACGAAGTAGGTTAGCCAGCTCGCGGCCAAGTAGCCGCGGGCGAACCGGGATTCTTCAAATTGAACATCACCGACCGATTTGGGGTCGATGATCTCGAAAGCAAAAAAGCTATTCCATGAACAAGTCTATCCTTTTGACCGGCCTGCTGATTCTGGCCTCCTCCCTGACTACCCAGGCCGATGAACCGGCCAAGGACGCCAAGGACGCCAAGAAGCCCAAGCCCTACACCCTCGACAAGTGCCTTGTCTCGGACGAGAAGTTGGGTGAAATGGGCGACCCGTACAAACTCGTGTACAAGGGCCAGGAATTCAAACTTTGCTGTAAGAACTGCAAAAAGGATTTCGACAAAAGCCCTGACAAATATGTAAAAAAGCTGGTTGAGGCCGAGAAGGCGGCAAAGGAAAAGGCCGTCAAGAAAACGTCCTGACCGGATCTCGGTTCGGACAGTCAGCTTAATCTCTCAGCACCATCCCTCTCTTCGTGCGACAGACCCGCGCCATTCTTTTTGTCGGCCTCTGGCTGGTGGCGCAGGTGTGCGGCTGGGGGGTGACGCCCACGTCGGATTTCGCTTCCAAGTCCTCCTGCTGCTCAGCCAAGGCAGTCCGCCCTGCCTGTTCGGCGGCGTGTTGTCGTCAGGCTCCGCCCCTGCCTGACTCGCCCGCTCCGGTTCCCTCTTCTTCCCATCGGTCGGCCCACGATGGCATTCCCGATTCGCTTCCGCCCGTGGTCCTATGGGAATTGCCCCATCCGACGGTCTGTTTGGTCCCCGCCGATTCAGGCGCTCCCATTCGGGTTTCATCCGACGGTGCGCTCTATCTGCAGTTGGAATCCCTGTTGATCTGAGACGGTTCTAATACCTCTCGGGAGGAGGTGTACCCGGCGTGGGTACACCACAGGTCGATCGCTCTCCATAGTTCTAGCTCGCTCCTCGTGCCGACACCGGCCCTCAACGCTGTTTCCCCTGGATTCCTATGCAGATGAATTATGTCTCCCTCTTTCGATTATCTGAAGGTTTGTCTGATTAAGTCTGTCGCTGATTCCTCGCCCATGCGGACGAGAACCCGGCGCTTGACCGCTATCATCACCCTGTTCAAGCCCCGCCTGAAGGACCTCTGCGGGATGTGGTTGATGGTGCCATTCGCCCTGGCCGCCGAATCGCCGCCCCACGATGTCGTCCTGAGCGCCGCCCAATTTGCCACCTATTCCGAAATGGTGCGCACCAATCATCCCGCTCTGCGGGCGGCGCATGAGCGGCGGTTGTCTGCCGAAGCTGCCCAGTCGGCCGTCCGCGCCGTTGCCGATCCGACGGTTAGGGCCAGTGTTTCGGCCTCGTCGTCAAGAGGCCCGCGCAATTCCGAAGACGGTAACCTTGGGTATGGCGTCGAGCAGCGTCTTCCGATCATGGGGAAGGAAAATGCTGCCCGCGAATTGGCCGCGCGGGAGGCCTCTTCGGCATCGGTCCAGGAGCAGGTCGCCTTCGAAACCGTGCGACGCGACGCCGTTCGCGCCCTGCTTCAATTGGCTCGGGCTGAGCAAGAACTGGCCCTGAACCAGGAGGACAATGATTGGCATGCCCTGGAAGCCCGGACCTCCCGGGCCCGATATGAAGCCGGCGAAGGTTCCTCTCTGGATGTGCTGCGGTTTGAAAGTGAACATGCCCAACGGCGCACGATGCTTCAGCTCGCGGAACAGGAAGTGGCCGCCCGCCGGGGCAGTGCCAACCGCGCTTTGGGTTTTCTCCCTGAACATCCCCTCGCAACCTTCCAGCTCCCGGAGTTGGTCGAGGCTCCCGCCTATAATCAGACCCTTGCGGCGAGCGCCGCTGGTCACTCAGCCCTCGTGCGCAAGGTGGTTGCCGACCTCAACCGCGCCGAACAGCAGGTGAAGGTTACCCAGCGCTCAGGGCGACCGGATATCACCGTCGGGTTGGAAAGTTCCCACTACAGCGGCGACGGCGGTTGGCGGGAGGGCTTCCTAACCGTGAGCTCTACTCTGCCGTGGTTCAATCGCTCCCGCTATCGAAAGGACGTTGAACGCGACGCGGCTTTGCTGCGGGCCGTAAAAGCCGACCTGGCCGACGTGCGCCTCACGGCTCAATCGGACCTCTTCAACTGGCTGACGGCAGCCAACACCGCCGCGCTGGATGCGAACAACCAACAACGGGAGGTGTTGCCACGTGCCGAGGCCGCTTTTCAGGCCGCCCTAACCGCCTGGATTGGCGGCAAGGCCACTCTGACCGAGCTGTTTGAAACGCGCCGGCTGGTCATCGAATCACGCTTGCGCCGCCTCCATGCGGTGGCAGACCAGTGGGAGGCACTCAATGAGGTCGCCTTTCTTTGCGGAGACGATTTGACCTCGCTATTGCGGCAGGTCGCCAGCGAGCGCACTGGCACCAACTCGGAATCAAAAAAGCCGTAAGCCTATGAAGAAAATTCTTTTTGTGATCGGCTTCATCCTCGTTCTTCTGGTCGGGGTCGGCGTGGGACGTTTGAGTAATACCCTCCATTTCGGGAACCAGGCAATGTCGGCCGAACGCCGGGTGCTTTATTATCAATCTCCGATGCATCCGTGGATTCACTCGGATAAACCGGGCAAGTGCACGGTCTGCGGTATGGACTTGGTGCCCATCTATGAGGGAAGCGCCACCATTGATTCGCATTTGACCGTTCTGGGTTCCAATGCCGTGACGGTCGCGGGGATCGGTGTCGAACCGGCGAAACGCGGGACCATTCATCGGAGCCTCCACTTTATCGGTGTTCTGGATGACGACGACACCCGGCACGAAGTGATCAGCGCCACGGCAGGCGGGCGTATCGACTGGTTGGTTGATAATTTCGAAGGAGCCGAGTTCCGGCGCGGACAACCGCTCCTGCGCCTTTACAGTCCCTCGCTCCTGGCCGCCATCCGGGAATACGTCGGACTCCATCCCCGTGGGGATTCAATCCCGGGAGACCGTGGCCTCCAGGATGGGGCGCTACTGCGCCTGCGCCAACTAGGCCTCACCTTGGAGCAAATCTCGCAACTGCCGACGACCTATTCACCGACCAATCTGGATGTCGAATTGCTCGCGCCTCGGGATGGTACTGTGGTCAAACGGTTGGCTTATCCCGGTCAATATGTGCGGGAGGGCGATCCGTTGTTTGAGGTGGGGGACCTGGATACGCTCTGGTTGAAGTTTGATGTGTACGAGCGAGATCTGTCGTCCATACAAGTCGGACGGGATGTCCAGTTTACCGTCACTGGCTACCCCGGACAGCGGTTTACCAATGCCATCGTCTTCATCGATCCCAATATCGATCCGATGAGTCGGACCACCAAGGTTCGCGTCTTGGTGCCCAATCCGCTGCAAACCAACTCGCCCGTTACCAGACGCCTCTTTTCTCACCGGGCCGCTGCCGAAGTGGACCTCCATTTGGAATTCCCCAATGTAATCCTCGTTCCACGAACCGCTGTGCTCAATCCCGGCGGGATTCCCCGCGTTTTTGTGGAGCGCGGACCGGGGCATTTTGAAGCGCGGCGGGTGCGCCTCGGCCAGCGCGGGGACGATCAGTGGGAAATTGCCGAAGGGGTGGCCGATGGCGACCCAGTGGTGGTCCAAGGCGCATTGATGTTGGATAGTCAAAGTCAACTGGCGGGCAACGACAACCGGACCCTCGAAACTCCCATGCCGTTAATGGAGTCATCGCCTTCAATGGCGTGGCTTGCCGTCGCCGATCGGATGCGTGCGGCTCTCGCCGCAGACGATCTCGACGGTTATCGACAGGCATTGGAAGCACTCAAAGTCCTGCCTCTTCCAAAATCGGCCTCCCCGGCATCCACGCGTGTGTTTACTTCGGTCCCGTCGCAGGCATCCACCGATATTGCAGCCGCCCGCCGCGACTATCTCCCTTTTAGTGAAGCCATGGTCGCCTGGGGTCAGGAGTTGCGGCGTGACGATCCGTCGGCCAGTGGCTTGAAGCTTTATGCCTGTCCGATGGGCAAAGGGCTATTCCCCGGAGCACCCTCCCAGGCTCGCTGGCTCCAATTATCGTCCCCGTTGGCCAACCCGTGGTACGGTGCCCGTATGCTGGACTGCGGCTCGGAAATTGCTCCCTGATTCTATGATTCGCCGACTCATCGATCTTTGTCTGCGTCAGCGTTTTCTCGTGCTGTGCGCCGCGCTCTTACTCGTCGCCTATGGCATCCGGGCTCTGCGCGAAACGCCAGTAGACGCCCTCCCCGACCTGACTGAAAGCCAGGTGCTGGTCTTCGCCGATTGGCCGGGTCGCAGCCCACAGGAGGTGGAAGACCAAATCACCTTTCCGCTCAGCGTTAACCTGCAAGGTCTGGCCGGCGTTAGAACCGTGCGAGCCAATTCGATGTTTGGCTTTTCCCTGATCACAGTGGTCTTTGACGATGCGGTGGACAATTACTTCGCCCGTCAGCGGGTCAGCGAGCGCCTCTCTTTTCTGGCCACTCAACTGCCCACCGGAGTCGTTCCCCAATTGGGTCCCGATGCCACCGGGCTTGGCTGGATTTATCAATACTATCTGGAGGTGGACCCCCAGGTGGCACCTTCTGGTGGATACGATCTTGGGGCGCTTAGGGCTTTGCAGGACTTTTACCTGCGCTATCAATTGCAAGCTGTGCCGGGCGTGGCTGAAGTCGCCAGCATCGGTGGGTTTGTGAAGCAATATCAGGTCGAAGTCGACCCCGCCCGACTCCAGCGCGCCGGATTGCCCCTCAGCCGGGTCAGCGATGCCATCATCGCCAATCACCTCAATGTCGGTGGCAAGGTGCTGGAGGAAAACGGCATGGAATTTGTCGTTCGCGGTGTCGGCCTGATTCAATCGATCGCCGATCTGGAAGGAATCTCGGTGGGGGAAAGCAACGGCATCCCCATCTACCTGCGCGACATCGCCCATGTCCAAATCGGCGGCGATTTCCGCCGAGGAGCGCTCGACGTTGCTGGGCACGAGGCCGTTGGCGGTATTGTTGTCCTGCGCAATCGCGAAAACGCGCGGGCCGTATTGGGCGAGGTGAAGGCGAGGCTAACCCGACTGGCGGGCAGTTTGCCGCCGGGCGTTTCAGTGCGGGCCTTCTACGACCGCGGCGAACTGATCGACCGAACCTTGGGTACACTCAAGCACGCTCTGATTGAGGAAATGATCCTGGTCACCCTGGCTCACATCCTCTTCCTCTTTCACTTCCGAAGTATCCTGATCGTCACCCTGCCCCTGCCTCTCAGCATCCTCTTTTCCTTTATCTGCATGCGGTGGCTGGGGGTCTCCTCCAATATCATGTCGTTGACCGGCATTGCTGTTGCCATCGGCGTGCTGGTGGATGCGGGCATCGTGATGACGGAAAATGTCATCCGGCAATGCGAGCGGGAGGAGGAGCGACTGAAGCGTCGCCTGACCGCCGCCGAGACCCTCGAGGCAACGCGAGCAGCGGCGTATCAGGTGGGGCGTCCCATCTTTTTCGCCATGGCCATCGTCATCCTGGCCTTTATCCCAGTCTTTGCCCTGGCTGGTCAGGAGGGCAAGTTGTTCCATCCGCTGGCCTTTACCAAAACCTTCGCCTGTCTCGGTGCCACCCTCCTCGCCGTTACGCTGGTCCCCGTCCTCGCTTCCTTGCTGGTGCGCGGCCCATTTCATCGCGAGCAAGACAATTGGCTGATGCGCGGGTTACTCGCGATTTATGGACCGGTCTTAAATTGGTCCCTGGAGCATCGGCGGACGGTTTTGGGATTGGCAGGCGCGTTGCTGGCCCTGGCCCTGGCTATCGCTTTTGGCTTACCTCAATCCGTTCGCCGACCGTTGGAACAAGTCGGACTCCAGCCGGTCGCCCGCCTGTTTCAAGGGTTCGGAAGGGAATTTATGCCCACCTTACAGGAAGGCTCCTTGCTCTTCATGCCAGTGCTGCTGCCGTCCACGTCGCTCACCGAGGTTAAACGCATCATGGCCTGGCAGGACCGGGTCATAGCGGAAACTCCCGAAGTGCTGACCGTGGCGGGGAAACTGGGACGGTCCGACACCGCCACTGATCCCGCCCCGGTGGAAATGATCGAGACCACCATTCAGCTTCGACCGGAATCCGAGTGGCGCACAGGAATGACCAAAGACGGTTTGATCGCCGAACTGAGCGAAAAACTCACCGCCGTACCCGGCTACGTTCCAGGATTCCTCCAACCGATCGAAAACCGCATTCTCATGATCTCCACCGGCATTCGGGCGCAGTTGGGGGTTAAGATATTGGGCGATCGTCTCGATCAACTGCAACCGCTGGCGCTCAAAGCAGAGGCCATCCTTCGCACAGTTCCTGGAGCAGTCGGCGTCGCCGCCAGCCGGGTCCAAGGCAAGCCGTATTTGAATATCGAAATCGATCGGCCAGCCCTGGCTCGATTCGGACTCAATGCCCGGGCGGTCATGGACGTAGTCGAAATGGGGTTGGGGGGAAAGAACGTTGCCATGACCATCGAGGGACGTCAGCGATTCCCGATTCAAGTCCGGTTCGCCTCCTCGGCTAGGGATGATATCGAGCGCCTGGGCGAAATCCTGGTATCCCGACCAGCGGGTGGGGCGGTCCAGTTGGCGCAGGTGGCCCACATCCGTCGAGTTGAAGGCCCCAGTGAAATCGCCAGCGAAAACGGACGACTGCGGGTCTTTGTCCAGTCCAATGTCCAGAATCGCGATCTGGGCGGATTTGTCGACGAAGTAAAAGCTCGCCTGGAAAAGGAATTGGTGCCGCAACTTCCCCCTGGAGTGACCATTGAATATTCCGGTCAATATGAAAACCAACTGCACGCCGAGCAAACCTTGGAATGGGTGGTGCCCATCGTCATTTTAATCATATTCCTACTACTTTACATCACGTATAACAGTCTTTCTGAAGCGGCCCACGTCCTGCTGGCGGTGCCGTTCGCCTTAAGTGGCTCCGTGTTCTTGCAAGCTGCCCTCGGATATCCGTTTAGCACCGCCGTCTGGATTGGATACATTGCGTTGTTTGGCATCGCCATCCAGACCGGCGTGGTAATGGTGGTCTATTTGGAAGAAGCCATGGAACAGCGACGACAACTTTGTGCCGCCCAAGGACGTCCTTATACGCAAGCTGACTTACTGGACGCCATTCGCGCTGGAGCACGCCTCCGACTGCGTCCCAAGGTCATGACCGTGGCCACCACCATCGCCAGCCTGCTGCCGATCTTCTGGAGTCATCAAGCGGGTTCAGAGGTCATGCGACCATTGGCCGCCCCGGTGGTCGGCGGCTGCGTAAGTTCATTGGTGCACATCCTAATCGTGACCCCCGTCCTGGTGGCCTGGCTACGCGAGCGCAAGTTGGTCGCCAAATCATGGTAGCCGGCGTGAGTCGGCGCTGATCGGACGAGGCCACAACCCGTTCCACAGCAGCCAGGCGGGAATAGAAGCCGTCACCCAACACCCTTCGAATCGAAATCCCCGACTGGACAAATCACGGGTTCGTCTGTCTGGTGTATAAACACCTCACGATGGAACCATTCAAGCCTATTCAAACCTGCCTCTGCCGGTTTCAACCCGGGGCATTCCAAAATCCTATTGACGGTTCGTTGGCACCCCTGGCCGGGGTGCTGCCAGCCCGAAAGGCGAGGAACGGTTGGTGTTGCTTTACTCAACCACCGGCTACTCGCTTTGAAGCCTCCGGCTTCACCTCTATCCGCTTCGTTTGAATAAAGTTGACCGTTGTTTTCCTTCGGTTCTATCCAGTTTTCCAACATGGCACCGGCAGGGACGCTCTCGAAAAATAATCATGGACGACAATGAGGGTCAACAGAACCCACCAAGTGGAGAACGGCGCGACTATTTTCTGTTCCTCATGCTGATCCTCGCTCCCTGCGTTGGATCCATCCTGATTGGACTTTTGAGTAGATATCCGATTCTGGATTCAGGCATCCTTTTGGTATACCTCTTGGTACCCCTCGTTTGTGGCCTTTGGGCTGGCCGGATTGCGGGCCGATGGATTTTGCCCGGGCGTCCTGGAAGTTTTTGGGTTCAGGCAGGACGCTCGGCCGGAATCTTTCTGATTTGTTTGTCCCTGGTAGTTGTCGAGTACTCGCTTTGTGCAGCCGGATGTTCGGTTGCGATACGCGGGTAACCCACCCGATTGTTGATACCCTGGGAACCTCCTAATCCCCCAGTTGCAGTCGATAGAACCCAGGCTGTATTTCAGCGAAAAAATTGGCTTCGGCGAGCTGACCAGACGTGGTCTGAAGTGCCCACGGTCCCCGAAGCGTCTTAGCAGTTTCCAGCAGCGCCTGCGGGAACAATCCCGGCCACTCAACAAAGACATGGTTGGTGATGGTCTCTGCCCGTAGTCTCGGAGGGGCAGTTACTTCCGCCGTGTAAACCCGCACATAATCGACCAGCATCCGCTGGGGAAAGACGGTGGTCGCATCAGGACTGCCCGGCCATAATCCGCCGACGGCTACATTCAGCAGGATGAACTCCGGACCGGTATAGACCCACTTGGCTCCAGACGGCAGAGATGCGGGTGTGACGGTGAAGTAGGCGTGGCTGTCGACCAGGAACCGAACCGCCTCGGGCGACCATTCCACAGCGTATACATGGAAATCGTCGGCAAAGGGGCGTCCGCTGGGTAAATAATAGGTATGACCAATCCCATTGCCTCCCGAGTAACCCGGACCGTGTACGGTTCCTTTCACCCAAGTGGGGCCTGAACCGATATTCTCCATGATGTCCACTTCGCCACAGGTTGGCCAACCGACGGAGCCAATGTTCGTCCCGAGCGTCCAGAAGGCGGGCCACATTCCCTGACCATGGGGTATTTGTATCCGCGCCTCGATTCGTCCGTAAGTCGTGGCGTATTTGCCCTCCGTCTTTATTCGTGCGGACGTGTATTGCCGCGCCACCCCATCCGACCCGGTGTAATTTTCCTTCCGGGCTTCGATGACCAACATCCCATTCTCGATTCGGACATTGTTTGTTCGACTGGTGTAGGATTCCAGCTCCTGATTGCCCCATCCATCCCCCCCAATGTCATAGCCCCACCGCAGTGGATTCGGTCGGGTTCCGTTCGGTTGGTCAAATTCGTCGGACCAGACCAACCGCCAAGCCGGAATGTTGGTCGAGGTCTGTGCTGCGACCCGGTCAACTAGCCCAGCGCACGCCAGGCAGGCGCTCGCCGTGACCATTCCCAAAAAATTCCCCGTAAGGCCGTTATGCACCGGGGAAGTGTAGCAGAATTCGCGCCGTCCTCCATGCGCCAGCGTACCGCCGACATTCTTGTCGGCTGTATCGCAGACTTTTAGTCTGCCCGGCGGTCCGAACCACCCGAATTCCGGAGGGACGAAGCCAAATCGCTTTCCGAAGGTTCATTGTGACTTCCCGCTTCCGTCCCCTTCCAATTCACCTCACACTCTGACCCGAGCCACCTCGCCATCCGAAATGGACGCCATTCCCGCACCCGTTTGCCCAATTCAGGCGTCTCCCTCGCCCGCCCCTCCACTGGCGCTACGGTATCTTCTGGTTCTGACGCTCGTATTAACCTGGACTCCGTTCGCCTGGGCTGACGCTTGGACTCCGGTCGGTGTACACCGCTTCCAATCCCTCACTCTGCCAACCTCCGGCAAGACCGGTTTTCAATTGCTGCCGCCCGAGGCCACCGGCCTCACCTTCACCAATTTGGTTCCCGAATCCCGCTATTGGACCAATCAACTTTTGTTGGACGGTGGAGGCGTCACGGCTGCGGACATTGACGGGGACGGGTTGGTGGACCTGTTCTTCACCGGTCAAACCGGTTTGAGCTCCCTGTGGCGCAATTTGGGAGATTGGAAGTTTACCAACATCACGGTCAACGCCTTCGGTTCCAACTCCGTCTTGGCCGACCTCGACGGCTTGGGATGCGCCTTCGCTGATTTCAATGGCGATGGGGCACCCGACCTCGTCGTCAATTCACACGGACAGGGAACCTTCGTCTTCTTCAATGATGGTTCCGGCCATTTCAAACCCCACCCAGTGACCCTGAACCCGGGTCGCGGCGGCTACACCGTGGCCATCGCCGATGTCGATGGCGACGGTTGGCTCGACCTCTATATCTGTAACTACCGCGTCCGGGCCCTGATGGACATGCCCAACGCTCGGGCCACACTCAAAACCGTCAACGGCAAACGCGAGGTGGCCACCGTCGATGGTCGACCCACCACAGAACCTGATCTAACCAACCGGTTCATCGTGAATGCCCGGGGAGGTGTGGATGAAGTGGGCGAACCAGATGTCCTGTACCACAATCTGGGCGGGACAAATTTTGTCGCTGTTCCGTGGACCGACGGCGCTTTCCTGGATGAAGCCGGACACCCGCTCACCAATCCCCCCTTCGATTGGGGGCTGGCCGCCATGTTTCGCGACCTCAATGGCGACGGACACCCCGATCTCTATGTGTGCAATGATTTCCAAAGTCCTGACCGCTTTTGGCTCAATCAATCCACACCGGGCCATATCCAATTCCGGTTGGCCCCCACCGCCGCTCTTCGCCACACCAGCTTCTTTTCCATGGGTGTCGATTTTGCCGACGTCAACCGCGACGGACATGACGATTTCATCGTCCTCGACATGATGAGCCGGGACCATCGGCAACGGATGACTCAGCTCACCCCGCCGCCGCCCGACAATCTCGACCCCCGCGCACCCTCGAGCGTCATGCAGTATCCGGTGAATGCCCTCCAAATGGGGCGGGGTGACGGTACCTTTGCGGAAGCCGCCGCTTTCGCCGGACTTCAAGCGACCGAATGGTCGTGGACACCCATCTTTCTCGACGTCGATCTAGATGGATGGGAAGACCTGTTGGTGAGCAATGGGCAGTGGAAAGCGAGTCGCGATCTCGACGTCATCCAAGACTTGGCGCGATTGCGCCGCCAAAAGCGCCTGTCGGACCGGGAAATCTTCAGCGCCCGAAAAGCCTTTCCCCGTTTTGAAACGGCCAAGCTGGCCTTCCAAAACGACCAAAGCGGGCGGTTCCTTGAAGTGGGAGCCGCTTGGGGCTTTGACACCCCGGCGGTGGCGCACGGGATGTGTGTTGCCGACCTCGATGGGGATGGCGATTTGGATGTCATCGCTAACCGCCTGAACGGCCCGGCCTTGATTTATCGGAATGAAACCATCGCCGGACGGTTGGCTATTCGTTTGGCGTCCGACGGCCCCAATCGCTTCGGTGTTGGTGCCAAAATTACCGTGCGGGCCAACGGCGACTCCACATTGCCGGTTCAGACTCAGCAAATCATCGCCGGCGGTCGCTACCTCAGCGGAGACACCCCGGAACGAGTATTTGCCACCGGTAAGGAGGCTACGTTCGACGTCGAAGTCCAATGGCCCGACGGGAGGCAAAGCCGACTGACCAATGCCCTGGCCAATCGACGCTACGAATTACACCCGGAAGCATCTCAAGCGAAATCGCCTCGCGAGGCCATTCATCCCTGGTTTGAAGATTGGAGACCGCAAGGGGGCCCCACCCTTTGCAGGCAACCGGCCGAAGAAGCTTCCCGACAACCGATGTTGCCCCGATCGCTGTCGACCGAAGGTCCTGGCGTGACCTTGATCGAATCCGGGACAGCCAGGGGTGTTCTTTTGGTTGTTGGATCGGGCAAATTGGGCGATTTCTTACTGGAGCAACTCGATCCGGTGTCGAACCAATGGATACAAACCAATCAGCCTACCACCCAAGCCCAAACAACCTTGCTGCCGTGGGGAACGGGGTTGCTGGTCGGTCAGTCCACTTATCCGACATCCGATACCAATGCCCTGGCTTTGGCGACCTGGCCAGTCTCCGATAACCACGCACCGTCGACCGAATCATCCGTCGGGCCGTTGGCCGCTGCGGATGTTGATGGCGACGGTTCATTGGAAGTCTTTGTCGGTGGGCGAATGATTCCCGGCTACTGGCCCATTGCCGCGACTTCCCGATTGATCAAGTCCGATGGTACCCACTGGACCGAGCTCCAATCGTTTCCCAGTTTGGGCCTTGTCCAAGGCGCGGTGTTTACCGATTTGGACCTGGACGGACTGCCCGATTTGGCTGTCGCCGCTGAATGGGGGCCACCAAAGCTGTTCCGGAACCAATCCCATCGGCTCGTCGAATGGGACGCGCCCATTGAAATCGATGGGCACCGCAAGACGCTGAGTTCCTTGAAAGGTTGGTGGACCTGCATCCAGGCAGGTGACTTCGATGGCGATGGCAGACCTGATCTGGTCATCGGCAATGTCGGTGAAAACGATTTTCACGCCCTTTACGGAACCAACCTGGCCATTTTTCACGGCGATTTGCTCGGTACCGGCAACTACGATGTCTTGGAGGGCTATGTCCCGGTAACTTCCCCGAAACGGGATGGATTTACCGCTGCGGATTATTGGCCTGTCCAATCCCTCTCGCAACTCGGGCAGTTTTCTCCGGCCTTGCGGGAACGCTTCCCCACCCATCGCCAATTTTCCGAGGCCCGCATGGTGGATGTTCTCGGCGCTTCCGCGTCCGCCGCTAGAATCGTCGAAGCCTCCTACTTTTCTTCCGTCATCCTGCTGAATCGAGGGGATCACTTTGTCCTTCGTCGGCTTCCTTCCGAGGCTCAATGGTCAACCGTCTGGGGAATCGTCGTTGCCGACTGGGATGGTGACGGCCACGAAGACCTCTTCCTATCCCAAAACTTCTTTGGCCAAAATTTCGGAGTGCCCCGTGCCGATGCCGGGATGGGCCTGATTCTCCGTGGCGACGGAAGGGGAGGGTTCACGGCGTTGTCGCCCGACGTCAGCGGTATTCGCATGGAAGGGGAGGGGAGGGGAGCGGCAACCGCCGACTTTGACCGCGACGGACGCCCCGATTTCGCCGTCGCCCAGGTCAATGGCCCGATCAAGCTCTATCGCAATACTGTCGCCCATCCTGGCCTGCGCGTGAGTCTCGCCAGTCCTGAAGCAAATTCGCACGGGATCGGGGCCACCGTCTGGTTGGTCCAATCTGGAAAGGCTGGCCCTGCCCGCGAGATTCGCTTGGGTGGCGGCCACTGGTCTGTTGACGCCACAACCACCGTCCTGGCCCGCCCAATCGATGGACCCTCCGAATTGCATGTCCGCTGGCCGGGCGGAAAAGTAACAATCACATCGATAGCTCCTGATCGGCGATCTGTAACAATTAAACCGGATGGCTTCATGCTTCCTGATGAAAGGCACTGATGGACAACTACGGTGTGCCACCTTTTTCGTAGGCGTCGCAAGCCATTCTAATCTCTCGAACAATCTCTCGAACATGGTTTACGCGCGGCAGCGTCTTGGACTGCGGTAGTCCTCTACCGCTTTTTGCCTCAGAATCCGACGAGCCCGGTAGCAAACTCTGGTTGCCGTCATTTTCATAGTTGGTTCCAAAGCTCCAGAAGACTGGAGCACTCGAAGACTTGGCGGCCGGTC
>CAILNN010000285.1 GCA_903835555.1 uncultured Verrucomicrobiota bacterium
CGTCCAAGAGTGCTGGAGCAAAGCCGTCGACCCAGCCCGTATCGAAACCAAGCCAGTCGCAACTCAGAAAAGGCGCTGACCGGCCCGGTAGCTGATTACCACCTCACCTTGGCGGGAAAAAATTCCGAAATTAGGTCCTCGTAATAAGGACGCAAGGCCTTGGCGTCCGGCTTGGCGTGGCTCTTGGTGTACAGGTCATATGGATTAAACTCCTGGACATCCTTCAAGTGCTTGCGGTCCTGATCATTCAGCAGGTGGCTGTATTGCGCTTCCCGATGCCACGGATAAAAACTGTGGTACCGCAGCATGTAGAGTCCCTCGATCGGGAGATAATCCTTGCAGACGTTGTAGATATATTCGTCGTGTCCCCAAGACAGATTGACCGCGTCCAAGCCACAGCCCTCTTCGTAAATCCCGTTCTTGCTTTGGAAACGAGCGTCATGGCTGTCGGGGTTGGCATCAAAAAACCGTGGGAAGACAATCTTTTGTGAGTACGAACAACCGGTGGGGAAGGTATCGCCGACCACCGCCCACTGCGGTTCACCCCAGAGACAAAGGATTTTCCCCAAGTCATGCACGAATCCAGTCAGAATCATCCAGCGGGGACGCCCATCGGCACGCAGATGTTCCGCCGTTTGCAATAAGTGTTCGAGTTGGGACAAATCGGTGTCCGGGTCGGAGTCATCGACCAGTTGGTTAAGATATTCAGCCGCTTCCCAAATGCTCATCTGGCGACGATTCAAGCCGAGGTACTCCTTGCGCTTGGCCAGGGCAAAATCGTAGGTCTGATACGCGTGATTCAGGCGATAGAACTCACGGACTGTTGGCCGTGCATCAGCTTCGTAATTCCGGAACTCGTCAACCTGCTTGTTCGGGTCGGTGCCCACCGACGGCTTCTTTTGCTCCTCCGTCATCGGCTCCGGGTATCGTTGCTCATAAAAGTCCTCGACCTCATCCAGCGATTGAAGAGGTGTCCCGCTAACCGATTCAGGCAGAATACTCATGACAAAACGTTTGACTGGAGACTTGCCCAATATGGTTCGGCGCTCAAGTTGGATTTTGGATGCCGATCACTTTCCGATCGAGCTGTCAATAGGTGTGCCGCCATTCAACGTCATGCATGCCAGACGACCTGTCCGTTGCGCTGACCCTTTTTCGCTTAAATTGGGACTGCAAAGTGAAATTTAAACTACGAAGCGGGCGAGCTGGTGGGTAATGAAACGGGGCTGATTCGAAGGTCTCGGAGGCCGAAGACCGTCGAGTCCGCCAGGAACTTAAACCTTCTGGCACCGTCGTGACGCCGGGTACCGAATCGATCGCGATGATGATCAAAGACGTGGTCGACCCAGGCCCGACTGCCAATGACTGCTCCGTCGGTAAAATAGCGGACTCGACACCGGACAAAATCGCCCCAGGAAAGCTTTCCTTTCCGAGCAAAGACTTCTTTGACCTTCTCGGGGTCAATTCCCGGACGAATCTTCGGCCCGTCGGCTCCTTGTACTCCTTCGGTCATTCCTTCACCGAAGACCCAGAGCCGATATTGAGCCATGGCCTCGGTCAGCGTTCCTTCCTGGCCTTCGCTGAGGTGGATAATCGCCCGAATGCCCTCTTTTTCAGCGCGTCGACCGGCAACCGCAGCGGCGTAGCCGCTCCACCGATAATCCTTCGGGTCGGTCACCAAATTGGCGCGAACTGGATTCAAGTCGATGTACGACGCTACGCAGGCCAAGGAGTCTCGCCGCCCCTCGATCCAGACACTCTTGAATCGTTGTTCCCAGAGAGTTCCGACCCGTCGCTTGCACCGATTATACCACTGGGTAAACCGTTGCTTGAGTAGCTTCAGGTACGAGCTCAGGTCCCACATTTGGGCGTAAAGCCCATCACGCCACTGCTGGCGTTGCTCCTCGGACCACTGGGCCATTTCTTTGCGCTGGCTTTCCATCGCCTCGTCGCCGTGCACGGTGGCATGGAGCTGCAACAACTCGTCGTCC
>CAILNN010000286.1 GCA_903835555.1 uncultured Verrucomicrobiota bacterium
CAACATGCTGTTGGTCACCACCGATGGCCGAAAAGCGGCGCTCGATCTCCGCTTGAACGATCCCGGCTTTCCCGATCTACCCGACAGCAAGGTCAATCGGGCCGTGACCGAGGTGGAGCGCATCTGGCGAGAAACCGCCATCCAACGGTCGACCCAATTGGTTTTTTGCGACATGTCCACACCCAGATCGGGGTTCTCGGTCTATGACGACATGCGCGACAAGCTGATCGCGCGGGGAATCCCTTCGGCAGAGATCGCCTTCATCCAGGACTATGACAGCGATGCCGATAAGGCGTCGCTGTTCAAGGACGTCCGATCCGGTCGTATCCGCATCCTCTTTGGCAGCACGGCCAAAATGGGATCGGGCACCAACGTTCAGGCGAAACTCATTGCCCTGCATCATCTGGATGCCCCATGGCGTCCGGCGGATGTCGAGCAACGCGACGGACGCATTCGCCGACAGGGCAACACCAATCCCGAGGTTCAGATTTACCGTTACGTTACCGCTCAGTCATTCGATGGGTACATGTGGCAGTGTCTCGAAACGAAGGCCAAGTTCATCGCTCAGGTAATGACGGGTGATTCATCCCTCCGTCGGTTGGAGGATGTGGATGGAGCCGCCTTGACCTATGCCGAGGTCAAGGCCATCGCGTCGGGTAATCCATTGGTGATTGAAAAAGCCAACGTCGATGCCGAATTGGCCCGACTCACCCGCCTCCGCACCCAGCATGTGGATGCCAATTTCCGAATTCGGTCGCAGATTCGCAATCTGACCGACGAAATCCCCCGTCTTGAAGGGCGGCTCGAAGCCCTCCGGGAGGATTGCGCCCGCCGAGTGGACACACGGGGCGATCGGTTCGTTATCCAACTCGGGTCCGAATCCATCACCGACCGCGGCATCGCCGGAGAACTGCTCATCCGTCTGGCTGACCGAACCAAGTCGCTGTCGTACGACCGAGTCGTGGGTCGGTTCGCCGGGTTTGACCTCTTGGCGACACCCATCGGCAACGGGAAAGCCCAACTCTACCTGAAGGGTTCCGGGCGACATTCGGTCAACATTCAATCCACTGCTCACGGGACCATCCGATCTCTGGAACATTTGGTCCAAAATCTTGAAGAGACTGCCCTCCAAGCCCATCACCACTTGGCCCAGTCCCGCAAGCGCTTGGTTGATTTGAACGAGCAGGTAGACCAGCCGTATGAGTATGCGACACGGTTGGCGGAGTGGGCGGCGAAGCAGCAGGAGTTGGTGGAAAAGCTGGATTTGAATCGGAATTCCACGCCCGCAACCGAAGGGACCGTAGAAATCAGGTCGGCTTCAGAATCAAACTCTTGAGTTGAGTGAATTTACTAAATCCCTGGTCGAAGGTGATGAGGTGAACGTTTGACGCGATGGCGAAAGCCGCGAGGTAGGCGTCCTGCCATAGTTTCGGAGAATATGGAAAACCCTTGGTGATTTGGCGAAGTTCCACTTCCAGGGTTGGCGGTTCCGGTTGCATCTGGAAGCGGTCGTCAGCGAAGAGGCGGTCGTTCAGCTTCCATGCCTGACTTGTGGAACAAACATCTGATCCCATCACCGACGGATTGCTCAATAACCTGAGCAATCCCATCTGTGCCAAACGGCAGACCACGATTTTTCGTCCTTCGGGCTGCGCCTCCAACCAGTGCCGTGCAGGCTCATGGTGCTCATGAGCACCGTGTCACATTAGAAGCAGCCAACTAACC
>CAILNN010000287.1 GCA_903835555.1 uncultured Verrucomicrobiota bacterium
AGAAAAGCCGGAGGCTCTGCCCGAAGATGTTGCCCTGGCTTTGCAACAAAAGGTGACCTGGCAATTGGAGCGCCTAAAGGACCCCGATGCCGCACGGCAGTCCTTGGAGCGTTTGGTCGAAGCTTGTCCAGGAACACAGGCGGCCCTGACGGCCCGACAACAACTCGCCCGTCTTCCGTCCGACCAAGCAATGGCGGCCAAACAGGATCCCCGCAAGATCGTCGTCGTCCATCACGAAGAGCGGGTCGGCCTGATGTCTCCCGCAGCAGCCGATTTAGGGACCGCCCTACCGTCTGTGCCTGGGGACGATGGGGGCGAAGCGTCCCGGTTGGTGACGCATTTGCAAGAGTTTCCGGATGATTGGAGTGCTCGCGAGCAGTTGGCGCAAGTCTACGAACGGAAGTGGAATCGCCCGGACTTGGCAGCGGATGAATTGGAACGATTGATCGGCGTCACATCCGCCAGCCCCCGCCAGACCGCTCAGTGGCTCAATGTCCTTGCGGACCTTCAGTTGAGGTCGCCAAATGGCAGCGGAGCCGCCCGCTTGACCTTGGAACGGGTGGGGCAGAAATTCCCTGGAACTCCATGGGCCGACCAAGCGGAATCGCGGATTCGGTTGTTGGGATTGGACCAACGCGCAAAAGCGGCACCCAGGACCATCCGCCTCGGCACCTACGAGCAGAATATCGGCCTCAAACGGGCCGACTCCACTATTCCCGACCCGGCTAAGAGCGTTTCATGAACGGGCAGCTCCCGCCATCTTCTGCCCCGCAGGCGGGCGATGGACCGGAAGGATTGGCGATCCTGCCTGAGCATTTTTACCTGAATTGGAGTCGACGACTGCGCCCACCCGTTGTCATCCAAGAAAACAGTGGGCAGGCGGTTCCCGAACGTTGGCTTCAACAAATCTGGTGGCATCAACGAATTTTGCGGGATAAGTTGACATTGATTGATGGAAGGTCCTTGCAGGTACTGCATCCCGGTTTTTGGAATCGGGAAGCGGGACCCGATTTTCGCGAGGCCGTCCTCCGGATTGGCGATGCCGCCGCCACGACCGGCGACGTCGAAGTCGATCGCGCGGAAAGCGGTTGGCGCAGCCACGGGCACGCCGAAAATCCCGCCTATACCCGGGTCATTCTCCACGTGGTTTGGAAGCCGCCCATCACCCATCAGGCACCCCCACTTCTGGCGCTTGAGCCGTACCTGGAAGCTCCACTTCACGAAATGGCCGACTGGCTGGAGGATGTTGCACCGAGCCTCTTACCGGCTTCAGTCCCAGGGCGTTGCGCCGCCCCATTGGCCGGGGTATCGACTGCGGCGACGATTGAGCTCCTCACCCAGGCGGCCCGGATTCGATTGAAGCGCAAGGCCGGTGATTTCAGCCTTCGCGCCCGGCATGTCGGCTGGGAGGCGGCGCTGTTGGAAGGGCTCATGTCGGGCTTGGGATACCGGCACAATGTGTGGCCGATGCGACGTCTGGCAGAACTCACAGCCGACCGGATTCGTCCCGATGCAAGTCCGTCCACCACTGACGAGTCTGGCGCGAAACGGATTATCGGGTGGGAAGCCCGTCTGCTGGGCCTGGCGGGCATGTTGTCCGAGCCCACCCGCACCCAGGGCGGGCCAAGTCATTTGAGGACCCTATGGGATGCCTGGTGGCAGGAGCGGGCTGCCTGGCAGGAGCAAATTCTCCCAGCGTCCGTTTGGCGCTTGGCGGGTGTCCGCCCGGCGAATCATCCGCACCGACGCCTTGCCTTGGGTGCACGCTGGATGGCCGGGGGTCCTTTGGGTGACCGAATGGTCGACTGGTTGAATGGCGATGTCCAAGGCAAAGCCGGTGCTGCGGAATTGAGGGCGATTTTGGAACCCATAGAACCGGAAGACTCCCATTGGCGATGGCATTGGACGCTTCGATCACCGCATCTATCTCGCTCGCAACCGCTGCTGGGCGAGGGCCGGACAACGGATTTGGCGGTCAATACGGTCCTTCCCTGGCTTTGGGCCCGGGCATCGACGGGCGACCGTCCGTCCCTGATCCAGGAAATTGAACGCCGCTACTTCGCGTGGCCCGCAGCGGAGGACAACGCCATTCTGCGGCACGGACGCCAGCGATTGATGGGGGCGGCGGCCCGGCGACTGCCTGGCCGGGCAGCCCTGCAGCAGGGGCTGATCCAAATCAATCGGGAATTCTGCGAATCGGCTGGGGCTCTCTGCTCCGGATGTCGTTTTCCCGAAATGGTTGCTGCGATGCCGGATGGGAATCCGCATTAACCAGTTGCAGCCGGGGTCTGGTCATCAACAGTTGATGTCACGTGAGCTTTTTGGATTCCAATACCCAGCCGATTCCCGAACTCCTGGCACCAGCTGGTGATTGGGAGTGTGCCCGGGCGGCAGTCGAGAATGGGGCAGACGCCATCTATTTCGGTCTGGACCGATTCAACGCCCGCATGCGGGCGCACAATTTTACCGAAGCGGACCTCCCGTCGCTCATGGAGTTTTTGCACCGGCGGGGGGTGCGCGGCTATGTGACCTTCAACACGCTTGTTTTCCCGAATGAATTGAAGGCCGCCGAGCAATACCTGCGCTCGATCATCGCTGCGGGAGTGGATGCAGCCATCGTACAGGATATTGGGATGGTCCGGTTGATTCGCCGTTTGTCGTCCGACTTTCCCGTACATGCCAGCACTCAAATGACGATCACGAGCGCGGCTGGAGTCGCTTTCGCCCGGGAATTGGGGTGCCAGTTGGTGGTTTTGGCCCGGGAAAACTCCATTCGGGAAATCGAAGCCATTCAGGAGGCACAGGGAACCGCTCCCAAGCTGCCGCTGGAAGTGTTTGTCCATGGCGCTCTCTGCGTTGCTTATTCGGGTCAGTGCCTGACCAGCGAATCGCTCGGTGGCCGAAGCGCCAATCGGGGAGAATGTGCTCAGGCTTGTCGAATGCCCTACGAGCTGGTTTCGGATGGGCGCACGATAGACTTGGGGCATCGCCACTACCTGCTATCGCCGCAAGACTTGGCCGCCATCGACGTCCTCCCGGAACTGGCCCGGGTGGGGGTGGCGTCGCTGAAGATCGAGGGCCGGTTGAAATCTCCAGAGTACGTTGCTAGCGTTACCAAGGTTTACCGCCAGGCGCTCGACCGTTTGGTCTCGAATGCAAAAGCAACCAAGAGCACCTTGATCGAAAATAAGGCAGCGCCCCCTCGACCAGATACCTCGACCAACGACCCGATTTACGAATTGGAGATGTCCTTTAGTCGCGGCCTGGCCCCCGGTTGGTTTAATGGCATCGACAACCAATCCCTGGTTCACGCCGAGTTTGCCAAGAAACGCGGAGTTTTCCTGGGTCAGATTGAAGACGTTCGACCCGGTGCATTGGGGGCCCGATTGGTGGCACCCTTGAAACTGGGCGACGGCGTAGTCATCGATACGGGAACGGGGGATGATCACGAACAAGGCGGGCGTGTGGTCACCCTGAACCAACAACGGGGACTAACGTGGATAGGCTTCCTCGATCGGCATGTGGATTTCGGACGTGTGCATGCGGGAGACCGCCTTTGGAAAACCAGTGATCCCGTGTTGGAACGAGAGGTCCGCCGATCGTTTGAAGGAGATGAAATCCGTCATCGACGTCCGGTCCATTTTGAATTGCACGGCACGTTGGGTGGCCCCCTGACCGTCATAGCCCGGGACGATACCGGAGCTGTAGCCCAAGCCACTTCGGAGGTTCATCTAACCGCTGCGGAAAAGCGTCCATTGAATTTAGAGGTGTTGTCGCAGCAATTGGGACGGTTGGGTGGAACACCTTTCTGCCTGGGTCGTATGGAGCTGCATCTGGGCGATGCCCTCATGTTGCCGATGAGTGAGCTCAATCGGCTGCGACGGGATTTGGTGGCCGAACTCGAACGGCAACGGATTCAACCTCGCCGCTGGCAACTGAACCCAGAACAGATAATCACCTCCAACAGCGAGACTCCCCGTCATGATGTGGCGATCGATTCTAAACCAGAATTGATTGTCCTGGTTCGAAGCCTGGAGCAATTGGATGCCGTCCTAACTTGCGGGATAGAGACTATTTACTGTGAACTGGAAGACCCCAAGGGGTACCGCGAAGTGGTCCGGCGCGTCCGCGAGTCGACAGGTTGCGAAGGACGGGCCAAGTCGATATGGGTCGCGCCACCACGGATTTTTAAGCCCGGCGAAGAATGGATTCTGCGCTTGGTCCGATCGTCGGAAGCCGACGGCTATCTGGTTCGCAATTACGATCATCTCCAATATTTTGCCGACCAACCGTGCCGAGGGGATTTTTCGCTCAATGTCGCCAACGTTTGGACCGCCGAATATTTCCGCGACAAATATCGACTTCAGCGATTGACCGCATCGTACGACCTGAATATCGAACAATTGTTGGCCCTATTGGCCGGTGCCCCGCCGGAATGGTTTGAAGTCACCATTCACCAACACATGCCGATGTTTCACATGGAGCATTGCGTGTTTTGTGCCTTTCTAAGCAAGGGAACCGATTACCGCAATTGTGGACGCCCCTGCGATCAGCACCAGGTTCGACTCCGCGATCGGGTGGGCGCGGAGCATGTGTTGAAGGCCGATGCCGGCTGCCGCAATACGCTGTACAATGCCCGGGCCCAAACCGGGGCGGAGTTTGTTGAACGATTGCTCGATGCCGGACTGCGCCAGTTTCGGTTGGAGTTTGCCCAGGAAACAGCGACGGAAGTGCGGACAACCGTGACCAGATACCGGGCTCTCTTGCGCGGCGAAATCACCGGCACCCAACTTTGGCAGGAGCTGAAACTTCTACATCAATTAGGCGTGACCCGAGGGCAAATGGACCGTCCCGAATCGGGCCGGCCACCCGTTTCGGCTCAGAGGCGATGAACCTTGCAGGAGTGGTTTGCCCGAATTACTGCGTCCGATGAGTTAGAATATCCTAGAACGGGAAAATCCGCTCTCTGCAGCCCCAAGGTGGCGGAATGCGACAACCAATTGAGGCAATGCTACACAAGTGGGGCGAGACGCCGCCCCGTAGCGCAGGCTTTCCAGCCTGCTGTAACGCAGGTCTCCAGACCTGCCCGGCGGTCCAAACCAAGCCAACCTCGCAAGTGATCCCACGGCTGGGGCTAAACGCCAGTCGATTGAATGTATCGGACTCCCCGTGGCCCATGCACCGGACAATGCCGTTTGGCGAGACGTGGCCTCAGATACCGACGGCAGATGCAAGTGGTCATCGGATTGAATGTGTTGAAGCTTCGGAGAAGGGCTTCGGCCTCCGGATAGTCGCCATCTGCACTGGCATCGCGCAACAGTCGTCTTACCTCGCGACGCGCTGGAGTTGGTTTTCCCAGCAAGAGCACGGCAAGGTTATACCGCGCCTCCTCCCGGCTATAGTCGGTGATCAATCGGCTCGTGATGGCCGACCGATACATGGACTCTGCGGCAAGTTCGTCCTTTTTGACCCCGACACCGTGCTGAAGACAGTATCCCCAATCGACCATGGCGTTGCCATCTCCAGCCCCTGCGGCCTTTTTATACCAGCGGGCCGACAGTGGGAACTTTTCCAATATGCGATAGGCCGCAGCGATGTTGTACATGGCGATTACGTCTCCTTTGGCGGCCGCAGGCCTCATCGTGCGGATGTATTGATATTCTCGTTCAATAGCATTCATGGAGCCAGATCATCCTGCCCACGTGGTCGGAGGAAGGCAACCATCCTATTGGAACGTGCCGCTATCGATTTCAATAGCCGTGGGTCGTAAGTCGAAGCAAACTTTCCCAATGCGAAGCCCGATCAATCCGGCATGCACACCTATTCTTGATGTGGCTACCGCAGTCCACAACTCTTCCCTAGTTATGTGGCAAGTGGAAGTCCGCCAGGTCGTGGACTGCGCCAGTCCCCTGGCGCTTTGGAAACGGCCGTAAAATCGACGTTGGCCAGAGTTTTCCTGCGGGTTCATCAGGTTCCGAAACAAGACGCGGCACGCCAAGGCGCAACGACGCAAAGGAAGAAGGGACGCAAATCGTCGCATTTGAATTCTTCTTGGCGTCTTTGCGCCTTGGCGTGGTCCACCCTAAGCCTCGCTATACCAAGGCCATGGTCCGGATTTTGACTTGCCGCCCTAACTTTCAAGCACTTACAAAGAAAATCCTCTCCAGTTGCGAAAGACGGGTTAGTCTGCTTGGTGACCGGAAATTTGAGAAAACGGTATCATTTGGTACATTCAAAGGGCTGGTCCTCCCAATGAAAAGTCGATATGCCCATCCCGATCCCGAAAGAATGGCGACAACCTGTGGTCAAAGTCTTGGAATCGGCACATCCAAGAAAAATTGAATGGACGAATCCGGCTCGTGTACGTTGGGAAAACGATACCTTGGGTGCATGGATTACCGACACCGAAACTGGCGAAGAAATCCTGACCCCCGAATCTCTTGAGAGGATTGAACAAGTCAAAGCTCGTCGGATGGGGCTGGTCTCTAGCGACGAATTGAAGTCTCTTCGCGAACGACCTGATCTGACACAGGAAGAGATATCCGACCTACTCCAGATGGGTGCCAAGACCTGCTTCGCACTGCTTCGTACTGCTTCTCAACTCAAAAAAGGGCATCTTCGTTCGTAAACAGTATCGGTCTCTCAAATCGTCTGGAATTACGGGGCTGCGTTTATTCATTCGGAGCGGTCGCTTTGCCATTGGTTGGTTTTTTTGTCATAAGTACCGGAGTTGCGAAAGAAAATAGGCACGGTCGAATGTATTCTCTGTAAACAGAAGAAGAGTTCTCCCTGATATTTCCTGAGGGATAGGATATCGCCTTCATTGACGAGGTTGTTTCCGGTAGAAGTGGAACAGAAATTGAGTTTGTATTCAAAGATATCTGGAAACGGCGAATCGCCAAGCGTGATGCAAACGGTATTCATGGTACTCTGTTCTATGAATTGGAACGTAAGAAGAGGGTTTATCCCACGCGACGAGACGAAGAGGCGATAAATCCTGATGGGAGCCGATTACGTGCAAATCTCGGTCGGTACGCAGAAAGAGTGAAGAATGCGGAGCAATAATCATATGCCACTGAAGAGTTGGGAATATATCATCGAAGCAGTGTTCGTCACCGCGTTGGCGACTGTCAAGTTGGGGAGCGAATAGCGGTAGAGGACAACCGCAGTCCAAGACGCTGCCGCGCGTTTCGGCTAAGTGGCACCTCCGACCGAACGAAACCTTCGCCGCTCGATTTCACCTTGGGTCCTGTATCAAACTTTCTTCCCATCTCGCTCCTCTTCCCGTTTCCTTTGCACCATGGATTCAGATTTTCGAGGGCCAACCATGCGAATCTTTTCCAAGAATTTGGCCGTTACAATCTTGGCATGGTTCGCGCTGAGACTATTCGCCATTGGCCAGTCCCATCACACCGGATATGGTGCCATCCCGTACCACAACCAATCCGGGTCGGGAGTCGCCTTCCGTCTGTGGGCGCCTCATGCCACGGCGGTTTCCGTGGCAGGCGATTTCAATCAATGGTCTACCTCGGCTCCCCGCCGCGATTGACCCCGCTGGGCACGCCAGCTACCGAGCCCGAAAGCTATCCACCCTGGGTGCTCTCGTTTCCCTAACCGCACCGGGGGTGCCGATGATTTTCCAGGGTCAGGAAATGCTCGAAGACCTGCCATTTTCCTTATCTCGCAACGTCGACTGGAACAAAACCAATCTCTATCCGGGCATTGTTCAATTTTACCGCGATGTCATTGGAGCACGCCGTAATCGAATGGGTTGGACTCCAGGATTAACCGGTGACCAATGCGACGGTTTCTCTGGAGATTGAGCCCAAGTTCTTAAAAGCCGGAGAAGCGTCGTCCAAAAGGTGGAGTCCGAACCCAACGCTGTTTTCAAATAGCCGAACAAAGCAGAACTAAATTGTGATCCCGTTCGGCGCGGTAAAGTGGCCGTCCACAATGTTTCCTGTATTCCGGGTAGCACCGGGCTCAAAGATAAGGACTTCTGCTTCCACATCCGCCATTGTGCGATGCTCAACGCCTCTCGGAACGACGCATGCTTGACCCGCTTCCAACCGAACCTGACGGTCTCTAAACTCAATGGTCATCGTCCCGCGCCATACCAGAAAAAGTTCGTCCTCGGCTTCATGATGATGCCACGGAAAGCATCCGCTGAATTTCACCAGCTTGAGTTCCTGGCCGTTCAACTCCGCCACCACCTTGGGACGCCAGTGTTCATGGATTTGGGAGAACTTTTCAGCTAGGGAAAATGGATTCATGGGGATGATGTGGTCTTCAGCCACGAGATGATTACCTGTGAGAAAACCTCCAGGTCCATGCCTGAGGCATGGAACCAGTAGCCGGTGGTGTCGCTACGCTCAACCACCGAAGCTCCCGCGATTTACTGCCCCGGCGGATTAAGCCGTAGGAATGAATGAGAGTTGGTCGTAAACGGCAGGTCCGCCCGCCAGAAGCCGTTGCTCAGGTAGGCATCCACGTAATAGATGTTCCAATTGGTGAAGGGCACCCGGACGTCGGGCGCAGTCAGCAGGGAAAGCGGTCCCAGGTCCGCATCCCAACTGACCTGCCAATGATCGTTCAATCGCTGAAGACCTGCGGCGTACGGCGGCAATGTCGGGAGCGGCGGCAGCAGGTTCACGCTGGGAATGAGTTGGCGGGCGACCTTGGGCTGGACCCAGGAGAGTTGCAGGCTACCGCTGCCGTCGTCCATGCTGCGGTATTCGACGACAAAATCGTGTTCCTGGCCACCGGTCAGCGGAAGTGTCACCGTGGAATCAATCTTGGTGTGTGGAGTCCAATTATTGATGATTCGCGCTCCATCCAGGTAAAGTCGTGTCCCGCCGAAACAAGTCGCGATCAGGCTGTGGGTGCCGGTCAGGGAGGCGCTCAAGCGTCCATGCCATCTTACCGAAAACGCATTCGTGGTTACACCATTCGGCGGTGACGCAGGGCTATACGTCTCATTGATATTGCTTTCCAGGTAGGCGTAGACAGGCGTTCCAGCCAATTCTGTTCCATTAAAGTACTCCGCCCAGAGTCCGGGTCGAACCGGGAAAAACTGAGTGGATGCAATGGGCACCGTGGAGGTTGCTCCCACCGATGACCAAGCCAGGCGTGCGCCCGAGTTGCCGGCTGTTTGTTGCAATTCGAAGCGAATGGGAATGGGGCTGTTGGTCAGCAAGTCAAGATCGGCGGTCAGTTCGCTGGGCCCCGTCTTGCCCCAGGTGTCGAACACCTTCTGTCCATTGACCCAGAAGCGCATGGCATCATCGACCCACACGTCGAAGTGGTAGGTGCCATTTGTCGGGGCCTGCAACAGTCCCTGCCAACGGGTGGTATAGCTTCCGGCAGTCACGCCCGCCGTTGGAGCATCCGCGACCGGCTCCAGATCGACCACCGGGTCCAATTGCGTCACGACCGGGCTACCATCGAGGGTCGTCGAATTGTAATACTCGGCCCATAGCCCCGTATAGCCCGGCATCAGCGCACTGGCGGGAATCGTTTGGAGGGTGCCACCAGGCGGGAGCCAGCGCAGTTGGATTTCTGCACCTCCGCCGCCCTGGTAGTATTCGAGCAGCACGTCATAATCTTGATTGGCCCGCAGATAAATGGCCCCGATGTCCTCGGTAGGACCATGGTCCGTCCAATTGTTGATGAGGGCTTTGCCGTTGACCCACAATCGAACGCCGTCGTCGGATACAGTATGGAATTCGTAGCGACCATTCTGGCTGGCATGGACTTTGCCAGTCCATCGCACCGAGTAATGGTCCACGGGCAATCGGAATCCAGGCGAAACCCCGATGGGAAAATCAACGGTTGGATCAATCCGGGTAAAGGCCAGATTGGTCAGGGAGGTGTCGGCAAAATAAGCGCCTCGAAGGCCACCCGAAATCGGGAATATGGAATCGGGAGTGAAAGCGTCGATTCCCCCCGCAGGTGTCGTCCATTTCAAGGTCAAATGGGCAGCCGAATTGGTGGCTACCAAGTTTACCTGGACGGCACATGGCTGGGCAGTCGAGAGGGTGGCATAAGCCGTCACTTCCTCGCCTGTGGACGAGTTCATCGTTCCGGCAAACAATTGGCCATTGACGGTCAACTGGACCGCACCATCGCCGAGCGCGTGGAAAAGATAGGTTCCGCTGAGGGGCGCGGTGAATAGTCCAGTCCATCGAACGGCTTCCACACCCGGCGAGTTGGTTGCGGAGAATTGAATGCCGGGAGTGATATTCACCCCTTGAAGTTGATGCAGCTTGGCGTCCGAATAATATTCAACCCGCAATCCCGTGCTGTCTGTCGGGGCCAAGGCGGTAAAGTTGACTCCCGAAAGGTTTTTCTGAATCGCGACCGGATTGGGGATCCAAGCCTCAAAGGTTGATGCACCCAGAATGGGGTCCGAAACGGTGATTTCATAGGAACCGACCGCGAGTCCACCAATCGAGTAATTTCCCTGACTATCGGTGAAATCAAAGTGAGTCGAATCGATCTGAACTTCTATCCCTTGCAGAGGCGTGCCATCCTTGGCCACAACTTTGCCGGAAATTGTCAGGCCGCTGGGTGTCCCGATTTGGACAATGAGGGTCTTGCTGGTGAGTCCGCCCTTCATGTCGCTGACATCGCAGCGGACTTCATAGGTTCCTGCGGTGGCAAAGGTGTGTGTTACGACATTGGTATTTTGAAGCCCAGGACCGTCTGCTCCAGTTCCGCCGAAATCCCAGCCGTAGGCGATCGGGTCGTTTTCCGGGTCGGTAACGGTCGAGGTAAAGGTGATGCTGCCCCCGACCGGTGCCGTGGTCCGGTCCGAAGCCAGGTCGGCGGTGGGAGGATGGTTTCCGGGAAATGGGCCGATGGCCACAGTAACATCCAGAGCGTTGGAAGTCGTGACGCTCGGGCCGACCGGAGTGATGTGCAGATCGCCCCACGGATCGCTAAAGGTGTGACCGACCGAGAGTCGATTGGCACCCAAGCGGGCAGGGGCCACATTGAGCCACCACGTTTCAGAGCCGTTGGGCGAACCCCACCGCAGACCAATGCTATTCGCGGCTTCATTGGCATCCATCCAACTGCGGCCCTGACGGTACTCCAGCCAGTAGTATTGGGCGTACCGGGGATGCTTCACGCGAATTGCCCGGAAGCCATTGGTATTGTCGTCCAAGACCGACAATGGGGTGGTGAAGACATTGCCGCTGCCGGTGAGGGTCTTAAGCCCACTCGCAGGTATCCATCCGAGATAATATCGCAAATTGGCGACGTAACTATCCCGCCCCCAAGTCTCGCCCATCAGACTGTCGGGGTCGCCATACTCGTCGTGCGCACCCGGGCCAATAATGCTGCGCCCGCTGGTGTTCCATCCGTGGGAGTGAAGCAGATAAACGTTATGTCCCAGTTCGTGACCCAGCAAGCTGGGGTCGAGCGCGGTCTGGGAACCCATGAGACGGCACCACGATTGAGAACCGCCGTCGGTGCCCATGGATGGACCGATGGTGGCGACCCCAGCGGCGTTAAACCCGGGTTTGTCCGCGTTGACGATGGCAAAGAATTGGTAGTTTCTGAAATTAATCCCGGCTGCATGAGCGGCTGCGATGATGTCTGGGGTGATGTCCTTTCCTCCGGGTTGATAGTCGGCAACGGTCCCGGGAAGCTGCAGCGGCGGTGTGACATAGGATCCTTGGGCCAAATTTGTGCCGATAGCCTCGGGTATCAACTGACCAAAAGAGGTGTGAACCACGTAATTGCTGTAGCCGTTGTAAGCGGCGAAAACGGCGGAGTCGCTGGTATACCCTTGGTAGTCTGTGAAGACAGGACGACAAAAAATGTAGCGTTTGGCATTTCCCTTGGTCCAACCGACGTTCGCAATTCCCGTTCCAGTGGCGGTCGTGGGCAGGTCGGTGGTGGTGGTGGCGGTCGATTGCCCGCTTGGTCCATCGGAAATGGCGGCTTGATGAAGCGACGTCGCATGTTGTGGACAACAATAGGCGGTATACGTTCCCCCGCTTTGCGTCACAGTAGCCGATCCAAGCGCGGTGACCGGCAACCCAGATTCGCCGCAGATCGGTTCGGACTCCAACTTCTTCAAATAGTCGGCTGATTCGACCGAGTCGAGTACCCGGACGGGACTGGGAGAGACGACGGCCAAGCCGACGGATTTGCCAGTGGGATAGGGTGCCGAGGTTGCGGTCGGTGTGGCACTGGATGGCAGCACGAATCCATTCACTGGTTGTCCGGTCTGCGATGGCCAAGCCAGAGCCTCACCGAATGTGAAGGCTTCGTAGAGTTGTCCGTTGACTCTCAGACCTCGACGTATGGAAGGGGGAGTGGAACCGTTCTCGTCCCAAAGGGTGGAGGCAACGACCTCATAGTCTGCCACGGCATTGACAGGTTGTTCGACCCAAGCGGCGATTTCACCTGGAAGGTTCTTTCGCAAGGAATAGGACAGGGCGGCATCAAGAGCGGCAGCAGGATTGGTTTGGATGAGGGGCGCAAGAGCCTCGGCACGCTGACGGGCAAGAGATACACCGTTAGGTACAAGATTGGCTCGACGGTCAAGCGGTGTACCAGCGTAGACTTCTGCCCACTGGGAAAACGCTGCGAAGATATTGGTTTCCCCTGTTTCCGATGGTGTGGACACTGCCCTAGCCGTTGCCGGAGAAGGGGGTGATACATGACCGGGAACCTTGGGAATCCGCTGGGGAATTCCAGAATCAACGAGCTGACCGGCATTACGGGCAGCCTTGTTGTGTTGCACATGGTGCCATTCGGGAGGTCCCGCGAGGTAGCCCGTCAAGAGCGACACCACGAGGAGAGCGGCCAAACGAAATCGAATCTGTTTCATGCAAGTCGGGATCGGAGGCCTTCACCAAGGTTTGAACGGCAATTTCCGAACTATTCTCACCCTGTTGAAGGGTTGCGGCTTTCGCAAGTGAGAAAGTCGTCGCCGGGGACACTGAAAATAGTCAAAAATGGACTCGCAATCGTGCGAAGCTGCAAAGAAAAACCATCTAGAAAACCAAGCAGACTGCGACAAAATAAATTTTTATATCAGTATATAGGTATCCATGCCATCATCGACGAACAGAATCTTCAAAATCACAGGTGGCTGAATATGAACAGTCCGTAAAGAACAAGTGACGTTTCATGGCCCGATTTGTAACACGCTGTTCATTTACAGCCCGAGGGGCTGAAGTTAAATAGCAACCGCAAGCTATTGGGGTGATGGACAACAGCGATACACTGGGTGGCATCGCAGAGTGCCGACACACCTTGGCTTGTTGTTGGGTTATAATTGGTCCAATCACACTCAGTCCTTCTATCTACCATGAATCGTAAGACTTGCGTTTCCTCCGCTGTTGCCTGCGGGTTTGGCCTCTTGGCCAGCTCCGCTCTGGTTGCGACTCCTCCTCCGACTGTTCATTCGATCGCTGATCACGTGCTGCTAATCTCGGTTGACGGCTTCCATCAATCCGACCTGGCCTGGTACGTCCAGACCCATCCGAATTCCGCTCTCGCCTCTCTGGTTGCTACTGGCGTCGATTATAACAACGCCAGCACCCCGTTCCCCTCGGACTCTTTCCCCGGCATGGTCGCCCTCGCGACCGGCGGTAACCCTTCCACCACTGGTGTTTACTATGACGACACTTGGAACCGCCAATTAACCGCCTATGGTTCGACCACCCCGGGCGTCGAGGTCACCTATTTCGAGCAGTTGGACATCAACCTCGGCGCGCTCGATGCCGGTCAAGGTATCGTTCCCTCGGGTGGTTCAGATCCCTGGTCCAACATCCTTAACTTGGACGGCAACCCCAATCACCTGATCGACGCCACCCAATTGCCTTACACCACCAACGGTGTTCCGGTGTACCCGAACCAGTATGTGAAGGTGAATACGATTTTCGAAGTTGCCCACAATCACGGTCTTCGCACCGCTTGGTCCGATAAGCATCCCGCCTACCAAATCCTATCGGGTCCTTCCGGTGCCGGTGTGGATGAGTATTTTACCCCGGAAATCAACAGCAGCTCGGTCGCGGTTGATGCCTCCATCACGAACGGCGCGCCTTCCACCAGCACCAGCGAGCCCGACTGGACCACCGACAACCTGAAGACCCAGCAGTACGACAACTACAAGGTCCAGGCCGTGATCAACTGGATTAATGGTCATCATCATGACGGCACTGGCAACCCCGGTACCCCCGCCATCTTCGGCATGAACTTCCAAACCGTTTCCACCGGCGAAAAACTCCCGACCTCCAATACCGAGGGCGACCTTTCCGGCACTGCCGCAGGCGGTTATCTCGCCGATGGCGTGACCCCCGGTTTGGTCCTGAGCAACGCGCTGACATTTGTTGATCAATCCCTCGGCCGGATGCTGACCGCCTTGACCAACCAAAGCCTAATCTCCCGCACGGCGATCATCATCACCGCCAAGCATGGTCAATCTCCGATGAACCTGGCTGCTTTGAACCGCATCAAGGATAGCCGGATAACCGACGACTTGAACGCCGCTTGGAACACCTTCGCACAAGGTGGCAGCACCAACGCTACTCCTTTGGTTGCATTCGGCGTCAATGACGACGGCATGCTCCTGTGGCTTAACGATCGCTCCCCTGCCGCTCTGAGCTTCACTCGTAACTTCCTGCTGAACTACACCACCGCTGCTGCCAGCGTGGACAACAAGCCGGTCACCTCGGCTGGTCTGAGCCAGCTTTATGTCGGCGACGCCGCTGCTCGTCTGATCGGCGTTCCTGCCACCGACGCTCGCGTTCCTGACGTTATCGGTATCGCCCAATATGGCGTGGTTTACACCGGCAAGAAGAAGAAGATCGCTGAACACGGTGGCAACCATCTCGAAGACCGCAATGTCCCCATCCTCGTCAGCTACCCGGGCGCTGTCGGTGGCACGGCGGTGACCAAGCCCGTCCAAACGACGCAAGTCGCCCCGACTATCATCAAACTGCTGGGGCTCAATCCCGCCGAGCTCCAAGCCGTCCGCGTCGAGCAGACTCCCTCCTTGTTCTAGTCGGCCAAGCCGAGAAGGTGCGCGGAATCGATTGAACCATCGGTCAACCTGCCCGCAGTATTTCTTGGCTAACCACCCCTTGCCACTATGACTATCACTCGCATTTCCGCCGATCGATTCGGCTCGATGTTGTTTGCCGCCGCTACCGTCATTTGCACTCAGGTCGCGGTCGCTGACACCGACCTGTTCAACAGCCTCGCTGGCACGTCGATCGGCAACAATCCGGTCGATAGCAGCACCGGTTCCGGACCGCTCTACGCCTCCTTTTCGACTACCAGCCAGTTCAATCTGACGGGTATCGATCTGGTTCTCGCGTCCCTTTATAATTCCCCGGGCACGTTCTCGGTCGGTATCTACAGCGATTCTTCCACCACTCCGGGTGCCCTTCTCCAAAACCTGGGCACCTTTAACGACAGCAGCCTCAATCCCACACCCTCGGTATTTACTGTGGGGCTGACAACTCCCTACACGCTGGATTCCAACTCCCGCTACTGGCTTGGCCTCAGCAGTGCAAATAGTTCCTCTGCTTGGAGCATCACCAGCGATACTACCGGAGTCGGAGTCGCAGCGGAGAGCTACGCCAATAGTGCCTTGGGCGTGCAAGCCAACAGCACCGGGCCTTACCAGATGCGCGTGTTCGGAACCGCTGTTCCCGAACCCTCCACTTGGAGCCTGATTGCCGTTGGTGCCGTCGTTCTTGGCTTTGCAGCCCGACGCCAGGCGCGAGGTTAATCGGAAACACGACACTAATTCTTTGAGCGCCCCCCCGGGATGGCACGAACCGTCCCGGGGTTTTTCGTGCCCGGTCGCACCCGAGACACTTCGCCAAAGGAGATGTAGGCGGGGGACAACTTTGGAGAGGAAAAATTGGGGCACCAAATTGTCACTTGCTTCGTTTGGGCTTTTAATACTTCATTCAATCGTATGACCTTCCTGAAATCTAGCTCGGTCGGTTCCGGATCGCCAATTCGGACTTTATCCATCCGGGCTTGTGGTTGGCTTCTATTTTTCGTCTCGGCCTGTGCCACCCTGGCTCAGACTCCAAACTCGACATCCGTGATAGCGCAAGTCCGTGTCGACAATGGACATCTGGTCGTTGTTGCAAAAGTCCCGCTGGGAAAACGCCGGGTGACTCTGGAAACGCGCTCGCGTTTGACCAATGGTGCCTGGACCCCTCGCCAGGTGCTATGGACAGATGGATCGTCGCCGACCGTTCAATTCGAAGTCCCCTTGTCCGCTGGTTCCGAGGTGATGCGAACTCGTGACGAGACCGAAGCTGAAATTGGGTTTTCCGCCAGCCTTTTTTCCGGTGCGAGCACATTTGCGCCGGGACTAAAGTCAGGTCAATCGAGTCCAGGGAGCGTGAATTCAGTCGGAACCATCACCACCGTGGACGTCCCTTCGGGTACCGGAACTCCCACCCGATCGGTGGTTGAATCCGATATTTGGGAGATTGCTGGTCAAACAGTCTTTTTCTTCAATCAAAACCGGGGTCTCCAAGTCATTAGTATCACCAATCTCGATCAGCCTGTGTTGACTGGAACATTGCCTTTGTTGACCTACGGCAGCCAGATGTATCTGTTGCCAGAAACGGATTCCAGTGCACCAACTTGGCTCTCCTTGCTCGTGAGCGGGAGTTGCAATGTTGCGAACAATGAGCTGCTACTCGTTCAGGTGACTAATGGGACTCCTCAACTCGCCAATAGAATCCCGGTGATTGGTCAGATTCAAGAGAGTCGATTAGTCGGCAATGTCCTCTACTTGGTTTCATCGGCGTGGATAACCAATTCCCCTGTGTCAACGAATCAATTGAGCGAGAGTTGGGGAACTGTGATTCAATCGGTCGATCTATCAGACCCATCGCACCCGGTCCTTTCCGCCCCGGTGACCATTCCACTAGGTGCCGATGCCATTCTTGCCACCGATGAATTTCTCCTGGTGGCGACCACTGGAAGCGAATCTAGCGTTGATGGACCACCCATCGCGCCGTGGCTGTTGTCCAATACTCACGCCGTCACCGTTTTTGACATCCGCGATCCGCACGGGGCCATTACGGAACTTGGCTACACCCTGACCGCCGGCCAGGTCCTCAATAAGTTCAATTTGGGACTCGAAAACCAACTCCTGACCGTTATTTCGCAATCGGGCGGCTGGGGGTATTGGACAAATTATGATGGCGATCAAACGGGGTTTGGCACCTGGATTTCGGAACCGGTAAGTTCAATTTTGGAGACCTTCTCACTATCGAATCCATTGCAACCCACGAAGTTGGGAAGCCTTACCTTGACATCCGGAGAGTCCTTGTATGCGAGCCGCATCGAGGGCAATCGGGCCTATGTCGTCACCTTTCACCGTCGTGATCCGCTATGGCTGATCGACTTGAGCAATCCAAGTAAACCGGCTGTCAAAGGGCAGGTCGACCTTCCCGGGTATTCGACCTATTTAGAGCCGTTGGCGGGGGGCACCCGGCTGATGGCTCTCGGCTCGACCACCAACCTGACGACCGTGCAACTTTTCGATGTCTCGGATATATCCAATCCAAGCCTGCTTGGGCGGGTTGCGCTCGGAACAGATTGGTCGTGGAGCGAAGGAAACAGTGATGAAAAAGCATTCAAAGTGTATCCAGAAGCCGGTCTCGCCTTGGTTCCCTGGCAGGGGCTGGATACATCGGGTCCGACCAATCGTTGGTTCCAGGGAGTGCAAATCGTCGACTTCGATCTCGCTGCCGGGACTCTAACGGCCCGGGGTGTCATCAACCATGCCAGCGCGGCCCGGCGCGCCGCATTGGTTCAGGACCATGTGATTTCCATTTCGGGGACGGAACTCAACAGCAGCCAGATCACCAATCAAGACAATCCCAAGCTGACAGCCACTCTACCATTGTCCCGACAGGTTGATCGTGTTTTTCTCAACGGGACGCAGGTGCTACAGGTGACCGATGGTTTTAATGGAACCGGTCCAGGGGTCGTCCTAAGCGATGTGACCACCCCGGATACCATACTTTCGTCGGTCTCGCTAGGTACCCTTCCCGTGGTTGGGGCGTCCTGGCACAACGGCTTGTTGTATTTGCTCCAGTCCGATAATCCTCAATGGGATTTGGTTCCTGTTCTGCAAACCAACCAATCCGTGGTCTTCATTGATGTCCCGCCATTCGTAAAGACGGTGGAGACCATTGTGACCAATAATCAATACGCACCGGTGCCTGGTCATGCGCAGCTCAACATTTTATCGGTGCAAGGGGGACAGTTGACATGGTTGGGTTCCACTAATGTCATTCTCTCGGCGGGTGATCAAAGCTCGAGCTGGAGTCCCTACTGGGTCACGGATGGCACTTTGGTTTGGTCAACCCCTTCCGGCAATAGTGGGAATTATTTCTATCCCGGAATCGTCTCTATTCAACCCATTTGGGGCGATTGGTACTGGCGCGGCTGGTATGGAGGCAATGGGGGCAATGTTTGGACCCTGGCGTTTGATGTTCAAGCGCCCTCCAGACCGCTGTTTATGTCCGAGACACAACTTCCCCTTTCGACGAATTCTTCTTTCATTGGTAATATCTTCGCAGTCGACTCAAAACTATTCCTGACCTTGGCCCAGTACTCGTGGCTGGGTTTGACCAACAATTGGATCACCAATCCCGATGGAAGTCGGTTCTTCATCGATATTTTCTACCCAAATCCAGTCGTGGAATCGGATTCCTTGGTGGTGGTTGATTTTTCTGACTCCTCGCAACCAACTGTCCGGAATCCAGTCGCCATTCCTGGAAAACTGGTCGGTTTAGCGGCCCATGGGCAGATCCTCCAAGTTTCTGGTAACAATGCGACGAATGCTGCGGACACTGGGTATTACCTTCATGCCCTGGCCTATGACGGTGTTCACACGAGCCTATTCACTTCTCAATCCATTCCCGACGGTTCATTCCAATTTATTTCCCTTGCGGATGGCAGCCTGTTGGCCGCTGACCCATTTCCAAGCACAAACCAAAGTCCCTCTTTGTCCGTTTGGGCACTTTCTTCACCGGGAACTTGGCAGACCACAGCCCAAGTTGAATTGTCAGGTGGGGTTCAGGAGGTTCAGGTTTACGGAAACTTGGCGGTGGCAAGCGTTGGCGACTCGTTTTTGGTATACGATATCGCCGCTGGATTGGTACCAGTCGGGAAGGGCGATCGTCCCTGCTGGTACGGTCTGGGTGGCCAAGCTTCGGACGTCAATCTCTCTGCTGGAATATGCCTGGCCCTTGGGATGGACGAAATCTGGCTGGTGCCCATCCTACCCTGACTTGCGATCTCGCTTTTCCAGCTCCATCACGGAAGGAAGCGCAGAGTCTTGCAGAGCGCTGCCGTAGTGCTTTGCGAGTCCGGTTCGATCAGCGGCGAGCCATGTCTCCATACAAGTCGTCATAAAGAGAACCTGTTCATCGACGGCACCCACTGGCTTTTCCCAGCTATCAGACTGTTTGAGATGCTCCCAAGTCTTTTCTAAATCAGCGACCGGAATTTCGCTGTCGACCCAAAGGCCAACATATTGAGATTTTCCGTTTGCATGAGCCAAGCGGAAGTCTTCAAAAGCGCTGTTTCGTCCCCCGCAGGCTACTAGGCGGGGCATTCGTCCCTTAAAACCACTCTTCTCCAATATGCGTCTGAACCCCTCGCGACAGTTCAGCTTCATTTCAAGTATTCCTTCCGAACTATACTTTCTCAGGACTGTCGATGCGACGTGATTCTTGACATCCGCAAAGAGACAATTCCTACCTCGAATAACTCACTTCGTATTATTGACAAATTGTCAATACCTGACATTTTGTCAGCATGGTGATTCGAAAGTCGTTGTTCCCGCTTGGGCGGTGTCTGAGTTTAGCAGCGCTCATTGCCGCTGTCGGATGCTCGCAGGAGAGACAGATTCCAACCATCGATGTTCAACTGTCGGCCGTGCCGGTGACCGCGGAATCAGTTCAGTTTTCCGAGGTCGCTATCCCTGTCGAAGCAACCGGAATTCTAGCGCGGCAGGCGGAAGCAGAACTCGCCTTCAAGTCATCCGGTGTTGTCGGTGAGGTCTTGGTCCGCGCCGGGGATGTCGTTGAGAAGGGACAAATTCTCGCCCGACTGAAACTGGATGAACTGGAAGCCTCTGTAGCCCAGGCCCGGGCCAATCTCGAAAAGACTCATCGCGACGTCGCCCGAGCACGGCAATTGCTGTCGACGCAGGTTTTCACCCTCGAGCAGGTGCAAAATGCCGAGACCCAGGAAGAACAAGCTGCCGCCGGACTTCGGTCCGCCGAGTTTAATCTCAGGCATGCACTAATTGAAGCTCCAGCCGCCGGACGGATTCTTCGGCGTCGGGCGGAACCCAATCAAACTCTCGCAGCCGGAACACCAATTTTGGATTTTGCCGCAGAAACGGAAGGGTGGCTGATCCGCGTGAGCCTCAGCGATCGCGATGTCCAACGCGTTCATGTGGGCGACTCCGCTGAATGGGCGTCGGGCGACGCTGCGGTTGTCCACGAAGGACGCATAGCCCATATCGCTGAAGCCAATGAGCCAGTTACCCGGACCACCGAGGTCGAGGTCCGAGTGGACCAAGTCCCTCCCGGACTGCGGTCCGGCTTTGTCACTCACGTGACGCTCCATCCGCAGCGCGTCGCTTCCCGTCCCTCCCTCCCGACCTCGGCGATTGTGGAAGGGGCTGGAGACACGGCTGCCATCTTCCTGGTTCAAGACCGTTCCGCGCATCGGGTCCTGGTCAAAACGGAATCCCGTTGGGGTGATCGCGTTTTCCTACGAACACCGCTTCCGACCGGTGCCATGATCGTGGTCGCTGGTGCCGAATTTTTGCGCGACGCGCAGCCAGTCCAAATCAGCCCGGCGGTGACATTGGTGCGCTAGAATATATCATCGAATACCTCCCTCCCGCCCCGGTACTTTATGCGCTTCATTGACTTTTTTCTTCGGAATCGTCCCTTTACATTACTGCTGGCCGCGTGCCTTGCTGCCCTGGGAGGTTACTCATTCCTTTCGATCCCCCGTTCCGAAGACCCAGAACTAAAGGTTCCTGTATTCAACTTGTTTTTCGTCTTGCCGGGCGGAAATCCCACCGACTTGGAAAAACTAATCGCCCGCCCGGTGGAGGACGCGATCAAGGAGCTCGATGATCTCAAGAAGATTCAAACCGTCATTCGTGACGGGGTCGTTGTGGTGACGGTTGAATTTATCTACGGCACGGACCCCGACCGAAAGTTTGAAGATGTCCAGCGCGAGGTCAATCAGGTGCGCCCCACCCTGCCGACAGGCCTCGCGAAGGTGGAGGTGCGCAAAGTCCAAACCAGCGATGTTGCCTTGATGCAAGTAGCGCTGGTCAGTCAAGACGCCAGCTATGCCCGACTCCAAGACCTCGCTGAAAACCTTCGCATCCGCTTCGAGTCGGTGGACGGAGTTCGAAAGGCTCAGAAATGGGCATATCCCGACAAACAGGTTCGGGTGACATTGAATCCAGATCGCATGAGCCAACTTCACGTAGGACTGGATCGCGTGATGGCAGTCTTACAAGAAAATAATGAAACCATTCCAGGAGGTGCGGTGGAAACAGGGATGCGTCGATTCACCGTCAAGACCACCGGGAATTTTACCAGCCTGGGGCAAATCGAAGACTGCATGGTGGAAGGAACAGGCCGGGCAGCCGTTCATATCCGGGACATTGCCAAGGTGGAATGGGATTACGAGGAGCTGGAGTACCTGGGGCGTTTCAACGGCCATCGGGCGGTGTTTGTAACCGTCTTGCCTCAGCGTGGTCGCAGCGCAACCGAGTTGCAGAAAGGTGTCCAGGCAGAGGTGGACGCCTTTCGGCTTGATTTGCCCGGAGACGTCCGACTGGAGGTAGGATTTGATCAGGCAGAGAACGTGAAATCTCGCCTGAAGCGCTTAGAGTGGGATTTTCTCTTCGCTTTTGCACTCGTCTTACTAACGGTCCTCCCGCTGGGTTTCCGGGCCAGTGTTCTGGTACTCGTCTCCATACCATTGTCGCTGGCGATGGGCGTTGCGCTGCTACAAGCATCGGGGTACGGCCTGAATCAGCTATCCATTGTCGGGTGCGTCATTGCGCTCGGTTTATTGGTAGACGACAGCATTGTGGTGGTGGAAAACATCACCCGATTCCGTCGGGACGGGAAGGGGGCGATCGATGCGGCCCTCGCAGGAACCAAGCAGATCGCCGGGGCGGTAATCGGCACCACAGCCACTCTCCTTTTCGCCTTCTTGCCGCTGCTCATGCTGCCGGGTGGAGCCGGACAATTCATTCGCTGTCTGCCACTCGCGGTCGTGTTCACCGTGCTGGCCTCACTGATGGTCTCGTTGACCATCATTCCGTTCCTTGCCAGCCGCTATTTGGGACCTTCGACGACCCATGAAGGCAACGTTTTCCTTCAAGTGTTGCAAGCTGCCATCCACAAAACCTACCGTCCTTTACTACGTTGGTGCATGCAGAATCGGCGCACGACTCTCGCGCTGACAGTCCTTTTGGTCCTTGGCAGTTTAGTTTTGATTCCGCGAATCGGATTCAGCCTTTTTCCCGTCGCCGGGATTCCCCAATTCGCCATACGCATCTATGGGAATGAGGGAAACTCAGTCCTGATGACCGATTCCCTGGTCCGAAGGATCGAATCGATTCTCGCCCGCGAACCAGAGATTAAGTGTTGGTTCGCCAATATTGGGCGAGGGAATCCACAGGTCTATTATAATGAGTTACCGGAAGAGCAATCGGCCCGGTTTGGCGAATTGTTCGTCACTCTCAAGGCCTATAATCCCCATCGGACTGGAGTGTTGTTTGCGCGACTTCGCCGAGAGTTCGCGGTAATCCCGGGGGCGCGAATAGTCCTAAAAGAGTTCGAGAATGGTCCGCCGATCGAGGCACCCATCGCAGTGCGTGTTTTTGGCAATGATCTCAATCAATTGGTTACCTGGTCTCGAAAAGTAGAGGCGGTCCTAAAAGAATTACCTGGGACTACGGCGGTGGATAATCCACTGCGGACACCGCGAACCGACCTGCGATTGCGCTTTGACTCCGGCAAAGCAGCGCTGTTGGGAATTGGCGAAGGGTCAGTCAACCGGGCCACGCGTCTGGCGTTTGCGGGCTTGAACGCTACCACCTTTCGCGAAGCGAATGGCGATAATCACAACGTCACCGTAAGCCTGCCTCGGGGTGATCGGGCGACACTGACCAATTGGAACAGGCTTTATGTCCCCTCGAACTCTGGCAACTGGGTTCCCATGAGCGAGGTGGCCGAATTGGAATGGGAATCGTCCCCCCCGCTAATTCAACGGTTCAATCGCGAACGCAGTATCACCGTCACCAGCATGGTGCAACCGGGCTTCAACACGGACAAACTGACCCAGCAGGTGGCGGCAAAACTGGAAAAGCTATCGTTTCCGAAGGGGTATCGGTTTGAGTTTGGCGGCGAAGTCGAAAGTCGAAAAGAAAGTTTTGGCGGACTAGGCGGCGCTGTGCTCATCGCCACTTTTGGGATACTCGGAATCTTGGTCCTTCAATTTGGAAGTTTTCGCGGGACGCTAATTGTGGCAAGTGTCATCCCGCTTGGAATGGTGGGAGGACTGGTCGGACTCTGGCTCAGTGGCTATAGCTTGAGCTTTACCGCCAGCATTGGATTTATTGCACTGGTGGGCATCGAAATTAAGAACAGTTTCCTTCTGGTTGAGTTCACCAACCAACTGCGCCACGAAGGGGCAACATTAATGGATGCGATTGAGCGCGCGGGTGAGATTCGATTCCTCCCGGTGGTGCTCACGACCTTGACCGCAGTGGGTGCATTGATCCCGTTGGCGCTGGCTGGCAGTGGAATGTATTCCCCGCTGGCAGTGGTGATTCTAGGGGGGCTGATTAGCTCACTCTTGCTTAGCCGCTTGGTGACACCCATCATGTATTCGCTGCTTCCGCCAGCCATGGATTAGGGAGATGTCCGCCAGGTCTTGGACTGCGCCAGCCCTCTGGCGCTTTGGAAACGGCCCTGAGATCGACGGCACCGGGAGTTCACAGGGGCGTACTTCAGGTTCCAAGGACCCATTTAAACAAGTCCAACAGACTATCCTCATTTGGAGGAAACTCCACGAGACCAATTCACCTCGAAAATCTGCCCCGGGAGGTCGGCGACGATACCCCTACCTTTGGTTCATAATCACGTTCGCCCTGCACTTCTTTGGCGGCTTCTTCACGTAAATGTCCCGGAGTGTAATCAAACCATGGCAACTGAATAAGGGGCTGGTTCCACCAACCGCGACCAGCTTGGTGAAAATTCAGGAATTCAACGGTCATCACGTTAAAAACAAACAAAAACCAAATAATAATGGTGGCAAACCCACCGACGGTCCGACCTACTCGGGTGCCCAACCATCGGACGAGGCGGAAAAAGGCGTGGTGGCTTGGTGTCGGACGCTGGTGGATCAACCCGAGCTGATTCAAAATTTCCCATTCCCTATCGGCCAATTGGTCCTGGGTAATGACCCCGCGTTGTACGGCCTCTAGCAAGGCTCCAGCGTAGACACGGGCTGCCGCCAGTCGGAATAAGACAAAGGCGGCAAATCCAAACAGTGCCGTGGCCAGGAAGTATCGTTCAATCCAGTGCAATTGCTCCAGAGCAGTAGAGTCGGCCAGGTGGGCATTCATCTGGGGTAGGAATTGCGGTATCGCCCGAAGGACGGAAAGGATTAGGCCAAGTCCCAATGCCAGGAGTGCCAAGATAAATTGTCCTAGCCATCGTCGCTGGATCAAGGTCCATACCAGTTTAAAATCGTAAAATGAACGCCAGTTTCCCGTGCTCGCCTGGCGGGCGAGAGCCATCGGGACGTAGAGCATGGCGGCGATGAACAGGACAATGCCAACGCCAAAGACGGAAATGCCGACAAAGTAGTTCTCGTAGCCTTTATGGAACGAATTCATCCAGCCGGCATACCAGCCAAAGGTCCAGAGCATCCCACCCGGGAGGGTAAAAACGGCCACGTTAAAGGCACTCTGGATGCCTAGCCGCACATTCGCGAGCAGACCGCCAAAAGCTCGCTGCCATAGCCGGTCACGCCAACCGTACACTCCGGGACCCGGATCGCCGGTGAACCAACTGGGCCAGGCGGCCAACTCGACGGTCCGACCGCTCGCTTCGGCGAATTGGGCAAAGGATTCCCGGGGACGCCGTTCGGGACGCCGGCGCCACCAACTTCGAACCACCTCGCGCTCGGAGGCTCGCAGTGCCCATCCGACAATCAGTAGGCTCAGCACGGCTGACATGCCGCACAACGCTCCCAACGCGAGTTTCCAGATGGCTTCCAGAACACGCCACCCCAACCGCCGCCGCCGCCAAGTCACCGTCGACAATGGTCGCGCAGCCGACTCCCAAACCATCGGTGGTTCGACGGGCGTATTCATGCGAAGACCTCCTCCAAAGCCCGGCCCTCGACGAAGGAGGATTTCAGTTTCATCAGGGCTCCAATGGTACTGGCGATGCTTGTCTGGTCCTGTAATTGGTGAACCACTCGCTTGCGTCCAATCCCGACCCCAAAAAGCAGGGCAAAAATTTCGTGAGCGGACCGTGAATTGAAGTGATGCTGGCAGGGGACATCGACAAACGGATTGTCGTCACGTCCGCAGTCGGGAACGACGACGAAGACTGTGTTTTCGCGATATTCCGGATCGGCCTCGACGGCGGCCACCAGGGCACGCACGCCTTCGTCCATGATGCCAACGGCGCGGGTGTAATGGTCCATATATCCCCAGTGGACATAGTCGCAGTCCTGATAATTGACCATCAATAGGCGTGGACGAAGTTCCTGGACGGCGCGAACCGATAATTCGGTGAGCAAGCGGTCCCCGCGTGGATTGACCAGGCCGGAATCTCCGTAATATCCCCGCCAGCGGGACCAAAAGGAATCAATGGCAACTCCCTGCCCGCTTTCGCGGCTTGCCCGATAATCCAGGGACTCCAGTTTGGTTAATTCCTTTTGTTGCTGTTCGATCTCACCTGAAGGAATGGTTCCGTCCCGCAGCTTTTCACGCAGAAGCCAGGTCTTGTAGCGGCGCAGACTCAAGGTCTGGGAGCGATACCTTACGCCAAAGAGGTGGTGGTTGCTGAAATTGTAGAATTCCTCGTCGGCTCGGTCTTCACCATTGACAATCAACGCTTGATGATCGGGCACATCATAGGCCTCCCGCAGGTATTCAAAAAGCGTCGGAACTTTGGCCTCAAAGCGGGCACCTAGAAATTTATGGCCGAGGTCGGGACGGGACTCCGCCGCGTCCCGGTACCGATCGTACTTACCGGTGATCAAATTGAGCGTCCCTTCGCCGTGACTGGTATTGAGGCCTTCGAATTGGGCGATTTCCATCTGAGGGAAGAGCACGCCACGGGGGATGAGTTCGTGGCAGAGAAAGGGAGCCAGCGTGTGTTTTGGGTCGATGGATTCGCGTCGCCGGGTGCCCCCGCCCCACCGAACCAGAATCACGTTGGGGCCTCGATATCCAGGACGCAGGCTGGAATTGTCCCCGAGGAGCGGGCCCGCCGTCGCCATGCCCAGTCCGGCTAGCGCTGAAGTCCGCAGGAAAGTCCGGCGATCGAGGGAAATG
>CAILNN010000288.1 GCA_903835555.1 uncultured Verrucomicrobiota bacterium
AAATCGAGATGGGCATGGGTGTCGATTAACATGGCCTAGTCCATCGCCGACAATTGGAGCATCCGCTCAATTGGAGCGCGTCCGTGCGCGATCAGCTCGTCGCTCAATTCCACGCGAGGAGATAGGTTGAGCAGGCAATCATGAAGCTTCTCCAACGTGTTCATCTTCATGTATCGGCATTCATTGCACGCGCACCGGTCGGTCGGTGCTGGAATGAAGGTTTTCCCCGGACATTCCCGTCGGAGGCGGTGCAACATGCCCGCTTCCGTGGCAATGATGAAAGCCGGAGCCGGACTGGCTTTGCAGTAGCCCACCATTTTTTCCGTTGAACAAACCTCGTCCGCCAACATTCGCACAGCCCGTGTGCATTCCGGATGCGCCACCAGCGGAGCCCCGGGATATTCGTTTCTGATGCGCGTGATCGCAGCGTGGGTCCACTCCACATGAACGTAGCAGTTGCCTTTCCACAACGTCATGGGGCGCCCGGTTTGTTCCATCACCCAGGCCCCCAGATTTTCATCGGGCACAAACAAGAGGTCGCGTTCAGGGGGGGCATGTCGGACAATCTTGACTGCATTGCCACTGGTGCAAATCACGTCGGACAAAGCCTTTACTTCTGCGGAACAATTGATGTAGGCGATGGTGTAGAAGTTGGGATTTGTCCGTTGCAGCGCTGCCAACTTGTCGGCCGGACAACTTTGTTCCAAGGAACACCCAGCGTCCCGGTCGGGTAGAACGACGATTTTGTTTGGACTTAAAATCTTGGCCGTCTCAGCCATGAAATGGACTCCGCAAAAGACAATAACATCGGCCTGTGTCTTGGCTGCTTGCTGCGAAAGTCCCAGGGAATCGCCAACGTAATCCGCCACGTCTTGAATCTCGGGAATCTGGTAATTGTGCGCCAGAATAACCGCCCGCCGAGCTTCCTTGAGGCGGCGGATTTCTTCCACCAAAGGAACGGACGGGCGGCCAGTCGATATGGGAGCAAGGTAGCCCGTTTTCATAACATTCCGTCGTTGCCCGACACTGGATTCAGCGCAATCAGTGCGATTGGCGTAGCGTGACCGATCCCCGATCCAGTGTGACACAGCAGGTCAATCGATACTTTTCCGGGTCCTTGTTCCACTGATCCAGAACATCCAACTCTTCCGAAGTCGGTTCACTCAGATTCTCGCCACCGCTCACGACCTCCGCGACACACGTGCCACAGGAACAATTGAAACACCCCGCCTCCATGTCGACCCCGGCGGCTTCGCCAGCATCCAAAAGCAAGGTACCATCGGCGACATCAGCCGTCGCTTGTTGGGGAAGAATGGTGATTTGGGCCACGTCTGTTGGGCTTTGGAGCCGTTTCAACCGTCTGATTGACGACCGAAGAGAATTAGCAGAGTCCTCGGTCGTGTCAACGCGGCTCAGATCACCACTCTTCGGTATCCTTTTGGCGAATGTTGCCGGGCACAACCATCTTCCATCGAATGGTTTCATTCTTAGGAGAACGTGTTACCTGTTATCCATCAAATGTTTACTTCGCCAGGCGAAATCGTTTCGGTGTCGTTGCCAATGGTTGACGCCTGCCCCTGTCCGATGGAGGATCATCGTTGAAGATGAATGACGACGGTGCTGGTCTTGATTCGGGATTTGCCGGCGGCCCGTTTGACGGCTTGGCAAATCTGGCGGCGCAAGTGGGGGCCTCGGCGGGTGCCGCCGTTGTTCTGCTCCATGGCGATGTGCTGCACATCGAGGGGCTTTCCGGGCTCGGCCAGGAATGGCTTCCGAACATTCGTGATTGGACACTCAGGCTTCTGGAGTCCGGCCAGCGAGGGAAAATCAACGTCATCGCCAACCAATCACCCAGCCACGGAATCGGTTGGCTGTGGGCGGAGCATCTTCGATCGGGTTCCGGTCAGTTAATTGGAGCGCTATTACTGCTGGATGAGGCACCACGGGAGCTCACCCGCCAGCAGTGCGATGGTTTGTCGACCATTGCTCATGAAGTGCTGATGCACCTCGACCTCCGGCTTCAGGCGACCACATTGAATCGGGCGGCTGAGGCGCACCGCAAGACCGAAGCCGCTTTGCGGGACCGCGAGGCATTTTTCGAAAATCTGGTCGAACGGCTGCCGCAAAATATTTTTCACAAAGACCTGGATGGAAGATTCACCTTTGCGAATCAGCGATTTTGCGATCTGGTGGGGCATTCCCGGTCCAGCATCATCGGCTTGACCGATTTCGCCCTTTTCCCAAAGGCGCTGGCTGAAAAATATCAAGCCGACGATCATCGGGTCCTGGCCTCCGGACAATTCTTCGAAACCACGGAGATGAACGTGACGCCGGATGGTAAACGGTATTGGGTTCATGTCATCAAGACCCCTCTGGTGGATGCCAGCGGACTTCCCGTCGGTATTCAGGCCATTTTTTGGGATGTCACCGGCGAGCATCTCACCCAGGAGCAGTTGGCCTATGAGAGAGAACAGTTGGCCTATGAGCGTGACCTGCTGCGTGCTCTGCTGGATTCCGCCCCGGATGCGATTTATTTCAAGGACCGGCAATCCCGGATAATTCGGTGCAGCCGGGCGCTCGCCCAGAAATTGGGATTTCCAGACAGTCCAGAGCTGGTGGGCAAATGCGACCACGATTTATTTGCCCTCGAGCATGCCGATGCCGCCCTGGCGTCTGAACAGCAGGTCATCAAAACCGGCGTGCCGGTCTTGGGACAAACCGAACGGGAAATCCTTCGGGATGGCCGGTCTCTCTGGGCGCTGACCAGCAAACTTCCTCTGCGCGATGCCCAGGGAGAAATCACTGGGACATTCGGAATATCAAAAGATATTACGGCGCTTAAAAATGCTCAGGAGGAATTGGAGCGAGCCCAGGCCAACTATAAGAGCATCGTCGAAAATGCCATCGACGGCATCTTTCAGACCACGCCCGATGGCCATTACATTCGGGCCAATATGGCCTTGGCGCGAATTTATGGGTTCGAGACACCCGAAGAGTTGATCTCCAATCGGACCGATATTGAGCATCAGGTCTACGTCAATCCCGCCCGCCGCCGGGAATTCGTCGAAGTCCTGCAGCGGTGCGGTCGGGTGGACCATTTCGAAAGCCAGGTTTATCGCCGGGACCGCTCGATCATATGGATTTCTGAGAACGCTCGCGCGGTACGCGACACCTCGGATAACCTCCTCCATTATGAGGGCACGGTGGAAGACATCTCCGCTCGTAAACGAGCCGAGGAAGAATTGAGCCGGGCGAATACCGAACTGGCGGCCGCTCGGGATGCCGCCCTTCAAAGCGCCCAGGCAAAATCCCGATTCCTCGCCAATACCAGCCATGAAATTCGAACCCCGATGAACGCCATTATCGGGATGAGCGGATTGCTGATGGACACCCCGCTGACGGCGGAACAGCGCGATTACGTTGAAACCATTCGTGACAGTGCCTCCGGCTTGTTGACGGTCATCAATGATATCCTGGATTTCTCCAAGATTGAGTCCGGCAAGATCAATTTCGAAACGGCAGATTTTAATCCAAGAGATACGGTGGAGGATACGGCGGAACTGCTCGCAGAAAGAGCATTCTCCAAAGGCATCGAGTTTGCCGTCTGGATCGATCATGAACTGCCGACGCGCGTGAGGGGCGATTCAGCCCGGTTGCGACAAGTGCTGACCAATCTTCTCGGCAATGCCATCAAGTTTACCCCCAATGGAGGGGATGTCCTTTTGCGGGTCGAACGGATGGCCATCCGCGACGGAAATGCCGATTTGCGATTTCTGGTCAAGGATACGGGCATCGGCATCGCGCCTGAATCGCAGGCGAAGATTTTTGAGGCATTTGAACAGGCTGACGGTTCAACCACCCGAAAATTCGGCGGTACCGGATTGGGACTGGCGATCAGTCGGCAGCTGGTCACCCGTATGGGTGGCCAGATTGGCGTTGAAAGTGAGGAGGGCAAGGGATCGACCTTTTGGTTTACCGCCACTTTTCCGTTATCTGCGGCGGTCGAAACGTCATCCAATTCGAGCCAGAAACTCATTGAATCAAGTAGTGCTGCGCTTCCCCGAATACTCTTGGTGGAAAACCATTCAGGCACTTCGGAAACGCTGCGGCATGAGTTATCGGCCTTTCCGGTGGTTGTCGATTGGGTTGCCTCGGCTTCCGCCGCTCTGCAATGTTTGAAAGAATTGGCGAATCGGGGGCAAACCTATATTGGTGCATTGGTTGACTTAACGCTGCCCGATCAGGATGGCTTGGCCTTGGTCCACGAAGCCCACCTTCTATCCGGACTCGACTCACTTCGCGTGGTATTATTGGTTCCGTTGGGACAGCGCTTGGACCAAGGATTGCTCAGGACAGTAGGGGTCTCCGCCCAGTTGGTGAAGCCGGTCAAACAGAGCCGCCTACGTGACGTGGTTCGACATTTGATCCAAGGGGACCTTCCCGACCCTACCGATGACACCCGCTTTTTCTCCGCTGCATCCGTGAAACCAGCGTCCAATCGCCCTCTTCGCTTGCTGCTTGCCGAAGATAACCTGGTAAATCAAAAAGTCGCCGGAGCGCTACTTAAGAAACTTGGATATCGAGCCGAGATGGTTGGCAATGGGCGAATGGTATTGGATGCCGTTTCCCGGAATGAGTATGACGCTATTCTGATGGATTGCCAGATGCCCGACCTTGACGGTTATCAGGCGACCCGCCAATTGCGGCGCATGGAAGCAACTGGCGAATTGGGTGACCGCCCGCCCCACTACATCATCGCTTTGACCGCCAATGCCATGGCCGGTGACCGCGAACGATGTCTCGACGCGGGCATGGACGATTTTCTGACCAAGCCGTTGGACGAAAAGCTCCTATCGTCAGCACTCCAAAGGGCCTCCGCAACCGTCCATGCCCCGCCCGGACAACGACCTCCGGAGCCGACGCCTCCCATCTCGGGTTCCGATTCAAAGGCCGATGCAAGCCTTCAGGAAATACCGGTATTGAACGAGGCGGAGCTGGAAAAATATCGGATACCAGATGATCCATCGGCCTTGAACGAATTGGTGGAACTCTTTCTAGAAGATTTGCCGTCTCGATTCGCAGACTTGCGGACCGCAGCCGCACGAAACGACGTCGCCGCGCTTCGAACCGCCGTGCACACGTTGAAAGGTAGCGCCAGTAATATGGGTGCGAGTCGTTTGGCCAGCGTTTGCCGTAATCTCGAAGAGAAACTGGGAAAAGGCGATGTGATCGATCTGCCGTCCGCATTGCCAGCCCTGGAGGCCGAGGAAGGTCCGCTGGTGGTTGCCCTGAAACGGTGGTTGCCATCTGGATCGGCACCTTTACAGGTAGCCGGCGAACAGTAAAGTTGTCCGATGGAAGTGCTCCACGCGCCCTGGCGCATTGAATATATTCGAAGTCCCAAGAAGGGAATGCACCCCGGCGAAGAGTCTTTATTTTCTCGGATTGCCCGGGAGGATCGGGATATCGAGAACTATGTCCTGGTGCGCTCCCGCTCCTGCTTTGCTGTTCTCAATGCCTTTCCCTACAACGGCGGGCACCTCATGATTGTTCCCTATCGACAGATCGAGTCTCTCGAAGACTTGGTGGACGACGAACTTCTTGATTTGATGCGGTTGGCCCAGCGCTGCCTGCGAGCCGCACGAGCGGTGATGCACCCCCAAGGTTTTAACCTGGGACTAAACCTGGGAAAATGCGCTGGTGCAGGCATCGCCGAACACCTGCATCTCCACGTTGTCCCCCGCTGGGAGGGAGACACCAATTTTATGCCCGTGATCGCCGGAACCAATGTCGTGCCGGAAGCCTTGCTCGAAACCGCCGCAGCATTACGCGCGGAACTTCAACGCGATCTGGCTGCAAATCCATTCCCGGCCTGAACCGTATCCAATTCCTGATTTCCGTGCCCACCGAGACCCTTCACTACGAAAGTGCCCGATCCGCTCAGGCTCTTTTTGGAAACGACGAAAAAAATCTCCGCCTCCTGGAAACCGAATTGGCGGTCCGCGCCACCTCCCGCGAGGGCTGGATAAAATTGGAAGGCGAAGTATCCGAGCTCAGCCAAGCCAAGCGCCTCTTTGAAGCGCTCGATCGAAGTCGCCAGGCGGACGGAGTCGCCGCCCGCCCCCGTGATTTCACCCACGCTCTGCATGTCCTGAAACACGATGGACCGGATGCCCTCGATTCCCTATTCGCCAACCGGATATCCACTTCGGGCAAGAAATCCGTCGTCACACCCAAGACGGTTGGGCAACACCGCTACGTCCAGGCCATTCGCGATCACGATGTCACCTTTGGGATTGGCCCCGCCGGTACCGGGAAAACCTATCTCGCCATGGCCATGGCCGTCGCCGCCCTGCGCGAGGGGCGCGTCAGCCGGATTATCCTGACCCGGCCCGCCGTCGAGGCAGGAGAAGCCTTGGGATTTCTCCCGGGTGACTTGTATCAAAAACTCGACCCGTACCTGCGTCCATTGCATGACGCATTGCACGACATGATGCCGGTCGATGAAATCCAAAGGAATATGGAACGGGGCGTCATTGAAATTGCGCCGCTGGCCTACATGCGGGGGCGCACTCTGAATCAATCATTTATCGTCCTGGACGAGGCTCAGAACACCACCGCCGAACAGATGTTGATGTTCTTAACCCGACTCGGCTTTGGTTCCAAAGTCGTGGTCACCGGCGATCCCACCCAGATTGATCTGCCCAGGAACAAATACTCGGGCATCCTCGAGGCCATGCGGGCCTTGCGCAATGTGGAAGGCATCGCTCTCATCCATTTTGAGAAACGCGACGTCGTGCGGCATCCGCTCGTTCAACGCATCGTTCACGCCTATGAACTGCACCGTGGAACGGTGGCAGGTGTTTCCCCGACGCCCGGATCGCGTGAGGGTTCGGTGCCATGAATCCAACCTGGAAAACCGATGATGGACTGCGGGTGATCAACCGCCAGCGCTTCCAAAAGCTCCATCTCAAAGGCATCGCCCATGCATGTGGTGAGATTCTCAACGACCTGGGGGTGTCGTATGAATTGGGAATTGTCTTCGTTGGAATCCGGACAATGGCCGACGCCAACCAGCGATACCTCCAACACAGCGGTTCCACCGATGTCATTACCTTCGACTACGGAAGCAAGCCGAATCGCCTGCACGGAGACCTGCTGATTTCCGTACCCGACGCCTGGAAGCAGGCATTGGAATTCCAGACCACGGGCGAAGCCGAACTGCTTCGGTACGTAATCCATGGCATGCTCCATTTGCAGGGATTTGACGATCAGACTCCGAGTGCTCGCCGCCAGATGAAGGTTCGGGAGAATCAACTGGTGCGCCGCCATTTCAGCGCGGCTTCGGGCTTCCTCGACCCACAAATCTCCACTAAGAGGCGGCGTTCCTAGCAATTATGGAACGGCGGGCATCGGGCATCGTTGTCAGAGTTCGGCCATTGACCGAAACGAGCCTGATTGTTCATTGGATCACGGGCGAAATGGGACGCGTCGCCACCGTGGCCAAGGGAGCACGGCGTCCCAAATCCCCGTACGCCGGAAAGCTGGACCTCTTTTTCTCGGCTGACTTCAGCTACAAGACAGCCCTTCGAGGCGAACTCCACACATTACTGGAAGTCAGCGTGACCGACACCCATCCAAAGCTTCGGATGGACTACTCCGCTTTGCGAATCGCCGCCTACGGAGCGGCCTTCATCGAGCAAATGACGGAAGCCGACACGCCGCTGCCGGAGATTTTTGACCTGTTCAACGGCCTTATCGACCATCTCTCAACCGGGCCGACTCAACCCCGCTTGGTCTATGCGTTTGAGCTTCGTCTATTGGCCATGCTTGGAACAGATTTCGATGCAGGAGATAACCGGAACGGCCTGGTTGAATTGGCCCGGGACCTTCAGGAATTACCGTGGACGGACTTGGGTGACTTAAAGCCGTCTGCGGAGGCTGTCCGTCGTCTGCGCCACGCTCTGCAAGTCTACATCGTGCGGCAATGCGAAAAACTGCCTGCGGGAAGGGCCGAAGCGCTGAGCGCTGGTTGAGGCCGTGCAGTGTCATGTCTCACCGCCAAAAAAATCGCAAAGCCGCAGGCTATAAGCCGTCCGCAGGACCGGGCAGGACGTTGCGGGCATCCCGGTTTCGGATATCTTTCCAGCTATGAAACGAACCCTTCTGCTCGCCAGCTTGGCATTGAGCTTGATGACTCATGCCGCCGTGAAAACCGAAGTCGTTACCTATCAAGAAGGTAATACGACTTTGGAAGGCTATGTTGCCTATGACGATGCCGTGACCGGTCCACGCCCCGGGATTGTTGTCGTCCACCAATGGATGGGACTGGGCGACTACGAAAAAAAGCGCGCCCAGATGCTGGCCGAGCTAGGTTACGTTGCCTTTTGTGCGGACATCTATGGAAAAGGAGTCCGGGCTTCCAACCCCGGCGATGCCGGCAAATTGGCCGGTCAATACAAAGGTGACCGAGCCCTGCTCCGCAAGCGGGTCGAGGCTGCTCTCGCAAAATTACGTACCCTCCCTCAAGTCAACGGGAAAAAGGTTGCGGCGATCGGCTATTGCTTCGGCGGCACCACTGTCTTGGAATTGGCCCGTTCAGGGGCGGATGTTGCTGGCGTGGTCAGCTTTCATGGCGGCTTGAGCACCCCGACCCCCGAGGATGCCAAGAACATCAAAGCCCGGGTCTTGGCCTTGCACGGAGCCGACGATCCATTTGTTCCAGCCACCGAGGTTGACGGCTTTGAAAAGGAAATGCGCGATGCCGCAGTCGATTGGCAATTGGTTTCCTACGGTGGTGCCGTTCACAGCTTTACCGATTGGAATGCCACCGGTGCCATGAAGGGTGCTCAATACAACGCCTCCGCAGACAAGCGTTCCTGGGAACACATGAAGTCATTTTTCGCCGAAATTTTCCCATCCTCCCGCCCATGAATGACACCATGCGCGTGGGAATCATTGGCGGCGGGCTCATGGGCCGTGAAGCCGCCAGCGCCTTCGGGCGCTGGTTTGTACTCGACAAATTCCCGGTTCGCGCCGAACTGGTCGCCGTCTGCGACCTCCAGGAAAGTTTGCTCGATTGGTTCCGCCGGGTCCCAACCGTCCGCCAATGCACCCGCGACCACCGTGAACTCCTCCGGAACCCGGAAGTGGACGTTGTCTACGTCGCCGTCCCACATCACCTGCACGAAGCCCTCTACTTGGAGGTCTTGTCAGCTGGCAAGGACCTGTTGGCGGAAAAGCCCTTCGGTATTGACTTGGCCGCAGCACGAAAAATTCGCGATGCCGCTGCCACTTCCGGGCGTTTTGTTCGTTGCAGCTCCGAATTCCCCTTCCTCCCCGGCGCTCTGCGAGCGATCCAATTCGCTCGATCTGGACGGTTGGGCAAGCTGATCGAGGTTCATTCCTGCTTTTGGCACGCTAGCGATCTAGACCCCAACAAGGCGGTGAACTGGAAGCGGCAGGTCAAGACCTGTGGCGAGATCGGTGTCATGGGCGATCTCGGGATGCATGTGGTCCACGTTCCATTTCGTCTCGGTTACCATCCCCGCCGAGTCTACGCCCAGCTTCAAAAGATTTACACCCAACGCCCCGACGGCAAAGGCGGTGTGGCTGAATGTGATACCTGGGACAACGCCATGCTCCACACCGAGATCGAAGTCGATGGACGGGAGGTGCCCGTCCGCTTTGAAACCAAGCGACTGGCCCCCGGTGCCACTAATACTTGGTCCATCGAAATCTTGGGCACCGACGGCGGAGCACGGTTTACCACCGCCGAGCCCAAGTCTTTCTGGCACTTCGAACGAAGTCGGGAACAGACTTGGTGCCGTACCGACCTTGGATTCCAGACCGATTTCCCCACCATCACCGGCGGCATTTTCGAGCCCGGCTTCCCCGATTGCTTCCTTCAAATGTGGGCCTCATACGCTGCTGAACGGGCAGGCGTCCTCGGCGACCGCCTGGGGTGCGTTACCCCCGATGAAGCCGTGCGCAGCCACGAGCTCTTCGCCGCCGCACTCGAATCCCATCGAACCCTCGCCGCCGTAGCACTGCCAGACTAGGGCTTGTTTTCAAAATGGCTTTGTCTGCATGCGCCAGCCAAAACAGGCGGAGGCGAGGTGCGACGAAGGAGCATCGGGCAAGTATCCCGACGCTTTTTCATTTCCAGCAGCTTCAGCAACTTTGGGCGCAAATCATGGTGGGCGAGACAGGACTTGAACCTGCACGGCTTGCGCCACGGGATCCTAAGTCCCGCGTGTCTGCCATTTCACCACTCGCCCATGAAGCCCAGCCGTCGAACCAACGACCTTACCCGCTTAACTTCGTCGGACCGACTCTTCTACTCAAGCGCCAAATGCATGTTAACTATTCGCTGGAAGTTCAAGTGAATCGAACTGGCCGAATTTGCCAATCGACCACATCTTAAAACGATGGGCAGCGGAATACCCCATTCGGCTCTAACCCAATCCGCCATGATGCCACGCCTCGTTATTCACAACCTGGGTCACTTGGTGACCATGAATCCTACCCGGGAAATCCTGACCAATGCGTATATTGTCATTCAAGACGGTGTCATTGTGTTGTTGGGCAGTGGCCATCCGCTGGTCCAACCCGGAGACGAACAAGTGGATGCCCGGGGCGGAATCGCGCTGCCGGGCTTGATCAATACCCATCATCACCTGTTTCAGAATCTCGCTCGCGCCTATACCCCTATCGCCAACGCTTCCTTGTTTCCCTGGATCGAGGGGCTTCTGCCCATGTTCCGGGGTCTCAACCACGAAGACCTTTTCCTGGCCACCCAAGTCGGCCTCGCCGAGTTGATGTTGTCAGGTTGCACCCTTTGCGCCGATCACCATTACTTGTTTCCCCGCGCTACCGCCTATGGGTTGATGGGTGCAGGATTTGAAGCGGCCAAAATCATGGGCTGCCGTTACGTGGCTTGTCGCGGTAGTGTGCAGTCGTCCGCCGCACGGGCGGATGATTGGATGGGGGAATCCATCAATGAAATCTTGGGGGATTGCCAGCGATTGCATGACCAGTATCACCAATCCGGACCCGGCGGTATGCTGGGGCTCGCTCTGGCTCCCGGATCGATTTTTTCCGGTGATCAAACGCTCTTTCGAGAATCGTCTCGCCTCGCCCGGTCTCTCGGCTTGGGACTGCATACCCATCTGGGCGAGGTCCCGGAGGAGTCCGACATCTGCCTGAAGCATCTCGGCGAGCGACCCGTCGACCTCCTAAAGCGCTACGAATGGGAAGGGGAGCGAGTATGGCTGGCGCACGGAATCCATTTTTCCGACCATGAAATCGCGCAACTGGGGAGCATGCGGGTCGGGGTCGCTCACTGCCCCTGCTGCAATATGCGAATGGGTTCCGGCGTCTGCCGCGTCCAGGCTTTGACCGATGCCGGGGTGACCATCAGCCTCGGGGTGGATGGCAGTGCCTCAAATGACTCCGGCCATATGCTCAACGAAGTCCGGTTGGCGCTGTTCTTAACGCGTGTGGTCCACGGAGCCGCGTCAATGACCGTCGATCGGGCGCTGGAGATGGCGACCTTGGGTGGTGCAAAGAATCTGGGGCGGTTGTCCGATCTCGGTTCGCTGGAGGTTGGCAAGCGCGGAGATATCGCGATTTTCCCAGCCGAAGACATCTGGAGCAATGGCGCGGAAAATCCCGTGCACGGATTGATTTATTGTCATCCGCGAAACGTCCAGACTTTGGTGGTGGAAGGCCGGGTACGGGTGCGCGATGGTCGATTGGTTGGCATCGACTTGGAGGACCTGCTCGCCCGCCATCGCAAATCCGCGCACCGACTTCAACAAAGCAAACGATGAGCCTGCACCCCGCTTTATCAGAAGGAACAGCGGACGCCTCGCGCGCCCCTGGGACCACGGACGTCTCGCCTGCTCGCTTCTCCTGGCGCTTAACGGGCCGCTTAACGGGCCGCTTATGGCTGCTTCTATTTGCCATTTTCCTGCCATCGTTTCTGCATTCCCAGGCCGCTGGTGCCCCTCCCGAGGCCACCCCGTTGACCAAAATCCGATTGTTAACCGATTGGTATCCCGACCCTGAACGGGGGGGTTACTACTGCGCCCAACTGAAGGGCTACTATCGAGCTGCTGGCTTGGATGTGGAAATCATCCCGGGAGGACCCAATAATGCCCCGATTCAACGGTTGCTGACTGGACGGGCCGAATTCTTATTGAGCACGTCAGGCGACACTATGATTCAGGCGGCCAAGGGGCTACCCCTCGTGGCGGTTGCGGCGACGATGCAACACGATCCCCAGGCCATTCTGGTTCATGAAAGTTCGCCCGTCCGCCGTTTCGAAGACCTTGAAGGCCGGACGGTCACTGCGACGCCCGGTGCAGTCTGGCTTCAATATGTCCGCAGTCGTTATCATCTGAAGAACGTGCGGGAAAGCCCCACGACCCAAAGTATCGCCAGCTTTGTTTATCACACCAACGACATCCTCCAATGCTTCGTCACCTCTGAGCCTTACTTCGCTCAGGAGGCTGGGATTAAAACCCGCACCCTGCCAATTGAGGACGATCAATTTAGTCCGTATCGGGTCCTGGTGACCTCAAGGTCCTTTCTGGAGCAACACCCACAGGCAGTCCAAGATTTCGTGGCAGCCACGCTTCGCGGTTGGAAGGAATATCTCGCCCACCCGGAAGATGTAAATCCCACGCTTCTGCGCCTGAACCCAGAATTAAATCCCGCCAAGATGGACTATTCCTGGCGAGCCTTAAACAAGGGGCATTTTGTCCTGGGCGACCCGGCCAAAGGGGAAGTCCACGGTGCCTTTGATGAACGGCGACTAAAGTCGGAGGCCGACGTCCTGAAAGAACTCGGTCTGCTCAGGCGCGATTTCGATTTTCATGCCGCCTTTAGGTGAACCATGTGGGAGCGGGCGGAAGCCGTACTCTTCCCAACCTGCCTGGGACCAATGTAATTGCCTCTAGAAACCGACTGTTGACCGTGAATCGGGAAAAAACACGCGACGGATGCTTCCGTCGCGTGTTGCCTGAATGCTCCTCCAGCACGTTGAACTTGGTCGGAAACCCCTTTGGGATTCGAGGCGACCAACCCAAGGCACTGGTTAGGACAATCCGTATTCTGTAAACAGCTCGCCAATAGCCTGATCGTGGCTACGTTCGGTGCCCAGCTCGGTGCTGAGCTTGACGAAGAATTCGTCCAGTTTGCCTGGCAAGAGAACCGCCAGCAGGCGGACCGTGGTCTTTCCGGTATTGATGAAGCCGTGGGGAATACCGCGTGGCAGAAGCGCACAGGCTCCTTCGTTGACCGTCATCTTTTGGCCGCCCAGAGAGACTTCGATTTGACCGTGAAGCAGATAGACCAGCTCTTCTTCATTGGCGTGGGTATGGACATCGACCCCTTTTCCGGGTTCGGCGATAAACTCGACCACCGAAAAAACTCCCCCGGTTTTCGAGCTGGGGATGATGTGAGCCAGCTTGGTTTCCCCAAGATTCAGAATCTGGGCGCTGCTGGATGACGATAGGATGGGTGCTTGTTGTGACATGGGATGAAAATGGTGTGAGTTATAAACTGAAGGAGAGAGTTAGAGAAGATAGGCGGATGGATTCCAAGCCCGCCCATCGGACGTCTTACTTGCCGTGCTTTTCCACCAAGCCGGGCCAGTTCTTGTCGGCCTTGGCCACGTTGCCATCGAAATCCTTATTGAAGGACTTCAGGATCGACTTGTTCAGGTTGAAATACAGCTTCTCATTGCGAACCTGCCAGGTATTGACAATATCCACAGGAAACAGGGCGTTGACGGATACCCCGAAGGCACAGAAACCGCCGCATTGGGGGACATACTTCGCGGGCGCGGCTTCGAACAGTTCCTTGTGCTCCTTGGATGCGAAAATATAGGTCGCGCCCTGGTAGGTGGCGGAAATCCCCGGGTCGCCATTGACGGGCTTCTTGTCGGTGAAGAAGGCCACGGTATCGAAGCCACCGACCGCGATGCCGCTCGCCCCAGCGGTATTAACGAGTTCTGCGGCGTAAGCCGAGATGGTGAGCAGCGCGATGGCTGCCATGGATTTAATGATGTTTTTCATGTTATTTATTGTTTTGTTTTTGTTGTTGACTCCACTGCAAATTGGAAAGTGTTAATAACGGAACTATTACGCGCTGGTCTTGCTCCGCATCGCCTTGACTTCGTGAGCCGCCGGAATCGTTTCGGGGAAATCGGCCACCGTTTTCGCCACCTGATTGACATAGTTCGTCAGAATATTGAGCCCCACATTCGCGACCGTTTCGATGATCTCGCCGTCGGTTAACTTGCCAGCTCGGGCTGCGTGGAACTCGGCCTCGCTGATATCCCCCCGTTGCACCACAACGCTGCGCGTTAAGTTCAAAAGGGCGACGGTGTGCGGGTCTGTCGGCGTGACGTTTCGAGCATCGGCAATCTGTCGTTTGTTCAATCCTGCTTCAGTTCCTTGAACGGCGTGTGCGTTTCGGCAATAGGGACAGTCATTGATCTCCGCCACCACCAGCGCGATCTGCTCACGCTCCTTCGCTGAAAGGGTGCCCGAATTCAAAGCGCCGCTGAAAAGCAGGTAGGCATCCAACGCCGCCGGAGAATTTCCAAACACTCGAAATAGATTGGGAACGCTGCCCATCTTGGCCTGAACCCCATCGAGTAATTGCCTGGCCTTGCCGGTCGTGTGAGCGGGGTCGAGTTGAGCAATGCGGTTCATGGTCTTGGTCTTTCTATTTCGAGTTTCGTGATGCGTCGGGCATCGACACCCCATTCAACACGTTGCATGCCAGAAGGCTGAAAAGGTGAAAAACCGCTTTTTTAGGCCAAATATGGCGATTTCATGCCTCAGCGTGTAACTACGACAAATCGTTAAATACGAATATTCGTTGTGTTCATTAACGAGATTTCGGAGTGTCGGTGCATGCAGTCGATGGATTTCCCCCTATTGATGCTGGCGACGGCCCAGAAGCGCTCGCTCGCTGAAGTCTTGAAAGCAGTGGTCAATGGTATCGCCCAGTGCCGGGACGTCGCCCTCACTCGTATCTGGTTGGTCGCGGCGGGCGACCGCTGCGGGAAATGCCTGCTTCGCCAACAGTGCCCCGACCAAAGCCGTTGCTTGCACCTTTCCGCCAGTGCGGATAACTCGCTCACGGTTGGGGAAAGTCCGGAGGATGATTTGGACGCCTTCAACCGCTACCCGCTTGGATTGCCCCACATCGGGGTTGTTGCCCAAACTGCGGTTCCGGTCCAAGAAACCCATCTGGACGACAAGAAGAATTGGATTCTTTTTCCGGATTGGGTCCGTGACGAAAAAATCCTCTGCTTCGCTGCGCAGCCGATGCAGTTCCAAGACGAGAATCTGGGGGTTCTGGAAGTCTGGGACCGGAAGGTAATCAGCGAGGAGGATTTCCGTTGGCTCCGCGTTTTTGCCAATCACGCGGCGGCCAGCATCGCCAATGCCCGGGCATTCGAGGAAATAGCGTCGCTCAAAGAACGGCTCGAGCTGGAAAATGATTATTTACGGGAAGAAATCACAACAACTCTCGGTGCGCACGATATCGTGGGCGAGAGCTCGGCTCTGAAGAAGGTGCTACAGCAAATCAAACTCGTCGCCCCGACCGATGCCGTTGTTCTGATCAACGGCGAAAGCGGCACTGGCAAAGAAATGGTGGCGCGTGCCATCCACGAAAATAGTCCCCGAAAAAACCGTGCGCTGATCAAGGTGAACTGCGGCGCGATACCCGAAAACCTTTTCGAGAGCGAATTCTTCGGCCACATGCGAGGATCGTTCACTGGGGCGGTGCGCGATAAACCAGGCCGCTTTGAACTGGCCGATGGCGGCACGTTGTTTCTCGATGAGATTGGTGAAATCCCGCTCGCCATGCAGGCCAAGTTGCTGCGGGTCTTGCAAGAACAGGAGATAGAACGGGTGGGCGACACCAAGACCCGCAAGGTCAATGTCCGAATTGTCGCCGCGACGAATCGCGATCTAAAGCGAGAGGTGGCTGCTGGACGGTTTCGGCAGGATTTGTTTTATCGGCTGGGTGTGTTCCCGTTGGAAGTCCCACCGCTGCGCGAGCGCCGGGAAGATATCGCCAAGTTAGCCCTTCACTTTGTCCGATTGACGGCAAAAAAGATGAATCGCTCCGTCCCGCGCTTCACCAAAGCCCATGCGGAACAACTCGCCGCACACGACTGGCCGGGCAATATCCGCGAACTGCAAAACGCCGTCGAACGCGCCGTCATCCTTGCCCCCAATGGCCCTTTGCACTTCGAATTGTCGGCCTCCAATGCAATTATCGCTGTTCAAGCGAAATCAGCAGGGGTCCCTGAAACGCCTGTTCTCACCCGCGACGACTGGAAACGACAGGAGCGTGAAAACATCCAATCGGCATTGAAACAAAGTGGGGGCAAAGTGTTCGGCCCGGGCGGCGCGGCCGAATTGCTCAACATGAAACCCACCACCCTGGCCTCCAGAATCAAAGTCTTGAACCTGAAATCTCGGTAGGACGAGGCTCCGCCACGCCTCGCCCGGTCCGAACCACGCTCCGTAGCGTAGCCTTTTGTCTTTCCGGCACGCCGTTGTTGGATGCGGATGCCATATTCCCAAGCGCTTCCCGAGTGATGGAGCAAGGGGAAGTCCGCCAGGTCTTGGACTGCGCCAGCCCTCTGGCGCTTTGGAACCGGCCGTGAAATCGACGGCAGCCGTAGTTTGCTCCCGGGCACTTCCGATTCCGACGCAAAAGCGGTGGAGGACAACCGCAGCCCAAGACGCTGCTGCGCGGTACCGACGTTCAGGAGAACCGGAAGCCCGCTGGCGCATCGGAGCCGTCTGAATGCTTGGTTTCCAGGCATCAAGATCGCGTATTGGGTGGCGGAGTTATGAATAATCAAAACCATTCTACTACGATGCTGGAAGCCCGAATTCCGTCGCCAATGGGAAATTTCGCTCCCGCCAGTTTTCGTATCCACCGGCCAGCGGACGTACCCGATGAATGCCATAGCGCTTCAGCAGCAACGCGGCACGGGTGGCGGAAGCCTCGTTGGGGCACGAACAGTACAACACAATGTCCCGGTCGCGGGGGATTTCCGAATGCCGTCGGGCAACCTCGTTTGGAGCCATCCGGATGGCTGTCGGAAGCGTCTCCGGTGATTGGGCAAAATGGGACGGCAACCGCAGGTCCAAAACCACCACATCGGACGCTCCATCCAGCTTGTCCTTCAATTCCTCGGGAGTGATCCGGGCTACTCGGAGGTACCGGACGAATTGAACCCGCTGGACGTACTTGATCAAGATGTAGCCAACAAACAAGACCGCCAGCGACGCAATAACCACGCGCCCGGAAGCGGAAATCACAGTCAGTAAATGCTCCAATTGTTGACTGAACAGGTAGCCGGGCACAACCAACGCCACGGCGAAGGCCAACGCTCCCACCACGTTGAGCGCCAGAAAATGCAAGCGGGACACGCCAGTCATGCCAGCCATCGGCGCGGCGACGACATTCATACCGGGTACAAACTTCGACACCACTAGGGTCCACGTCCCGCGACGTGCAAACATGGACTGCGTCCGCTCCACGCAACTCTCCGGCTCCAGCGATGTCCGGCAGATGAAATTCAAGACAAACTTTCCCCGATTCCGCCCGATTTCATACCAGATGGTGTCAATGAGCATGGCTGCCAGGGCCGCCCAGCCAATCACGGCGAAAAGACTCAGTTTGCCGTCATGGGCCAGTGCGCCACCGGCTAGCAACACCGGGAATGCGGGTACAGGCAATCCCGCCTGGTCTAGAAATACCCAGAAGAAGACAATCCAGTATCCGTAACTGGCCAAAACGTCGAGGGCTTCGTGCATGGTATCGTCTATCGGGCCAACTGCCTTTTCAGCAAAACGCCAGAAATGGCATCCTGCAAAGCTCCGGTAGGACCGCTCGGACCGGGATTGCGAGTATTTCTTGGCTCATTGCCACTTGCTCGGATGAGCATAGGTGCAAGGTACCGGGAATCTGTGTGGTCGGCAAAGATTCCGGTTCCCATGCAACCGGAAGAGCTCGTATTCATCCCTAGGGCGTTTTTTCAAAATAGCTTTGTCGATATGCGCCAGCCAAAATACGCGGGGTCAAAGCGTGACGCGGTCGAGTATTTGGTTAAACGCGACCGAGGGCTGAAGGCCCGTCCCATCCAGTTCAAGAAAATTACGAATAACCTTTTTGCGGTCACACCCCGGAATGCCAGGCCATAAGCCACATTTCCAAAGGCCAAGCGGATTTTCCCTTCCGCCGCGAGCTTAACTAAGACCATTCTCCCGACATGATCCGGCGAATTCCTTTTCAACCGATGGATGTCATGGCTGCCAGTGGTGCATCAGCGATTACCCAAATTCTCAGTCAAGGAGCACACCGGCTACGGACCAATCTCACGGCACTCCTTTATTGCCTCGGGATCTCACCGGCCCTTGGCACCGACGTCGGCATCCCGGTCCGCTTTAACCTTCCAAAGCCCTCCTACTTGACGCTCGTCATCGAAGATGCTCAAGGGCAGCGAGTCCGAAACCTGATCTCCGAAACCCGTCTGCCCGCTGGTGACAACGTGGTCTACTGGGATGGATATGCTGAGGGCAGCCCGGCCAGTGGTGGCGGTTTTGTTCATCCCCGTGCGCCAATCGGTCAATACCACGTTCGGGGGTTGGTCCACGATGGCCTGCACCTCCGCTACGAATTCCAGGTCTATGGCGGTGGCAACCCGCCGTGGTTGACCCTCGACGGCAGCGGTGGCTGGTTGGCCGACCATTCCGTTCCGTGCGATGTCTTGTTTTTACCAAAGGGAACTGGTCCCACCCGTGGCGGGGCACCCCAGATTCTCGTGGCGTCCCGGGTCGGCGAAGCGGGCGACACCCTGCTGCTCATGGACGAGCATGGGAATAAGATTGTCGGCGGTCCAAAAATCGATGGGTGGGCGGGTGGCAATGCGCTGGCCAGAGACCTCGGTCCCAAACGCGATCCGGAGTTTTTCGCGTACACCGTCAACCTGAGTGCCGAAGCCACCCCCGTTCACGGTCTCTACGCCACCCGAAGGGCTCCCGAGCGCAGTCGCGGGGCACCCGAGGTCGAGACCTTTGAAGCCAGGTTGATTGGCAAATACAGCGGCGGTGTGCGCGAGGGCATCCATGAAGGAGCTGGGATCGCGGTGTATAACGGACTAATTGCCACCAGCGCTCCATGGAAAAACAAAATCTATTTCTTCGACAGCCGAAAAAGAGCTCCGCTCTGCGATGTCACTCTTCCGCGACCCAAAGGCCTGCTATTCGATTCTGAAGGCCGACTGCTGGTCCTAACTGCGACCCAGCTGGAGCGCTATTCAGTTGAAGTCTCATCGGATGGCAAGCGGGTCGAACTAACCCACCCCGAAACGCTCATCACCGGATTGGAAGACCCGCAACGAGCTACGGTTGCCTCCGACGGCATGCTCCTCATCAGTGATTGGGGCAATAGCCATCAAGTGAAGGTGTTTGATTCCCAGTATAAATTCGTTCGAACCATCGGCAATCCGGGAGGTCCGCAGTTGGGCCTCTACGATGAGCATCGCATGCAGTATCCGGCGGGGGTCGCTGTCGATAGCCAGGGTCACCTCTGGGTGGCGGAAGCCGATAACCTCCCCAAGCGGGTTAGCGAATGGTCCTCCGATGGAACCCTGCTTCAGGTCAAATACGGCCCCACCCACTACGGCGGTGGCGGCACTCTCGATCCCGGCAACCCCAATCGCCTCTTTTTCGCCACCTTTGAGGGCATCCTTGAATTTGAATTGGATTGGACGCGCGGAACCTCCCGGGTTAAGGCCATTGTCGCCCGGGAATCGGCTCAAGGCAACGACCCCATGCCTGGGGAAAATTGGTTGCCCGAGCGTCCCCTACGCGTCGGCGACCGGACCTACCTCGTCGGCGGCTACCAGGGAGGACTGCGCGGAAATACCTTTTCCGCCATCTATCTCCTCGACGAGAAAACTCAAATCGGGCGTCCGGTTGGGTATCTCGGTTCCGATCGCTGGTGGCCCTACCTCTACACCCGCCCCGAAATCTTGGACACTGCGCCCAATCATGAACACGAGCACTTCATGACTTGGAGCGATCTCAATGGGGATTTGAAGGTCCAAACCAATGAGTTCCGCTATCGCGTTTTTGATGAACAATTCTCCCGGAGCGACGGACGAATGGCCCGGACTTACGGATATCGTGAGTTTGTTTTTGGCCCCGGATTGGAGGCCACTGGCAACTGGACCATTCGAGTCCCCGCCCCATCCATCACCTCTGACGGCGTTCCGGTATTCGACCTCCAGCAGGCCCATTTCCTAATTCCACCTTCCGCGGCGATGGCCAGATCGGAGGACGGACTCTGCCTGGTGCCGGCCAAGGACGGATGGCTTATCAGCGCCGCCGCAGGATACCGCGATGGTCAGCAAATGTGGAGCTATCGAGAGTATCCCGATGACAACACCCTGCCCGTGGAGGCCGGCCAATACATAGCCCCCACCCGACTTCTCGGACCGCCGATAGAGCCGAAAGGCGAATCCGGCGAAGTCTTTGTGATGAACGGCGAGATGGGCAATTTTTACGTGTTTACCACCGACGGTTTGTTCGTCCAAACATTGGGAGGAGATGCCCGCCGCTTCCCTCCCGTACGACTGCCTCAAGCTCAGCGTGGTCAACTCATGGACGGACTCTCCTTCGAGCAAGAACATTTCCATCCCACCATCACACAAATCCCCAACGGCGAGGTTTACTTAGTCGCCGGTTTCGCCTGCTCCAGCCTCTACCATGTGGAAGGGTGGGATTCTATCCATCGACGCGATTTTGGCACCCTTACTTTGAATCCTGAGTACGCCAATCGATTGCCCGAAGCCAAGACCGAGTCTCCGCGAATCAAGGGGTCCGAAGAATGGGCCATCCCCAAGTTGACCGCGCCGTTGAAGACCCTCGCCACATGGAAACCCGCATCGATGGTCGTCGTCGACGAGCGAGCATCGGCGGGCGTTGCTGTGGACGATCACCACCTCTATCTCCGATGGCAGACCGATGACCCAGACCTCCTGGCCAATGCCGTAACCGATTACCGCTTCCTCTTCAAAAAAGGCGGAGCTTTGGACCTGATGCTCGATTCCCAACCGCTGACCCGTGATCGCCGCGATGGCCCGGCAACCAACTGCCTGCGCCTGTTGGTTTCCCGTTCGGGCATCCAAACAAAAGCCGTCCTGTACCGTCCGATTTTTCCCGGGACTGCCAAGGACGATCAGACGTTGTTCGCCTCACCGGTTGGCCAAGTGACGTTTGATTCGGTGCGCGATGTTAGCTCGGAAGTGGTTCTGGAGCAATCGCAGGGCGTGTACACGATTCAAGTACCCCTGAGCTTGCTCGGGTGGAATCCGAAGGTCGGACAAAGCTTTCGGGCTGATATTGGATTGCTTCGTGGCAACGGCGTACAGACCCTGCAACGGGCCTATTGGAGCAACCGGGACACCGCTATCGTCAGCGACATCCCCAGCGAAGCCCGGCTGCGTCCAGAGAACTGGGGAGTTTGGAAGGTTCAATAGGGCACCCTTTTGGCCAATCTCGGTTGTTAACCTTGATCCGATCTCCCAAGACAGGAGGTTTTCCTTGTAACCGTTCGAGTTTAAGTGCTCCTATTTCTTATGGGTTTAACCGCATTTCTCACCATCACGGGTGCTCACCAAGGGAGTATTTCCGCGGGGGCTGGCTCCTTGGATAGCCTTGGACAAGCGTCGACGGCAAGTCACACGGATGAAATCTCGGTGTATGCCGTAAAAGGTGATTTTACGACCCCGAGGGACACTTCCACGGGATTAGTGACCGGGGCTCCCAATCCCCTCGGTTTTACCATCACCAAACCGTTCGACAGAGCATCGCCACTCCTTTTTCAATCGTGGGCAACCAATGAAGTGTTGACAATCGAGCTGCACTGGTACCGTCCGGACCCATCCGGCGCAGCAAAGCCACAATTGTATTTTTCCCATAAATTCGAGCAAGCCATCATCGTCAACCTGATTCAGTACATGCCCAATGTTCTCGCTCCAGAGAATGCACTTTTCTCTCAGTTGGAGGATGTCCTGTTTATCTACAAGAAAATCTCGGTTTCACACGTGATTTCCGGTACTTCCAGTGAGTGGCAACACCTATAATCTGCGGTTATTGCCCCGTTATGACCTCCTTGCAAAGAGGATGCAGTCGAAGGGACTTCATCCTCGACTCGGCACTGTTGGCATTGGCTACCGGATGGCAATCCTCAGCCCGACCGCTGGAAGCCATCTTCTCCCCCAGCCAGGTGTCCCGAAACTCCAGCCCGGTGATGTCCGTTCCGCCTAGGGAACTGGCAGTCTTGGAGGATGCCATTCAGCACCAGACGATGCTCGGTTCCATGCCATTGGGAATCACGACATCCATGGGAATGATTGGGGCAGCGTCCAATTCGAACACCTTAGCATCCAATCGTCTGGGGTTCTTGGGAATGGCTACCAGAGCCTAGTCCTCTTAGGGCGTGTTTTCAAAATGGCTTTGTCTGTATGCGCCAGCCAAAACAGGCAGGGGCGAGGCGCGACGAGGGAGCATATTGTGACGAAATACGCGACCGAGGAGCAACGAAGCTCCCGCCTGTTTTGGCCAGCAGATAGGCAAATGCATTTTGAAAACACGCCCTAATACTTAGGCTGACCCCGAAATTCTGTAGGTTGCGGACGCACGGGCTGGTCCGCCAGGTCTTGGACTGCGCCTGCCCTATGGCGCTTTGGAAAACCAGATAATCGGATCACGCCAACCTCAATTCGATTGAGCGGTCAACGACCTCTCATGTACGCGAACCATCGGCCCCCCATTCACCAATGTTTCATCGACATGTCCAGAAGGGTACCGTGCCCACGCCGTCGTAAAAGTGTCGCCGTCTTGATCACTTGATCCACGTTCTGGACCAGCATCAACTGTCCGTCCTCTCCATCCACTGGCAAATGGTTTAGTGTGAAGGTGGCGATCGTTTCTACCTCGAAAAACGTCTGAAGTGGAAGCTGACCCGTTGCGAGCAAGGCTGAAGCGTCACTTTGGTCCTCGCCTGGAGTCAGGGGTGTCTGCGGTAATCCAAAGGCTTGAACGCGATAAAAACTCGCCGTTGCGGACGGCTGAATGGTCAAAACACGCGCAACTTTCGCCGAACCGGAAATCGTGTAATAGGCATCGGTGGCGATCCAACTCCAGCGGGTCAAATCGCTGCTTTGCTGGACGCTGTAGATAGACTGGGTAAGGTCTTCATTCCAAGAAATTGTCACACCGCCGACCGTGTTGGTTATCGCCAGAGGCACCGACACGGATTGAGCCCCGGCAATCCATGCCCCATAAAGAAAAATTGCACCGAGTCGGACCGACGAGCAACGAAGCCCCCGCCCGTTTTGGCCAGCAGATAGGCAAATGCATTTTGAAAACACGACCTAGGTTGATGATGCCCGCCTCGATTGTCTACGGAAGAGTCGGTCCAACGATCCATTTCGAGACTCGCCACGCCACCACCCGGGCCTTTTACTGAAACCAGACATGCACGTTCGCCGCCTCTTGAATCGCTCGATCTCCTGGACTGGTTATGAATTGGGAAAGGTTCCCGACCATCCGGGCCGCGATTACCTGGAAGATATCCGTCATCTAATCGGTATCCCAAGTCTTGTGTTCGACGTGGGGGCCAACGAAGGGCAGAGTGTGACCGAATTCATGAGCGCTTTTCCACATACTCAAATACATAGCTTCGAACCATTTTCCGAAGCCTTTCAATCGCTGGAAAAGACCGCTGCCCCATTTCCGGGAGTACGGGTCAATCGAATGGCGCTGGGAGCCAAGCGCGGCCAAGCCGACCTCTTCTTTAATTCCAATAGCGTCACAAATTCGCTCCTGCCGACAGCGCGGGAAGCCGCAGGTTTTTCCGATCAGGCGGAAGCGATGCAGACCCAGGGAAGTGTGGCGGTCCCGGTGACGACCCTTGATGACTACTGCAAAGAGCAGAGAATCTCCCGGATTGATCTGCTAAAAATCGATACGCAAGGATTCGAACTGCGAGTGCTTCAGGGAGGCGATGCCATGCTAGCCACCAAGCAGGTACGGTCCATCTTTCTCGAATTAAACTTGGTTTCGCTCTATGAGGGACAATCGCGTCCGGGAGAAACCGTCGATTTCCTGTTCGACCACGGCTACCGGCTGGTGGGTCTGTACCATTCCCACTATCAAAACAGCCGTTTCATCAAATGGTGCGACGGCCTTTTTATCGCGGAATAGAAAACCCGTGCCGAATTTGAGTTGAACCACACCCTAGCGAACCGAGAAACGAATTCGAAGTCGTTCCAAGGTGCTGCCTTCAGACTGATAAAGGGCGAAAAGGGCCTTGTTGTAATCAGCTAGCGCCCGAATCTCAGTCGAACGTGCGGTCGTTAAATCTCGCTGGAGCTGTAAGACGATGAAACTCGTGCTCTTACCGTTTTCCAACTTTCGCTTCTCTCCCTCGTACGCCAGTTCAGCATATTTGGTTGCCGCACGGGTGGCTTCTACCCGCTTGAAGTCCGCATTGATCGTGTCAATGTTGTTGGCGATGGCTGCCATCACCTGTTGCTCCAGTAACTTGTATTGCAGCAGGTATTGCTCCGACAATAGCTTGGCTTCTTTATACCGATTACGCGCGGACCGGTTGCTCAACGGGTAACTAAAGACCGCACCAATTCCAAAATTGGGATAATCCCGATCGCCTAATTGTCCCAGGGAATCACTAAAAGTTGTCGCACGACCGGCTACCCCGTAACTGCCTGTGAGGTCCAACTGTGGAAAGAGTTGGTTCCGGTTGAATCGGATGGTGATCTTCTGTTTCTCCAGAAGAAGTCGCGCTTGGATGACATCCGGACGTTGTTTGAGTCCTCGCTCCCAACTGGAAATCTTGTCGACCAAGACCGGATTCGCGCTAATCTTCTCAGCAGGATCCAGCAAGGTATCGGATAACGAGGCGAAATCGTCCGTGATTAGCCGTTTGAGTGTATTTTCCGCGTTGCTAAAGGTAGCTTCAGCGGTAATAAGGTCGGCTCTAACGGTTGCAGCCTGTGACTCCGCCTGCTTCTCGTCCAAAGTCGCCAAGGTCCCCACTTGCACCTTGATTTTGTTTTCGTTGTATTGCTGTTCGGCCAATTCCAACGCCTTTCGCTCGACTTCCACATTTTCTCGGGCTGCTGCCAAGTCGTAATACGCATTGGCGATTGCGGTCAATGATGTCAGAGCTTGGTTGACCACGTCTTGCTCGTTGTTCTGCAAGACGTTCTTGTTCAACTGCATTGTCAATCGAGGCGAATCAATCCAGAAATTCTTCAGCAACGGCTGCGTAATACTGACCGTCGAGCCGGGGGTATAGGTCGAGTAAGGAGAATTGCCACTGTTGCGATTCAAGGTTCCCAGGATGTCGTAATGCATGCCGGACGGCAGGTTACCTGCCAAGTCTGAGGAATAATTCTCGTTCCAGGTCTTCGCCGGAGCAAAAGCCGGCTGTCCAGGAATGTTTTGTCCCGGCGATTCGTTAAAGGTCTGCCCAGCGCGAGCGGTAAATTTGGGGTCGTAGTAATCCGTAAAACTGGCACCCAGTTCAAGCGCCTGAATCCGCGGCTCATAGCGGATGATTCGAAGGTCGAGGTTTTTCTCGAGAGCCAATCGAACGCATTCGTCCAAACTGATTGATCGCAGTTTGGGGTCGGCCATAGCCGTGACGGCGACAACCAGTGAGGCAGCAAGCCAGCGGGGATTCATCAGGTGACGAAAATGGGAGTTTTGCATCCGTCGGTCAACGCGAGTTTCTATGTCCTTGAAACGACACGACGCGGACGTGCCAGGTTTCATCGAAATTCAACTTTCTGTCTTGGAAGCGCTTCCGGGCCAAATATCCGCGCCGGTCAACTCGCGACAGCAATTCAGCGCCGATGTGAAGGCATCCTCGTGAAACCCGTACTTGAAGTAACTTCCCGCGAAGAAAATGCCGGTTTCATGGCCTAGTTGATTTAAGCGAGGCAGTTCGCGCTGAGCCCGAATTGCTCCCAGACTGAAGAGCGGATGCTCATAGGAAATCTCTCGAAGGACCGTCCTTCTATCGACGGAGTCTCCCGCATTGATCGACACAAAATACGGATTCCGTTCGCTGACCCCCTGCAACGAATTCATCCAATAGATGGTTTGTGACGTCATTTTCCCGTTCTTGTCAGCCGAAATTCGATAGTTCCAGGAAGACCATATGCGCCGACGTCGGGGCATCACCGAAGCGTCCGTATGGACGGTGGCCAGGTTTGGCTGATAGCGGAATTCCTGTAGGAGTGTCTGTGCCAACGGATGGGGAGATGACAGCAGCCCAAGGGCTTGGTCGCCATGACACGCCAGGATTACTCGATCGTACGATTCAACCGCTCCATCCTCGGTCTGGACTTCGACGCCTTCCCGTACTTTGGTGACCTGCACCACCCTCTTCCGGAGTCGGAACCGGTTTCCTAGGTGAGGTTCCAGTCGCCGAACATATTCACGAGCTCCACCCGTCACTGTCCACCATGGATGACGGCCCTTCAGTCCCAGGAATCCGTGGTTGTAAAAGAAGCGCAGCAGCGTGTGGGCAGGAAATCGTAGCATTTCGTCCCGTGGTGTGCTCCAGACCGCACTGCTCATCGGTAGAAGGAACAAATCCAGAAAATCGGGACCGTACCCACGCTGCTCGACGTATTCAGCTACCGTCAAATCCAGATTGGATTCATCTCGAAGGGTTTGGACGGCTTCGCGGTTGAACCGGGCCATCGCCTGCAACATGCGCCAATGGCGAGGTCTCAAGAGATTTCGGCGCTGGGCAAAAAGGCCACTTAATCCCGAGCCACAATATTCCAATCCCGTTGGACAGTGCTGGACACTGAAGGACATCAACGTCGGTTGGGCCGGAACCTGAAGTTCGGCAAAAAAGCGCCACAAGTTGGGATAGGTCACCGGGTTGTATACCATGAACCCAGTGTCGAAGGAGGCGGACTCTCCCCGGTAGGTTACATCAATGGTGTTGGTGTGCCCGCCAATATAATCATTCTGCTCGTAGAGACTAAGAGCATACCGAGATCTCAAGAAGTACGCACAACCGAGGCCGGCTATTCCTGAACCAACGATGGCCAGCCGTGGAAGCGGCATTTTGAAAAAACGCCCTAGGCTCGGGAAACTGGCGGACGCAAGCCACCTAGGGGCTTCTGCTGGTGCACAGGCGGCACACTCCCCGTTTGATCGCTGACACGCGGTGCCGAAAGCTTGCTCGCCTGAAGATGGGTTGAAGGGTCATAGGCAGCGATTGGAACCGGACGAAGGTCCCAGATTAATCCCAGCCAGGAGAGGACCTTAAGTCCGTAATAGGTCACATCAATTTCCCACCAATAGAACCCCTGACGGACGGTACCCATATGGCGATGGTGGTTGTTGTGCCAGCCTTCTCCCAAAGTGATGATCGCCAGGAGAAAACTGTTGCGGCTATCGTCATCTGTTTCGTAGCGGCGCTTTCCAAAGACATGGGCCAACGAGTTGATGAACGCAGTGCAGTGGAAAAGGACTGTCGTGCTAATGAAGAAGCCCCAGACCACCAATTGCCAGCCGCTCGTGTGAAGCACCGGGAATGCCGCGTTCAACCAATTTCCCGCCACGTACAGCGCGATGGCAAATAGCACGGGAATCAAAACGTCAAAGCGATTCAAAAACACCAACTCTGGGTACCTGGCCAAATCTTTTACTCGACGATAGTCCGTCGGAAAGTTCTTGGAACTGGTTATCCAGCCAATGTGCGCCCAGAGGAATCCATGTTGGCGGGGCGAATGCTTGTCCTTCTCATCGTCTGAATGCTGGTGATGGTGGCGATGCGTGTAAGCCCACCAGAGTGCTCCCCGTTGAACACAGGTCGCCCCCCAAAGCCCGAAGATGAACTGCATGAAGCGCGAAGTCGTGAAGGTGCGGTGGGAAAAATAGCGGTGATAGAATCCAGTGACCGCGAACATCCGAATGACGTAGAGGAAGAAGGCCAGACCTACCGCCAGCCAGCTTATTCCCGTCCACAACACCCCAAGGCAACCCAAATGAAGTACGCAAAATGGTATGGTTCTGACCCATTCCACTTTGTCCTCGCGCTTTTCGGCTTCGGCAATGGTTTCTACTTCGTAGTCAGAATCAAACCATTGGATGACCGAGACGACCGAAGAACGCAGGAATCGCGGAAGGAATGTGGCTGGCATGGATGTGGAGGCTGACTTGGAATGTAAATTCACCGGCTACAGGACCAACGTCAAAAACAACAGTAAAAACGACAACGGTAATGTCCGCAACCTCCGGTGATTATACGAACGTACCCCCTCGGAGATTCAATCCATTTTCCACCAGCCCTCACCCCGGACAACGACACGCTGTCAGATGAGGACCCCAAAGGACTCGAGGACCAAAAAGGACTCAAAAAAACAAGAGCGGACCAGGAGTTGGGCGGCACGTTGGGTGGCACGGTCAATAACTTGATTACCGACAAAACGAGCTGATTTTGAACCACGCAAAGTAAAATTCCAGTTTTCCTTTGTGAAAAACTCGATCCTCCATCCAAGGCGTGTTTTCAAAATGGCTTTGTCTGTTTTGGCCAGCAGATAGGCAAATGCATTTTGAAAGCACGACACTAGGCTCGAGGGTGGGCCGATTCATAGGCGCGCTTCAATCGATCGGTGCTCACGTGGGTATAGACTTCCGTGGTGCTCAGGCGGGTATGTCCCAGCAATTCCTGGACGCTTCGAAGGTCGGCTCCGCCGTCTAGCAGATGGGTGGCAAAACTGTGCCGCAACTTGTGCGGGGTGATGTCCGGCGCGAGTCCACATTGGGCTAAATGTCGCTTTAATCGCCGTTGCACGGTTAAGGGTCGTATGGACTCAGGACCCTTCCCAGCAAGGAAAAGCGGCCAGTTGCTGACCCTGGGATGTTGGACAGCGCTCCAATACCGCGTCAGGGCTTCCAGCGCCGGTTCTCCGACTGGCAGTATGCGAATCTTGCGCCCTTTTCCACAAACGCGTACCTGCCGGGTCGCTAGGTCGAGGTCTTCAACCCGAAGCCCGCAAACCTCGCTGATGCGTAGTCCTGCGGTGTAAATGAATTCCAGCAGCGCCGCGTCGCGCAGGCCAGCTCCATTGTTAGATGGGGTACCTTCTGTTTCGGTTTGATCTGACGGTGTCGGGGCCTCCAGCAACTGAACGACTTGTTCCTTTTGTAGAAATCGCGGAAGCCGCTTTTGCAGGCGGGGCAGGGAAAGACCACGTAGAGGAATTTGTTCCACTTCACCCAACCTCAGGAGGAATCGATACAGACCGCGCAAGGCACTGAACCGAAGCTGGATGGTGCTTCGTCCCAGACCGCTTCGCCCCAGATGCCGGACGTAGGACCGAAAATCATCACGTGTCAATTGGGTCCACCGAGGTTCTTCATTCTCGGTCCCGGTTTTCCAAAGGCTGAACTCTTCCAGCGCCTGCCGATAATTGCGGACCGTACACGGGGAAGCCATTCGGGACTCCAAGTCGCGCAAGAATCGAGAGCACGTTGAACGCTCGGTAGGTGCGGTCGTCACGACTGGATTTTAGTGTACTTTGGTGCTTTCGCAATCCTCGTCGGCAAGGGATATCCCTTGAGATTTCGGTCGGCGAAACGGTCTAAAGCAAAGATTTTGGAAAAAACAGCTTGAGCCTTTGTGCTACATTCGCCTTCATTCACGCCCTCCGCTATCTAGCGGTCTGGTCGTTCGTGGTGGGATACCCAAGTGGCCAACGGGGGCAGACTGTAAATCTGCTGGCTTTGCCTTCACAGGTTCGAATCCTGTTCCCACCACCATCTCCGGTTTATTTATGAGCGTTCTCGTTGTGGGCACAACTGCCCTTGATTCCATCAAGACCCCAAAGTCGGAGAATCCCCGCCTGTTGGGCGGCTCCGCCAGCCACGCTGCCGTCGCAGCCAGCTTTTTTGCCCCAACCAAGCTTTCTGGGGTGGTTGGCGGCGATTTTCCGTCGAAATACCTGACTCTCTACAAGAAGCATGGCATTGACCTGGCCGGGCTCGAGCGGGTCCATGATGGGCAGACGTTCCACTGGTCTGGCGAGTACGAGGTCAATATGAACAACCGGCGGACGCTAAACACCGTTCTCGGTGTGATTGAAAACTGGTCTCCGAAGCTGCCCGGTTCCTACGAAGAGGCTCCCTTTGTATTGCTCGCTAATATCTCCCCTTCAGTCCAGCACACGGTGCTTGATCAGGTTCGCAAGCCCAAGTTTGTCGTGGCCGATACCATGGACCTTTGGCTCAACGTTGCCTTGGCGGACTTACTGCGGCTTCTCAAACGGGTGGATTGCTTGGTCCTCAATGATAGTGAGGCACGCCAATTAACCGAAGACGATAACGTGGTGACCGCCCTCAAGAAGATCCACAAGCTTGGACCTTCCTACGTCATCATCAAGAAAGGGGAGCATGGGTCTATTTTATCTGGACCCAAGGGACTTTTTCTGGCTCCAGCCTATCCCTTAAAAAAGGTGGTCGACCCAACCGGTGCTGGTGACTCGTTCGTAGGCGGTTTAATGGGGTACTTGGCCGCTCAAAAAAGTGGGTCGGTCGAAACCAATCTTCGCCGCGCCCTCATTCACGGCAGCGTCGTCGCGTCCTTCTGCTGCGAAGGCTTTGGCCTCATCCGCACGACCCGAACCAAGCGCGAGGAGATTCATGCCCGGGTGGCGCAACTTGAACACCTCGTTCGCATTTAGCCTACTTCAACAAAATAACTTTCAACTTGCAGCCCTTGAGGTTCTGGTGCTATACCTGACCTTCTTTCGGTTGATCCGACAATTTTATGGCTCGTATTTGTCCCATTTCAGGTAAGCGGCCCGCCCGCGGAAGCATCATTTGGCGCTCCGGTAAGGCCAAGAAAAAGGGTGGAATCGGTACCCACATAACGGCAATCACCAAACGGTGGTTTCGCCCAAATCTTCAGCGCGTCAAGGTTCAATTGCCCAATGGCGAGGTGAAGCATATCCGAGTCGCCGCCAGTGTCATTAAGAAGGGCTTGGTGAACAAGGCCCCTCGCCGAAACTGGAAGAAAAAGGGCGAAGCGGTAGAGGCTTAAGGTCGAGGCCTAAATTTGGGAGGAGCCCAGATTCCCGCTTTTGCCTCTCTTTTCATAGGTCCTATACGCGCTATAGGACCTATAGGACCTATTTTTATTTGACCGGGTCTGTCTGCCTAACGCCCCTTTTGCCGGTGCATCATCGCTCGCTTGATTTCGCGATCGGATTCCCGGTCACGAATATCATCTCGCTTGTCGAAGCTGTCCTTGCCTTTTCCCACCGCGATCTGAACCTTGATTTTGCCGTTTTTCCAATAGAAAGAAAGGGGGACCAAAGTGTTCCCTTTCACTTTGGCCACCTCCAGCAACTTCCGTATCTCTGACCGATTCAGGAGTAGTTTTCGCGGCGTCTTGGGAAGGTGATTGAGCTGGTTTCCGTGGCTGTACTCGTCAATGTGCGCGTTGTGCAGCCACACCTCGTTACGCTCCACTCTCGCAAAAGCGTCGGTGATTTGTCCCCGGCCAGCCCGGAGTGACTTCACTTCTGTCCCATGAAGCACGATCCCCGCTTCATAGGTGTCCAGAATATGGTAGTCCCGTCGTGCTTTCGAATTGGTAAGAAGATAGTCCATCCATTAGGCCGCGACCGCCGGGGCCTCATCGCCCGAGGTCGGTGACGCCGTTGTCAAGGACGGAATGTCTGCCTCAGCCGCTGCGCTTTCAGCAGAAGTCTCTAGAGTCGGGGCAAAAACGGGTGTCGCTGGTGCGGAAACGGGTTCCGCGATATTCAATGCTGCAGCGGCTGCCGCAGCGGCTGCGGAGGCGGCCGTCTTTCTCGGTGCCCGCTTTTTCTTGGGGACAACCACTTCCGGATGCTCGGGATGGATGTAGGTTGATTCCCACCCAATCTTTTCTTCGATGATTTCCAGCAAGGCTATGTCTGCCAAATCCATCGTAGGAGGCGCATCCACCAGCGGACGGGAACTTCCTCCTCCTCCAGAGCTGATTTGCCGGACTCGGCGGGAAACGAGATTCACCAAGATGTGAGGGTTACCAACCTTTTCCAGGGCCTTCCGGGTAAGTTCAATATTCATCTCAAGAAGTAAAGTCGAAAAAAGAGCTAGAAGGGTAACTTATCTGATGGTCCGGGCAATAGTGATTTTGCAAATTTATGGTAAGAATCCGCGACCTCCTACTTGAAAGGAATTTCGTTCGTCGCCTTTTCTCTCTCCGGTCCTATTCTACCGCCGATGATGAACGTTCTCCGGGCTTTCTTTTGCATCAATACCGCCATTTGGCTGGGGGCGGGTCTCTTTCTCACCCTGGTTGTTGGTCCAACTCTTTTTTCCGCAGAATTATCCCAAGTCATCACCCGACGTCAGGCGGGGACAGTTGCGCAAGCCATCCTGGCTCGGTATTTCGCTGCACAATTGGTCTCTGCATCCGTGGCCTTGGCCGGAGCCATTCTCGCCCGGACCTTAGGTTGGAAGTGGCCACGGTTGGCAGTCCCGGTCGCGGTTCTATTGGTGATTCTTGTGGCTGTTGCCGGGTTTGGTCTCCAACCAAAAATGCATGCCTGGAATGAGCGTCGATATGCAGCCACGCCCGGTTCAACCGAAGAGCAGACAGCCAAAAAACAGTTCGGCCTGCTCCACGGATTCGCACAGTTGGGCAATCTGATTGTCCTCGTTGGAGTGGCTTTTCATGGCACCCAGCAGATGACGGCATTCGGAATTCCATCTGCCAAGCCAGCATCGGACTGAATCACGCATGCCCTCGGGGAGCGGACGTCTCGTCCACTCATTCCGCGTTTCCGCTAGCATCCTTCGGTAACCGACCCATCTGATTTGGTGTCAGCAGTCTTTGTCCGCTTTCGAGGCTTCGGCAGGCGGGGAGCATCACCCCAAAGGCCTTCCAGATCATACCGCTCCCGAACATCCGCCTTCATCACGTGGACAATGACGTCGAAATAATCTGCCACCAACCAGTTCGTCTGAGCACTTCCGTCGGTGCTGGTCGGCTCCAGATGATGTTCTGCCTTAAGCCGGTCCAGAATTTCGGATGCGATGGCACGAAGATGGGGTTCACTCGTTCCGCTTGCGATGACAAAGAAGTCTGTGACGCTGGAATGTTTGCGGACATCCAGCACGACCACATCCTCGGCCTTTCGGTTCTCCGCCAGGTCGCGACAAAGTTGGGCCAGCTTTTTCGAATCCATCAGGAGCCAAAGATGACCTGAAATCGAGCAGAAAGGAAAGCAACGACTTTTCAATGCCGGTCTGTCGTCGCCTTGAGCATCGGTCTAGAAGATAAGCGTGGGGGGAAGGAAGAATCGACCTCTTGACGAACGCACTTTGTGTGGCAAAGTGGCTCCGTGAGCCGCGAGATCCAAGACCATCTTCTGGTCATCCGAACGCTAATGGAGCGCAGCGCTCTGTATCGGCGGGCGCTTGCACCGGTTTTCACCATTGCCGGAGTCCTTGGAATGGTTTCTAGCTTTTTCGGTTGGCGATTCCATGTCGTTCAAACGGTTCAATTTGTCGCGTGGTGGCTTGGAGTCGCATCGTTTGGGCTGTTAATTGCCATCCTCATGATCCGCCGCCAGGCGTGGCACGCCGGGGAATCGTTTTGGACGTTGCCCGCAAAGCGGGTTGCCGCAGCTATGGCCCCCGCTCTCACCGTGGGGCTCGTTACCACGATCTTGATCACTCAACTGCCGTTGGATTCCCATGCCGCGATCGTTGTTCTGGTTTCCCTTTGGCACCTGACTTACGGACTTGCCCTGATGTCCGCTGGCTTTTTTACACCCCGCGGTATCCGTCGGCTCGGGGGGCTTTTCTTGGGCTGCGGCTTGGTCGTTTCCGCGCTTTATGGCGATTCGAGGACGGCGTTCCTTCTCGATCCACTTGCACAACACCTGATAATGGGCACGACTTTTGGTGTTGGGCATCTGCTAGCCGCAGGATGGCTGCGCGTCACCGAACCTTCCCGTGAACCGTGACGCCCGATGTCTTCCAAGACCTGGATCGCACGATCCACGAAAAGGGACGTATGGGCATCATGGCCATGCTGGCGGCCTCGCCCGAGATTTCGTTTACCGATCTGCGCACTGCCCTTGCGATGACGGACGGGAACCTAACAACTCACCTTCGGACGCTCCAGGAAGCGGGATACGTGACATTGGAAAAATCAGTACGGAATCGACGCTCGCTGACCAGTTGCCAGCTTACTCCAGTCGGGCGGAATGCCTTTCGAGAGTATGTCGCTGCCCTTGAACGATTTGTTGCCTCCAATCGCAATATATGACCCAACCTTTGGACTTTCGCTTTGCCATACAAAGTTAATGCCTATGAAAATCATCCGAGCTGCAGCTCTGGGTATGTGTTTTGGTGTTCGGGATGCCCTGGCCCTTGCCCGGGCGGAAGGTTCTAATCGCCCCCTTACCATCTTGGGGCAATTGGCCCACAATCCTGCTATCCTTGCCGATCTGGAGCGGAGCGGTATACAAATGGAGTCTGACTTGGCCAGGGTCCAAACGACCGCCGTGATGATAACCGCCCACGGTGCCAGTAATCGGCGAATCACCCAGTTGCGGCAATTAGGCCACCACGTCATCGAGGCCACTTGTCCGCTGGTCCATGTCGCCCATCGCGCTCTCGCTCTACTGGCGGAAGCGGGTCACCATCCACTGGTCATTGGCCAACGCGGGCACGTCGAAGTCATTGGCTTGACGGAAGATTACTCTCAGTGCGATATCATTCTCTCAGAATCCGATATCGATCAACTCTCTCCCCGTCCAAGCTGGGGGGTAGTTGCCCAAACAACCCAGCCCGCTCGACGGGTCCGCGCTTTAGTTCAGTATCTGCAGCAGCGTTTTCCGTCGGCTTCGATCCACTTTCGTGATACCGTTTGCCAACCGACCAAGCTTCGACAGGAGGCAGCTGATTCACTGGCATCCCAATGCTCGATCGTCATCGTCGTGGGCGGGCGGCAAAGCAACAATACCCGCGAATTGGCCGAAACAATACGAAAATCCTGCCCCAAAGTCTATCAGATCGAGGGCCCCGATCAGCTATTGGAGCATTGGTTTTCCCCCCTCGATACCGTCGGCTTGACGGCTGGCACATCCACCCCCGATGAATTGGTGCTGGCAGTCGAAGGTCGGTTGACGGTCATTGGCAACCGCCTTCTTGCCCCAGCTTGATCAATCAAGGATTAACCCGAACCAACTCCAGTGTGTCTTCTGGCGTGACTGTCGCTTGCACATGGCTTCCCGGCCCGAATTCGCCTGCCAGCATTTGCTCGGCCAGCGGATTCAGCAGCAAATCCTGAATGGCCCGCTTGAGTGGACGTGCCCCGAATTGGGGATCGTATCCCTCCCGCGATAAGAGTCGAGTGGCTTCAGGGGTAACGCTTAATTGGATTCCCTGTTGGGCCACCCGCGCTGCAACCTTGTTCAGTTGACGTTCCACAATCAGGTTCAGCTCAGATTCACCCAAGCTATCAAATAAGATCGTCTCATCAATTCGGTTGAGAAATTCCGGACGGAAATGCCGTTTTAGCTCTGCAAGGACCTTTTCTTCCATCGATCGACGAGCCGTCGGGTTTGTCTTTCCGTCCAGAAAATACTCTTGGATGATATGCGACCCCAAATTTGAAGTCATTATCACCAGCACGTTCTTGAAATCAACTGTGCGTCCCTGTCCATCCGTCAATCGTCCATCATCCAACACCTGCAGGAGGATGTTAAAGACATCAGGATGGGCCTTTTCAATTTCGTCCAGTAAGACCACCGAATAGGGACGCCGCCGAACCGCCTCACTCAATTGACCGCCCTCTTCATATCCAACATAGCCGGGAGGTGCCCCGATGAGTCTGGAAACGGCGTGCTTCTCCATGTACTCCGACATATCGATTCGGATCATGGCATTTTCGTCATCGAAGAGGAATTCGGCCAATGCCCGCGCCAGCTCCGTCTTTCCCACCCCGGTCGGACCCAGGAAAATAAAGGAACCAATTGGGCGGTTCGGGTCCTGCAATCCAGAGCGAGCTCGACGAACCGCATTCGCTACCGCGCGAATCGCCTGTTTCTGGCCCGCCACGCGAGTGGACAGACGCGACTCCATTTGGACCAGTCGCTCCCGGTCTCCTTCCAGCATCTTCGCCACCGGGATACCCGTCCAAGCGGCTACCACCTTGGCGATATCTTCATCCGTGACCTCTTGCGACAGCAGCCGTTGCCCGGTTGGTATCGATCGCAATGCTTTCTCAGCTTCGGCAAGTTGGCGCTGTAAGTCCGGGAGCCTCCCATATTGAATCTCCGACGCCCGGGCAAGTTCACCCCGTCGTTCGGCTTGTTCCAATTCGGCTTTAGCAGCTTCCACTCCGGCATTGACGATGCTGACTGCGTCCAATGCCGCCTTTTCGTTTTGCCATTGAGCGTTCAACCGCTTTTGACCCTCCCGCAGATTAGCTAACTCCTCCTCGATCTTTTGGTTTCGGGCCTTGGAAATTTCATCCTTCTCCTTGGAAAGAGCGGTTCTCTCTATCTCTAGCTGCAAAATCTGTCGGTCGAGTTTGTCGATCACCGTCGGTTTGGAATCCAGTTCCATCTTGAGCCGGGATGCAGATTCGTCCATCAGATCAACCGCTTTATCCGGGAGAAATCGTTCGGTAATGTATCGGTGCGAAAGTGTGGCGGCAGCAACCAAGGCAACATCCTGAATCCGGACGGCATGGTGCGTTTCATAACGCTCTTTCAAGCCCCGTAGGATGGCAATCGTGTTTTCAACGCTTGGCTCAGCGACATGCACCGGCTGGAATCGGCGCTCGAGTGCAGCGTCCTTTTCAATATGCTTTCGATACTCATCCAGCGTGGTCGCCCCAATACATCGCAGTTCGCCCCGAGCCAATTGGGGCTTCAGTAGGTTGGATGCGTCCGCCGCCCCTTCTGCCTGCCCCGCACCGACGATGGTATGGAGTTCGTCAATGAAGAGAATCACCCGACCTTCGCTGGAGGTTACCTCTTTGAGAAATGCCTTGAGCCGTTCTTCAAATTCCCCGCGAAACTTGGCTCCCGCAACCATCGCGCCCAAGTCCACCGCAATAATGCGCTTATTCTTGAGCAGCTCCGGCACATCCCCACTGACAATTCGCCTCGCCAGTCCTTCTACGATGGCCGTCTTTCCAACCCCAGGTTCACCAATAAGCACGGGGTTGTTCTTGGTCCGTCGAGTGAGTACTTGCATGACCCGTCGAATTTCTTCGTCGCGACCAATCACCGGGTCAATCTTCCCCTGCCGAGCCATTTCGGTCAGATCACGTCCATATTTTTCCAAGGCTTGGAATTTGTCTTCCGGGGTCGCGTCCACGACCCGCTGATTTCCGCGAAGTTCCGAAAGAACTTTCAGCACCGGGTCACGCTGAATGCCATGGCGGGATAGAAGTTTCTTGAGTGACGCCCCCCCCTTGCCGATGAGCGCCAGTAGCAGATGTTCGGTCGAAACATACTCATCCTTGAGTTTGCGAGCCTCGGCAGGGGCCTCATTCAGTATGCTTTGGAGGTCCGCCGACGGGTAAATGGCTTGCCCGCCTACCACCTTGGCGCGACGTCCCAGTTCACCTTCAATTTCCGAGGCCAAGCTCGGAAGTGCGACTCCAAGCTTTTGAAGCAGGGGCGGAATGAGACTTTCCCGCTGGCGCATCAGTGCGAGAAGTAAATGCTCTCCATCCAATTGTTGGTGACCGCGCTCTTGCGCGATTTGCTGCGCTTCGGCGATGACCTCCTGGGCCTTCAATGTCAGTTTTTCAGGACTCATACAAATTGGAAGCGCAACAACGATGCCGAGCCTAAAACCTCCATTCTTTCCCAATTTCGGCCATTTTCGTCGCCCAACGCAGGGTTGATCAGGACAGACTGGCGCTATCTGATGATGGAAGTGAGACGGATTGTCTCAATTGCCTGCATCGCCCCGAACCTTCACTTCAAGTCTTCTCCGCTCAATCCACCCACCGTCCAATCCAAGTTGTAGATGAAGCCCGTAGCATCTTTGAATGGGGCGTTTAGTTTTGGATACAACGCAAATTCGGAATGGGTATCCACGAAAAGCAGGGACATGCCGCGAGCTCCATGCCCGGAGCTGGCCGTGCCGCCCCGTACGTCATTCCACTTCCCTTTAGCACTGGCGAAACAAGGCGAGATGGCCTTCTTCGACGGCGACTTGACTTCGGGCATCCGTCGAAGACGAAGGCTGGCACCGTCATCTGTGTGGTAGAATTGGTTGTAGTAATAATACGAACACGGAAAAAGAAGTTCGTTGGTGGCGATCGGATAATTATTGGCGATCGTCCATTCGATGTTGAACCCCCGTCCGGCATCCGCTGGACAGAGGTAAAACGCCCGTGCGTTGGTGCTAATGTACGGATTCAGCAGCTTCAACAGGTCCACGAAGCCCATTTGCGGCCAGTCTCGGCCCGAGTAGGGAAATCCGTCTCGATTGTCCGGGAGGTAGAGCGAATAGGTTACCCCAATTTGCCGTAAATTGGAAATGCAGCGAGCCAAATTGGCCTTGCTCTTTGCCCGCGCCAAGGCGGGGAGAAGCATTCCTGCCAGGATGGCAATAATGGCAACGACGACCAGTAGCTCAATCAAGGTGAAGGCTTTGCGCCGGAACCAGTTAACGCGGAACCGAATTTCTCGAAGGTCCATCGACAGGCGATTACGACCGGAACGGCCCGGTGAGTCAATGAAGCATACTGCCGAATTTTCGATGCCACGAATCGTTTCGGCCACCGATCGCGGAGGACGAACCATAGGGCATTCCCCAGGGGATACCACGGTGCCTTGGATCGCCATCAAGACATTTTATTTCAACATAAGTCTCAGAATACCAAATAATTACTCTTCTTGATTTTAATTGGATATAAAATCCTCTTGAAAAAATGCGCGCGATCCTCTCTTATCAAATCCGGATTGCAATACCTTACGACGAAGCCCGCTGGCATGGTGCGACCTCTTGGTGCGACCTCTTTCATCGTCCATCGGCAAAATGTTTCTGTCGGCAACCGCCAACCCAAATGAAGACAAAGAAAAGCATTAAAAATCGGTTTGGGGAATTCCCGTTTTTGGGAATCCTGGTCAGGGGTGCCCTGGTTGCAGGAATCGTTTCAGTCGGTCTGTCCCGGCTGCATGCGGAGCCTGGCATCAGTAGGGGGCTTCTCCATGACTCCATGGCGGGCGTGAAAGAAGCATGGGAAAATCGAAACCTTCAACCGCATTCCCAAGAGGTCCATTGGATTCACCCGTCTCTGGATGATCACGGAAAATGGCTCCTTCGGACCAATCGTTATATTCAATTGGAATCGGGATTGAATTATTTGTCCCAGAAAGGCTTATGGGAGCCGAGCCTAATCGATATTGAGGCTCTGGAAGGCGGTGGGGCCGTCGCTCGCCACGGACAACACACCGTTCGGTTTTCAGGCCAGTTTAATACCACCAATACCATTGAAATGCGGTTGCCCGATGGCGCGAACATGGTGAGCCACGTCCACGGAATGGCCTACTATGATCCGACCCAAGACCGAGCGGTTCTCATTGGTGAAGCCCAGGACGCGGACGCCTGGCTCTATCCTCCCAATCAAATTCTATATCCCAACGCCTTCCAGTCCGTTTCCGCAGATGTTCGATACACCTACACCAAGGCGGGATTGGAACAAGACATCATCCTGCGCCAGGCTCCTCCGCCTCCAGAGGGGTTCGGATTGAATCCAGACGCCACTCGATTGGAGGTATGGACTGAGTTTGTCCAAGCACCCACACCGGGACGCCACCCACGAAAGCTTCCAATTGCCAACGGTAGCGGAACTGTCCTGTCGTTGGATGATGATGAACTCGATTTTGGTTCCATGCGCATCGGCACAGGGCGGACTTTTACCGTCGGGGCGGAGGATACAAGTTTGGCATTGGTGGCCAAGCAGTGGGTGGTTGACGGAGGCCGTCAATTCCTGATCGAGGCTGTGGTCCATTCGGCTCTCAATCCCGCATGGCTGACATTGCCACCATCCTCTTCCGGCGGTGCGTCCATGGCCAGACCCATCCGCAGCCACCAGGAAGCCATGCACCGTCTGCCGGTTCGTTCGCAGGCAGTCCCGAAAAAGGGGGTTGCTATCCACCAAATGACACCGGCGATGATGGCTCAATCCACACGCAAACCGGGCCTGGTTTTGGACTATTACACGGTCAATTCCGGATTAACCAACTACCGTTTTCAGAGCGACACCACCTACCTGATCACCGGCCCAACTTCCGTTTCCGGTTCTCTGGCCACCTTCGAGGGAGGGACCGTCCTAAAATACGCCCAAACAAATACGGCACGGCTGCAAATCAACACACCGATTGCCTGGCTCGGGGATTTTTATCAGCCGGTCGTCTTTACTGCTGCCGACGATTCCACCGTGGGCGAGCAAACCAGCAGTCGCACTCCCTCCGGCTATTATGCCGATACGGCTCTCGACCTGGAAACACCCGGCGGAAATAACGCGTACACACTGGGGCATCTTAGAATAGCCTATGCCAAGACCGGAATTCTGCTCGATCTCGGTGCGGGCCATTCTTTCAGTCATGTTCAAATCCTCAATTGTCTGAATGGGATTCGGCCGCTTTCGACCGATTTCAGCCTACGAAACGCGTTGTTTGTCAACGTCTTGACCAACCTAAATGGGGTTGCTTCCACCGGTCGCGTGGAGCACCTGACCGTCGATGGAGCCAGTTGGTTCAATGCCAATGGAACCTTTTCCTCCTCCAATCTATCCGTGACCAACTCAATACTCGCTGGGGTGACCAATCTCGGCGGTTACACGGGCACTGGTGTATCTGTCCTGCCATCGGCCACCGGCGTGTTTCAATCCGGTGGTGGCGGCAGTCATTACCTGGCGGACGGAAGCCCCTACCGCGATGTCGGAGTTGCCAGTATCAACTCGAACCTGGTGCGCGATTTCCGATGGTGCACCACCTTTCCTCCGTTGATTTGGACGAACTCCGTGGTCGCGAATACGACCCTGACCCCGACGACCCAGCGCGACACGGACGCTCCTGACCTGGGCTATCATTACCCCGCATTGGACTATTATTTGCCATCGCCGATTTCAGTCACCAACGCCACGCTGACTCTCGCCAATGGTGCAGCACTTGGATTTGCCGGCGGTTCGTGTGTCTGGCTCCAAGGAGGAGCATCACTTTCCAGTGTCGGTTGGGCGTTCCCAATGAATGTTCTGACTCGCTCTTCCACGGTTCAAGAGTCTCCCGCCGCAGGGACCGCAAACCCGCAGTCCTCGGACTCAATCGTCAACGGCTACACCGGACCGAACCCGGTGGGAGTCCTGCCATCGGTGAATATGAAGTGGACCTCCATGTACATGAATACGCCTGTGGGTTACCAGTTTTATGCCGATTTTTCGACCTTTTTCTATTCTTCGATCCTGCTTCGGGATTGTCAGTTGTATGGAGGGACCTGTTATTTGCAGGCCTCTGGAAGTCCGTATGCCCCAACAACCGTTTTTGGCTTTTATAATAACCTGATCTATCGAAATACCTGGGATGTCGAAGGATTCGTTCAGTTTTCCTTCTTCAATCACTTGGCCCTAAATAGCTCGTTTTATTTCGGTCCTGGCGGAACAAACAATGCCTGGGTTGCGCGGGACAACGCATTCGATAACAGTAACGTCCTCGCTGACAACACCAATGCATTCGCGTACTCCAATAATGCGTATATTGGGACCAATGGCTTGAGCCAATTGTTGCCCATTCAATCCAGCGATAAGGTATTCGCTTCATTTAGCTATACCAATGTGCCCAATGGATTGGGCCGTTGGTACCAAGGACAGACGAATCTGGTGGATGTCGGTAGCCAATTGGCTGGTTTATCCGACCTTTACCACGAAACAACCCAGCCCAATCAAATCAAAGAGGCGAACACGCGAGTTGATATCGGTTTTCACTACGTTGCCGTCGATAGCCTTGGCAACCCTCTGGATGCCGACAGCGACGGATTTCCGGACTACGTCGAGGACGCCAATGGCAATGGCACGGTAGATAGCGGCGAGACCGATTGGAACTCCGGCTCCGACATGGGTTTCCGAATATACATTCTTCAACCCCGAAGCAATTCTGACCTCCCCTAACAGGCTTACGCTGAATTTTGCGGCGTGCGCGTTCTGACGTACTGCATCATGTCCAATCACTTCCACATCTTGGTCGAGGTCCCGCAAAAACCGACGGTCCTGCCGACGGACGACGAGTTGTTGCAGCTCCATGCCACCGTGCACGGCGACGAGGCGATGGAAAGCCAGCGCAAAGAAATGGCCCAGTGGTCCGAGGAGCAACGCCAGCAGTGGCGTGATGGGCTTTACGCCCAAATGTGGG
>CAILNN010000289.1 GCA_903835555.1 uncultured Verrucomicrobiota bacterium
AAAATCCGCCTTGAACGCACAAGATGCCAAAATCCTTGAGCAGCGCCAAATTCGGGACCAGTGCGTAGATTCCGTCGCCCAAATCCAGTCGACGATTTCCGGTTGGGAAATCAGCCTCGACACCGGCCACCAGCGCCGGTAATTGGGGATCCGGCCGAAGCATGAGGATTTTGAGTGTCGCCGAAGCGTCTCCCAAACCGTAATGCGCGGCCGTATCGGGCCGAGCGTATGCCATTGGAAGCGACAAGCTCACGCCCACCCGGTCCATCACTCCGTAGAAAACCTGGGTATTTGGAAGCAGGCCGGACCTCTCGGTCTCGGCACCCCGGCGATAATCGGTCGTTAGACGAACGGAGAGTTCGCCCGGATCATTTGGCAGGGTTTCCTCAATGACGATCGGTTCAATGAATTTGGTCGCGTCCGGATTGGCGTCACCGTCGGCGCAGGCGGGTAAAATGTAAGTTGAGATGATCAACGCTGCGGCCGACATGGCTGCGCGACGAGGGAGCATATTGCGACGAAATACGTGACCGAGGAGCAACGAAGCCCCCGCCTGGTTTGGCCAGCAGATAGGCAAATCCATTTTGAAAACACGGCCTACGTATTGACGCGGGACAACTTGCAAGCCAATCCGAAATTGAAGAAATGTTTGCTTCATCGTCACGTCAATGACACGTCCCTGTAATCTTTCGCACAGATGATTTTTTCTCAGCTCGAAAACCAGATTTTTGAGTGAAAGGCAATTTCTCTACTACCGAAGGGAAAGTGCCCTCCTTAGCCGTTTCAATCAACCCCTGCACACCGTATCATTGATTTTGACACCCTTACACATCAAACCGATCATGATGACCATTGCGAAAACCTCCTTTGAAAATCAGAAACACCGTCTATTACGGGGAGGAATACCTCTCCGCGTCCGGCACAGCTTAACTGGATGGCTAACCACCGTCTTTGCCTCCGTGGCGATATTCGTCATCGGCAGCGGCCGGGCGGTCGGACAAACCGGTGCCTCGTTTACGACGGCAGGAAATGCAACGTGGACATGTCCGACAGGTGTTACGTTTGTTCAAGTGGAAGCCTGGGGCGGTGGAGGTGGTAGCGGCGGTGCTGGAGCACATTATGCTTCAACGGGCGGTGGGGCGGGCGGTTCTTACGTGAAAGTCACCAGTTTCGCTGTCACACCCGGGACGGTTTATCAACTGACCGTTGGCGCGGGCGGAACGGCCGGCGTTGGCGGCGCAGCAAATAGCGGAACAGCGGGAGGAATGGGCGGCGCTTCTTATTTTGGGAATACAACCGCTGGGAATCCTTCAGGTGCGGCGGTTTTGGCTGTCGGAGGGGCGGGATCAGTTGGAAACAATACAGCGGGGTCCGCTACTACAACTCGAACGGTGACCGCTGGCGCATCGGCTTCGAACTCTGGAAACGTTCCCAGCTCTGGTGCAGCCGTAAACAGGGCTGGCACAAGCGGTGCAACCCCGGTGACAAATGCCAACAATTCCGGTGCCGGCGGAGCGGGCGCGGGACCCAATGGCAGTGCAGGAGGCGGTGCGGGCGGCGCGGGATTGACGAGCGCTGGGCCTGCAAATCCAGGAACTGCTCCCGGCGGCGGTGGTGGTGGCGCGGATCAATCGTCCAGTCCTAGCAATGGAGCCGGCGCTTCGGGCGGAGCTGGCAAGATTGTTCTGAGTTATAGTTATACCGTCACCTATGATGGAAATGGTAATACCGGCGGAAGCATCCCAAATGACTCTAGCAGTCCTTATTTATCGGGTTCCACCGTCACCATCTTGGGCAACAGTGGCGGTCTGGCGAAATCGGGCTTTTATTTTTCCGGCTGGAACACCTCCGCAGACGGCAGCGGGACGGCTTATTCGGCTGGTGGCACCTTCACCATCTCTGCCAACACCAAGCTCTACGCGCAATATTCGGCATCGCTGGCGGTCATCTATCTGGGCAATGGCAACACGGGCGGTACGGCACCGATCGATCCGAGCAGTCCGTACACACCTGGTACCTTGGTGACGGTACTCGGCGGTGGAAGTTTGACCAAGCCGGGCTACACCTTCGCCGGATGGAATACTGCCGCCAACGGAAGCGGCACTAGCTTTAGCCCTGGCGGCAGCTTCAACATCAGCACGGCCACGACACTTTACGCCCAGTATCTGCTGACACCCACGGTCACGTATGACGCCAATGGTGCCACGGGCGGCACAGTGCCAGTCGATGGCAATAGTCCCTACGCCTTTGGGGCCTCGGTTACCGTTCTTGGAAATTCGGGCAGCCTGACCAAGACTGGATACACCTTTGCGGGTTGGAATACCACCACGAACGGAAGCGGCAGCAGCTACAGCCCTGGCAGCAGCTTTAACATCACGGCCAACACCACCCTCTTCGCTCTGTGGACCATCAACTCCTACACGGTGACCTACAATGGCAATGGCAACACAGGGGGAACAGTGCCGGTCGACAGTGCGAATCACAATTATAACACATCGGTGACCGTACTGGGAAACACCAGCGGGCTTGTCAACGGCAGCCTCACCTTCGTTGGCTGGAATACCGCGGCGGACGGCAGTGGAACGACCTATACCGCAGGCAGCGGCAGCTTCCCAATTACTGAAAACACGACTCTTTATGCCAAATGGATTCATCTTATTACGGGGTGGACGTTTGAAAATAACGCGATTGCAGTCAATAACAGCCCAGCTCCGTCGACAGGTATGGGAACGGCCAGTTCGCTAGGAATGGACGCTTACCCGTCCCCGAATATCGGAGTTACCACGGACGATGTCGTGGCAGGCGTGGCTGGAGACACTGGCGCGAATGGGGTGGCCAATCTCACCGAGATTTGGCGTATCCGCGGGCAAGCGGGAACGAATGGCGCTGCGAATGGTTGGTCGAGCGCCGCCCCGATCGGTGCCCAAGGTGTGCAATTCGCTGTGAGCACCCTCGGATACAACGCAATTAACGTCACATTTGATTGGTACACCACCGCCCAGGGCGAAGGAAAACTGCAACTCCAATACACCACGGATGGCAGCACGTGGAATAACCTGGCGATACGACTCGGCGGGACGACGAGTGCCATCGCGGTTACGAACAACACCACTTCCTCCGCAACGGTGACGGGATATTTCGTCCAATCCGGTGCGTCTGATTGGTATACCGGCTTGACAGCTACCATTACCGATTCGGCGGCAAACAATAACACCAACTTTGCCATACGAATCGTAAATGCATCCACCGGCACTGATTGTGTCAACGCCTCTGGAGCCGCATTAAACAATAGTTCGGGCAATTGGCGTTTCGACAACGTGTTCATTAGTGGCACCCCGCTTCCTCTCCCGGACCTGGCAATCGCGCTGGCGGGACCTGCTTCGGCCAATGCGGGTGCCAATTATGACTACACACTCAGCGTCGCCAATTCCGGTTTCGCAAATGCCACCGGAGTGACGGCGCAATTCACTCTTCCCGCTGGACTAACCTTCGTCTCAGCATCCGACAACGGCAGTGGCGGCTTCATGGTGCCAACTTCGGCACCGGGCGGGTTGGTTAACTTCACTGGTGGTTCATTGAACGCCGGGGCATCAGACACGCTGACCGTGACGGTCAACGCCGCCAATGGGGGCAATTACACGGCGGCCGTTGGGTCGGCTGTGATTGACCCCAATAATACGGTTACGGAATTCAACGAAAACAACAACAGTAACGCCACATCGGTGGTCACTTCTGTTTCCATCGCTGATTTGACCGTGGATGTGACGGCGGGTGCCGCAACCGCACTGGCTGGAAATAATTTTACCTACACACTGACGGCCCAAAATATAGGCAGCTCCACCGCTTTGGGGGTTGAAGTGGATTTCACACTTCCAAGCGGGATCAACTTTGTATTCGCGACGGATAACGGCAGTGGTGCCTTCACTGTTCCAACTTCCGCAACCAGCGGTGTTGTCGCTTTGACAGGCGGCACGCTGGTAGCGGGCGGTTCGGAGACGTTCACCATTACGGTCGCAGCTTCAACAGGTGGCACCTTCACCCTGCCAGCAGGCGCGGCCGTCATCAACCCCAGCCATACGGTTCTGGAGGGCAATTATGGCAATAATGCTTCCGTCTCCACGTTCAGCACGGTTGTCACCGCTCCCGATCTCTCCATCACCGGCAGCCACAACGGCAACTTTCAACCCGGGGACTTGGCCGCCAGTTATACGGTTTACGTTCGGAACGTCGGCAGCACTGGCACCAGTGGAGGCGCTGTCACCGTTTCCCAGACTCTGCCTGCGGGAATCACGCCCGCCGCTTCCTTGAACGGCACAACGATCAATGGTTGGTCCGTGGCGGTTTCTGGTCAAACGGCCACCGCGACTCGTAGCGACGTCCTGCCTATCGACTCAAACTATCCGGCGCTTACAATTACCGTTTCGATCGACCCGACAGCGTCGGGTGTTCTCTCAAGCACGGCGATCGTTTCGGGTGGGGGCGATGTGAGCCCAGGCAATGATACCATCACCGTCACGGTCGATGTCGGCCCGGCAACGCCCATAGTTATACAGAACAATCTGATCGTAAGCCGTAGCGTGTACACTGGAACTGCGTCTACCGTCTCTTATCCGGGCAAACTTTCCAATGGTGCCGACTCGGTTCACGATGGCACCTATCCGGGCGTCTGGGGTAATGAAGGACCCGATGCCGCTTTTGGAATCACCTCTCCGATTTATCTCGATCAGATGACCAAGGGAGGCAGCATCGTCAATAGCGTCAGTCTGACGGACGCGGTTAAGAGCCAGGTTGGATTGGATGTCTCCACCAGCTTCCCTTCAAAATCGGAGCTGGCCCTAAACCTAACGCCGGATGGTAGCGGACTGACCTTCATGTGCTATCTCGCAGCAACGAATTCACAGGATGTCTCAAATACGGATACACCCTATCATGTAGACACCAGCAATCCCGTAACTGGAATCGGGACGCGTGCACGGGCGGTCGTTCAACTTGATTCTTACGGCAATGTGCAGGTTACTCCCAGTTACGCCTATAGCGGCAACAATGGACGCGCGGCGGTGCTGGCCGGTGGTAACTATTTTACCGTTGGAAATGCGGGCAACGGGAGTCCCGATGGCGCTGGTCTCACGCTCCTGAGCGATGATACCGGGCTGCAGATGCTCACCCCTGGCGCAGGAGGCAATTCGACTCCAGTTGGATATACTTATGGAACGGCTGGCAGCGCGACTGGATATCAACACGGTTTCTCGGTAGCCACGGTTGGCTTCGCTCCGGGCAAAACCGGTAAGGATATGAATCTTCGTGGTCTGACCTACAACCCGTACAACGACACTCTATATGTCTCCAAAGGCAGTGGCGGCAATGGCATTAACACCGTGTATCAAGTTGGCCCGGGCGGCGTGCCCACAGTCGCTGATGCCAACTCGCTGGTCTTCACGATCCTGCCGGGTTTCTCCCAAACCAGCGCGAAAACCGGCCAAGACAGCAGCGGCAACGCCCAAACGGTCTACTATCCGTTTGGAATGTGGTTTGCCAACGCCACCACCCTGTATGTCGCGGACGAGGGCCAAGTCTCCACTTCCCCGACGCTGGTTTATGACTCGGTGAACCAGGTTTACAGCAACGCGCTGCCAGCAAATAACCCGACCGCTGGCCTGCAAAAATGGACATTTGATGGGACAAAGTGGAACCTTATTTATACCCTTCAGGCCGGCCTGAAACTTGGCGTCCCGTACTCCGTGCCGAATGATACAACGGGCAATGTCTATCCCACGGGAATCAATCCCGCGACCGGGCTGCCTTGGACCCCATCCAACAACGGTCTGCGCAACATTACCGGCCAAGTGAATGGCGACGGTACCGTCACCATTTTCGGCATCACCTCCACCGCCAGCGGTGCGACAGATCAGGGTGGGGATCCCAACCAACTCGTTTCCATCACCGACTCGCTGGCAGCTACGTCTCCGGCATCCGGTGAAGCCTTTACCACCCTCCGAATAGCCGCTTACGGGGAAGTGCTACGCGGCGTTGCTCTGGCACCGGGAGCAAGTGCAACGATCGCAACGAGTGCTTCTCCAGCAGGAGGCGGGACGACCAGCGGCGGTGGAGCAACCGCCATCGGAACGCCGGTAACGCTTACGGCGACAGCCAATGCGGGCTATACTTTTGTGAACTGGACCGAGAGCGGTACTCCAGTGAGCACATCCGCCAGCTTTGGCTTTACAGCCACACAAGACCGCGTGTTGGTGGCTAATTTCGCCAGCGGCAACGCGGATTTGTCCTCGTGGCTACCGGATAATGGCACCCTGGCTCCCGGCTTCGATCCTTCATTATTGAACTACACGGACTCAGTTGACTACTCCGTCTCTTCGCTAACCATCATTCCAACGGTTGCAGACAATACGGCAACCGTTACGGTGAATGGAACTGCAGTGACATCGGGATCTGCGAGCACGGCGATCGCACTCAACGTGGGGCTGAACACCATCACAACGATTGTGACCGCACAAGACGGGACAACCAAGACGTACACGCTGGTGGTAACCCGCGCCGCTGATGCCAATGCAAATCTTGCCTCGCTGGTGCCGAGCGCGGGAACACTGAGTCCGGCATTTGCTGTTAATAGGAAGACATATAGCGACAGCGTTGATTACACAACGAGCACACTGACAGTAACACCAACTGTAACGGACCCGACGGCAACCGTGACCGTAAATGGGACACCAGTGACGTCCGGAACGGCGAGCGCCCCGATTGCACTCAACTCCGGTGAGAACATCATTACCACGGTCGTGACAGCGCAGAACGGCACAACAACGAGGACCTATGTATTGACCGTGACGCAGAATTCACAGCCGGATACCCAGAATCTCCCGGGTCAAGCTGAGGCCGAGGTTCCATTGCTCGGTCCAACCGGAATCGGGATCATGGGTCTATTGCTGGCAGCAACGGGAGCGTTCGTCCGGCGGAAGAGCAAGGTAGCCTGACCGTAGAGCGTAGCGGAGATCACCTGGGTCAGGGCCACGGTCCTGACCCAGGAATTCCGGCCATCTTTGCCTGGGCTAATTTCAAAGTAAGACCTTAGCCCGACGTGACATTGCTTTTCACGGTTGTCTGCAAAGCGCCAGAGGACTGGCGCAGTCCAAGACTTGGCGGACATCTCATGGCTCCATAGCTTAGGGGGAGTCCCGGAATTTTTGGTAGCGACTGGTATACTCCAACAAAGAATCACAGACGGTGGGCAATATTGGCACACCGCCTCTTAAGGGAGAATCAGCCGCCGGTTAGCCCCGCCGGATGGAAATGACGCGGGTACCAACCAGGATGTCATGCAGAGCCCGGTCGCCGGGTGTCAGCAAGATCAAGAGGAAACCAAAGCCAAAGGTCACGGCGCTGAGACATTCGGCAAAAAAGCGAAGGAGAGCAGATTGCCAATCCAGTGGGCTGCCGTCAGACTTCACAACGCGCAAACCCAAGACCCGCTTTCCAGGAGTGGCACCCTGGGCGAGGTTGAATCCCACGGAATAAATCAACATGGTCAGCAAGAGGATCGACGTGGTCGTCAGCCAGACAGGGAGAAACCGCTGCCAGTCGGGGTGACCTGAGTTGATTTCTTTGACCATCAATTCATTCATTTCCGACAACTTCTCAGACCACGGGCTGGTCATTACGCTGAAGAGGACTTGGATAATCACGAGGTCGTAAATTCCGGCGGCAAGGCGGATGGCAAAGCCGGCCGACAATGGCTTGTGAGCGGAAGGTTCCGTCGAAGGGGTTGATTCCGAGGATGTTGTTTGCGGAATCGGTGGTGGCTGAGGGAGGTCCCAGCGAAGCTCCTCGCGGCTTCTTGCCGGTTGCCAGCGAAGCTCATCGTCACGCCAAACAGGCGTGCCACCACCCACTCGACCGTCTTCGCACCAGACACGGATTTCTTCGAGCGTGGCGGGACCATACTCCCGGCCATCTCCACCGATAATTTTATAAGCGACGGGCATTCGGTGGGATGGGAATAAGACGGACGGGGGACGGCGGCAAATACAATTTGGAGCTGAATCAACGAATTTAGTCCTTGTGCATGACCAAATCTCCGGTAGTCTCCCCACCCCTAAATTTATGAAGGCAGACAGCCATCCGAAGAACTACCGGTACATGATTTTCCGGGATTCCGCGTCCGGTCAACAGTTCCTCACGCGGTCCTGCGCCCATACCAACCTCACCGCCAAATGGGAGGACGGGACGGAGTATCCGCTGTACCTTATGGGTATCAGCGCATTCACCCATCCCTTTTACACCGGTCAGCAGAAATTTGTAGACACCGCCGGTCGGGTGGACAAATTCCAGCAACGTGCCGCACGCACCCAGGAGATGCAGGCCGCATTGGCGGACAAGAATTCCAAAAAGAAGAAAAAGGTTTAGCGCTGGCTTCGATCAACCGCCCGGACACCGTTTTTCGGTACCCGGGCGGTTTTCTTTTGCCCTCATCTGGTCCCGGATCGGCTGAGGAGCCCGTTGAATTTACGCGGTATCGTTCCAACCCTGACCGGCTCGCTTCTTGACCATGGATTTTCGCCCCTTCATTGAAAAATTTCGCAAGCGCTTTGCCGAGGTCGAAGCCCAGCTCAGCTCGCCGGACGCTTTCGCCAATCCACAAAAGGGCCAGGAATTGACTCGGGAACACTCGCGGCTGCGTGACTTGGTGGCGGCGGGCGAGGCGTACTTGGAGACCCAGGCCGAGCTGGATAGCAACCGAGCTCTCATTGCTTCCGAGCCGTCAGGTTCCGAACTAGCTGTCATGGCTGCGGAGGAAATCCAGCGACTGGAGAAGATGGACCAGCGATTGTCCGCCCGGCTTCGCGAAGGAATCATTCCCCCTAGCCCGACTGATTCTCGCAATTCGGTCTTGGAGATTCGGGCCGCAGCGGGTGGAGCGGAAAGCGCTCTTTTCGCAGCCGACCTGCTACGGATGTACCAGCGCTATGCCGAGACCCAAGGCTGGAGATTCGAGATACTGGACTCCAGTTCCTCGGACTTGGGCGGGTACCGGGATGTGGTTTGTAGTGTCACCGGCGAAAACGTGTACAAACGGATGAAGTATGAATCCGGCGTCCACCGCGTTCAACGGGTTCCGGCTACTGAAGCACAGGGGCGCATCCACACCAGCACGGTGACGGTTGCCGTCCTCCCGGAAGCCCAGGAAGTTGATGTGGTCATTAAACCGGAAGACCTTGAAATCAATGTCTGCCGAGCGGGCGGTCACGGTGGGCAAGGGGTCAATACGACGGACTCGGCCGTGATGGTGGTACACAAACCGTCGGGCTTGGTGGTTCGCTGTCAGGATGAACGGTCCCAGCTCAAGAACAAGGCCAAAGCGATCATGGTCCTCCGGTCGAGATTACTGGAGCGAAAAGAAGCCGAAGAACACGCCAAGTATGCTGCGGTCCGCAAGGAACAGGTCGGCACGGGTGAACGCAGCGAAAAGAGTCGTACCTATAATTTTCCGCAAAACCGTGTAACCGACCACCGGGCTGAAATCACCCTCTACAACCTTTCCGCCGTGATGGAAGGTGAGTTGGACCCTTTGATTGATCCGTTGGCAGCTGAGGAGGCGGGCCGAAGATTGGCTGAGTTGAAACTGTGATGTTCTTGGCAACTCGCGGATTGTGGTTGTTCTCCTCCGTATTCTGCCTTCGCAATTGATCAAGCCACGCAGCGGAAACGAACTCCCGATCCGACGGCGTCATCGCCTCGACCATGTCCCAAGTTTCCCGAAGGCTTCTTTGGCTCAAGGTTAATCGGAGGGTTTGAATGGATATGCAAATAGGCCTGGAAGCTCCATCGCGATGGTTCTTGCCGGGATCGCGATGGGGCTCGATTAGTTGATGTTCATCATCTGGAATCATGGAACAATTTCTGCCGCGCCAACGACCCGCTCCCTTTGAGTTCAATACTGAATCCGGAAGAATTCCTTATTGCCTTGGACGGGAATAACCACCGGCGGATTTGCCACCGTCTGAACATCCGTCCAAACGTTATCGGTCAATGCACTCTTTCTTTGAAGCAAGAAGGGGCCTGGACCCCCCAACCAATCGAGGGTAATGGAATCCCCCTGTTGGGTGATTCGGGTAATCCGGACAGCGGGCACGGCGGATATACTTCCGAAAAGACCATGGTCCTCCACCGCACCTCCGCCACTGATCCCAGCGGAAAAATAGAGACGACCGGCATCGCCACCGCGAACACCGTTGCCAAAGGCAATATCCCAGAGGCCTTGGATGACAATAGGTTGCGACTGGCCGTCGGATAGTGTTCCCCAATAGGCTCCAGAGACGGGATCATACGCTTGAATCGTTCCATCGCCGAAGTTTCCGACCAAGAGATCGCCACTAAATTGTCCAAACCCAGCCGGTGCCAGTGCAAACCCCCAGGGCGAATTCAAAGAGCCCCCAGATACCAAGCGTTTGATGAATTGGCCCGAAGTATCAAATATATCAATGAATCCATGGCCCGCCCCACTCACATCATCGTGTTTGACATCATCCTGCATCGCATAGCTGACATAGATTTGCCCGCCCAGATTACGGATGCCGAACGGCGCATAGCCATTGGGAATGGTGGGATCGGTGAATGCGCCGGGGTTGGCAACCGGGGAAAAGTTTTGGTTGAAGACATCCACCCGCCCATGATTGAAATCGGTGGCATAGAGAAAATTCGTGCCATTCAGGGACGCACCTGCCAGTCCTTTATAAACCGTACCCTGCGCTGAGTTATCGACTTTGATTACGGCAATACCGCCGGTATTCCAGCCTGAAATAATACCGTCTTCCGACGCGAAGATGAAATGGGCGGGCAAACCCGGAGCAACCTCAAAATGGCTACCGCTATTGAACACGATGCCCGTTGGAGAGCCGGGTCCGCTGGTACCCGACGCGGATGGAACGGAAACAACGAGTGACACCACACTGCCGTCGGTATTGTACACGGTCGAAAATCCAGAATGGTTGTCATTAATCCAGAAAGGGCCGGTAGGGCTAAAGGCGATTGCCCATGGATTAGCCAAATTGGAGTCTTGGTGATCGGCCACCCCCGGAAGATCGGAAACGAGATTGTGCTGGGCGTATGCGGAGTCCGCTGCCACGGTCATGCTAAGCGGTGCCGACGTGGTCTGTATGCCGAGATTGTCCGTTGCAATCGCGGTGATCGAATGGGGACCCTGCGGGACCTGCAACCAGTTCAAGGTAAACGGTGAGGTGGTAACACCCAACGAGCTGCTCCCGTCTCGATACTCAACACTTGTCACGGTCCCATCGGAATCGGAGACCGCCGAAGTCAACGTGAGACTGGCTGGAGTTAGGAACAACGCGCCCGAGCCGGGATAGGTCACCCGAATTGATGGCGGACTGTCGATCGTTACTTTTACCGGGCCAGAAGTGGTTGAGCTCCCCAAATTATCGGTGGCGACCGCCGTCAGGCTGTAAACCGCAGCCGTCAAATTTGTGACTAGAAGTTGATAAGGTGGGTTCGTCACGATGCCCAACGCATTGGTGCCTGCAAAGTAGCGGATCGATGCAACTGAACCGTCTGGATCAGAGGCGTTTGCCGCCACGGAAAAACTGGCTGGAAACGCCAGAACAGCACCATCAGATGGCGAGGTCAACGTCACCGATGGAGGTTGATTGGGGGCCGGAGCCACAATGATCGTTCCCTTCATGAAGCTGGCGTGCGGGATGCAGTGGTACGGAAAGGTTCCCGCAGACGAAAAAGTGCGAACGAACTTCTGGTTCAAGGAAAGCAAACCGCTATTCCACAAAGCCGGGCTGCCGTCGCTGGTGACGGAATGTTGAATCGAGTCATGCTGAGTCCATGTCACCGTGTCGCCGACGTGCACGGTCACAGTGGGGGGATTAAAGGCGAAGCCGGAGATGACGACATCCGTGTTGACGGCCCGCACTTGCATGGATGCCAAAACGGTGGCGACGCTGAAAGCGAAGTGGGAGAACCGCTTATGCCGGTTGATAGGATTCAGCGTCCATCGGGGCGCAGGAATCTGAGGAAAAATGTTCATTACGTCGTAAGATGCTCACCAGCGGGTTTTGTTCCCACGCAAAATCACAACGTTTTTCGAAGAGTCCCTTCCAATTCCGCAATCCGACGACGGAGCGGGTCCAGCAATTCTTCCACTTCGGCGGCGGTATAGCGAGGGGTGATGTATTTGGGGCAATTCCAATCGAAACCGACTACATCGATAAAAAATATCCGCTCGACCGGCATACCCGGAGCGCCGATCAGCTTGGCTGCAACCTCGGGCAGATCTTTGGCATCGACCACTCGAGAATGACCCAAGAGCTTAAGCCGCTCGCGACGCGGGTAATCCATGAGAAAAAGTGATACCCGGTCATTGGTGGCCAGATTGCCTGTGCTGAGCATCTGTCGATTTCCCCGATAGTCGGCAAAGGCAAGGGTGCGATGATTAATCGGTTGCAGGAATCCGGGTGGCCCACCCCGATGCTGGACATAAGGCCATCCCGTTTCCGTCACCGATGCCAGATAGAAGCTATCGCGGGCCGCGATAAAATCCAACTCCTCCTGACCCAGCACATCCACTGGGCTACCCGCTCCAGGCACCATCGAACGTCCGTAATATTGCTCTTGAGCGCGAGCGACCTCGGGCGTAGACATCAATTCCATGTAGTGTTGGGCCATAACAGTGGGCAAATGGGATTGCAGTTTGTTGGTGCGCTTCGTGTCAGGGGACCCCGAAGGCCAGCATCCTCGCTGATTGGATTCCGATTAGAAAACCAAGGTCTGCCAGCCTTCAACAAGATAATGGCGGATGCTCAAAAGGCCGGTGGTTCCGGCGACGGGGTTTTCTTTGGCCAGCGGTACCCCGCAGGCCTCCACTCCTTCCGTGGCACCGAATGCGGCAGCGCAACCACAGGAGGCGGCCCGGACGGCTGGGCGAACGGAATTATAAAGGGCGTTGAATGGATGGCTGATTTTGGTCAATTCGGCGGGCCAGCGGGTGCCGGCACCGATGAAAGTGATGTCAACTTCGTCGCCGTGCTGCAGGCTTTCCTGGGCCAGGGCGAGGGCATTAAAAACACGTCCGGCGGCTTCTTCGGAACCGGACTTGGGATCAGAGACAATGACAATAGCGAGTTTCATGATGAGACTAGATTTGGGTAACATTCCGGCTGGAATTTCGGGAGCGGCGACCGGAGTACCGTGACCGGGATAGCAAAGCTATCTACTGGTTAGTAGCTTGGGGGCACCGAATCTTACCTCACTATTCGCCCTATCGCTGGATAGCGCCCGGCTTAACTGACAATTCCAGCCCAAATCGAAATACCAGAGCACTCGAATGGCAGCCCGCTCATTCAACAGCGACGGCATCGCGAGCGGCAATCTCCAAGGCAGAAACGGCTTCTGCCAGGGTAATCATCGTTTGCTGTTCAAATGGCTCATTTGTAGGCTCCTCCGCTGGAAGGTCCCGTCCCGATGAAATCTTCGGTCTTACGGGTGAAATGATTGTCAGGACGTAGCTCCCCCACTGCGGCGACCCAAATTTGGCATGATTCAAAAAACTCATCGACTGTTCCGGCATTCTTTTTGCATAGAGAGACCGCTTTTCCACGGCGGCACATGCAGCGGCAGGCATCAGGTTCCGGGCGTGTTCGTGGACAATCCGGCCATGCTAAGGTAAAATTTAACCAACATCGTTGGAACGCGGCAATCGTGAACGAACCACATCCGCGCCCCTCGTAAATTAATTATCTATAATATTAAATTATTATCGGCTCTCGGCCTGTTCAGGCGTTGCTAGAACCTCATCGATTCGGTTCGGAAAATCACGTAATTCGGTGTTTCATCATGGCCTGCAATTGTCCGACGGTGAACTTGACAAAATCCGCCAAACAGGCAAATAACATCTTGCGTCCCGTTCGTATTAATCCTTTCGTCCATCGATGGCAACTGACGCCGTTCCAACGAGTCAAGCTCCGAGCCGATATCCATACCTGGATCATCTCCGGGTGTTCCTGGTTCTCATGGTGATTGTCCAGCACGCGGCGGTGACCTATAGCGGACTCGGCGGTTGGTACTACAAAGAAGGGGGCACCCTGCTTTTCCCCGAATTCCTTGGATTCGCCTGGCTTCAGTCCCATTTGCAGTCGTTCTTCATGGGGCTGCTATTTCTCATGGCGGGGTACTTTGTGCCCCCTGCATTTGATCGAAAGGGGTTGGGCAAGTTTCTCCGAGATCGATGGTTCCGACTGGGCTGGCCGAGCCTCTTTTACATGCTGCTTATCCATCCCACGGTGACCTATGGGCTGCATCCCATTTATCATCCCGATCAGTCGCGCCCCTCCTTTACCGACCATTACCTCAACTACCTGTGGTCAGGAAGGGTGTTTTCCGGTTCCGGTCCGTTGTGGTTCGCCATCGTGCTCCTGCTTTTCTGCATCGTGTACGCAGGTATCCGGGCCATTGGAAAAAGTCCGGTTTATGGAGTACGCGCGACACCACCACCGGGGAATTGGGCAGTTGTCGGATACATCGCCATCGCCGGCATCGTCACGGGATTTGTACGGGTGGTGCAACCTCTGGGAACCGATATCCTGAACATCCAGCTTTGTTTTTCCACCCAATACATTTTGTTATTTTGTATCGGTATTCTCGCCTATCGGAACGATTGGTTGGGGCAAATACCCACCCGATTTGGTTTCCGTTGGCTGGGCATCGGACTGACTGTGGGGATGGCCCTATGGCTGGCGGTCATCCTGGCATCGAAAGATGACCTGGACTTGTTGAAAGGGGGGTGGACATGGCCCAGTTTCGGTTTTGCCATCTGGGATGCCTTTTTCTGCGCTGGTGCGTCGCTCGGGCTGTTAGTGCTTTTCCGGGACCGATTCAATCGGTCGTTTTGCTGTGGCGACTTGCTGATCCGCAACGCTTTTTCCATTTACGTGTTCCACACGCCCATTTTGATCGCAGTCACCGTGGCATTGCGACCCTTCAGCGCCCTACCCTCGGTCAAGTTTCTGGTGGCTATCGCGATGGCCATTCCTCTCACTATCCTGATGAGCGAATGGGTTTTCCGCCGGATTCCCATACTTCGCGCGATCCTTTGATACGGCAGGCTGCAAAAGTTCGCGCCCTTTGCCAAAGCGCCAGAGGGCTGGCGCACTCCAAGACCTGGCGGACATTTGATGGCTCCATAGTTCGGGGTGGAGTCTTGGAATTTATCGGAGCGACTGATAGGTTCCAACCAACAACCACGCGCCCGAACACAATGGACAGACTACCTTGGAACCTCCGAGTGATCTCCCTCGCACTCTTCCTAATCCTCGCTTTCACCACGGCAGCAAACGCAGGCGACCGCTATTACGAACTCCGAATGTACACCGTGACATCCAACAAGATGGACGCCGTTCTGGAGCGGTTTCGCGATACCGTGGAGCCGGTGCGACGCAAGCACGGCATCCAAACGATTGGTTATTGGACCACTTCCGGCACCACCAACGGCGGGACGCTGGTCTATTTGATGACGGCGGCAATCCTGCTTGTCCTGGGCAATCTGCTGGGGAATATCCACATAGCCATGAATATGGCTCCGAGATCCGAGGCGGTCCCCAGGATGGTTACAACAGACTAACGCCCCCAAGATGGTTACGGCTCCGTCTTTGAGAAAGCACCGGCGCTCGAGGAAGGCGCGGGCTGACGCCAAATCCGGTTTCAGCGTTTCCACCGGCGTCGGTTGGTTTAGGTGGAAAATGAACTGGTTCAACTTGGCCATGTCCAAGTCCGCTTCCGTCATGCCTGGTACTGGTTGGAGCTCCTTGGCATGGGACGCCTCTTCCTTGAACTCCTCTTGAGCCTCAATATCCCTATCCGTAATCCTGTGATCATCGGTCAGGATTCGCCGATACGCTGTGCCGTTGAAAAAGGTATATTTCCGGTCCGCCGCCAGTTCGTCCACATAGACCACTGCCACCCGTTTGCCCAGCAGAGTGCGAATCTCCATCGACGGAAAACAGTCACTCAAATCCAGCCTCACGCCTTTTCAGTCACTAAAGAGCCGGGGAAACTCCTTGAGATTCCCCTCAGCGTCTTCCCTCCACCCACTCAAAGCATACCGCCGGGCTGTACCCACACCTTCTTCCTTCACGCCAAGGATCAGGATGCCACCCCGCGTATTCAGGAATGCGTTTACCGTTTTATGTCGCTCTTTCCAATCTCCACCCTCTGCCGGAACGGGCATTATTTCCAGCCACTCCGTTTCCAGTTCAGCGAACCGGCTTTGCGCGATCAGGTCCGCAAGTTTGTTCAGGGTTTGATCGACGACTTTCATTTCACGGTGCCAGTCTAGGCTATCTGGCGGTGGCCAGCATCATTCTTCTTGGCGAACGGGGCCTCGAAAAAGACCAGGGCATCCATGGCTTGTGGCCGCGCAGAAATATAGGACCTATGGGTCCTATCGGACTTATGGGATTTAAACTGAGAGCCAAGAAACTCTTGCCTAGTCCACTGTATCCAACTGCCGGGCTTGGGTCTTTTGGTCCGGATTCGGGCGTAGCATCCGTCGTTGGCGGAGGCGTTCGCCGGCGTTGCGCACGATCGGAATCGGTTTCTCGGAATTGATGTCGAGACCGGTCACGTACATCGCGGCGGAGCCGGTCATGGGCAGAGGAATGAAGTCCTGCACCTGTTGCAGGTTCCATTTTTCCTTCTTGAGGAACTGTTCCACCGCTCCCATTTCCTTGTCCGTGCAGCCGGGGAAACTGGAGATGAAATAGGGCACCAGGTATTGTTCCTTACCTGCGGCTTCGCTGAGTTCGAAAAATTTTTCCATGAAGGCGGGAAAATCACCAGCGGGCTTCCGCATCCGACGCAGGACTTCGGGGTCCATGTGCTCAGGTGCCACTTTCATGTGGCCACTGACGTGATTCTGGACCAGTTCTCGCATGTATTCGGGTGTGCGCAGGGCGACGTCCATCCGAATGCCCGACTGCACAAATACGTGTTTGACCCCGGGTTGCTCGCGAGCCCCACGCAGCAGTTTGAGTTGAGCCTCTTCGTTGATGCCAAAGATGGGGCAGATGCTCGGCCACAGGCAACTGGGGCGGTGGCATTTCTTGCATTCTTCGGCGTGCCCGTTCTGAGAGGCGTAAAGGTTCGCGGTCGGGCCGCCCAAATCTGAGACAGTTCCGCGAAAGGTTTCCGATTCCGCCAGCTTACGGATTTCTTTGAAGACCGAATCAGGGCTGCGGCTGGACAGGAATTTACCTTGGTGGAATCCGAGACCGCAAAAGGTACAGCCACCGGCGCATCCACGGGATACGATGATCGAATCCTTGATGGTGGCAAAGCCCGGGACCTTTTGTTGATACGACGGATGTTCGGCGCGCTTGAACGGCAATTCATAGAGCGCGTCCAAATCGGGGCCATCGATCGGCATGGCCGGGGGTTCCATGAAGACGGCGCGGTTGCCGTGCCATTGGACCAGGCGTTTTCCGCAATAGGGCGTCTGCTGCGCTTCCACCACCTTGGTCAAACGCATCAGGTGAGTCTTTTCGGCCTGCAAATCCTCCCAGGAAGGAAGAATGATGCAGTCGGTGAAATCCGTGGATGCCGCAGCCTTGGCACCCAGAAACCGGGCGGTGCCGGGGATGCCGGCGAGATTGGTGTCGCCCGCTTTCAAACGACGGGATATCTCGCGCGCGGCGGTTTCACCCATGCCGTACACCAGGATATCAGCCTTGGTGTCGGCCAGGATAGAAGGGCGGAGCTTATCCTCCCAGTAATCGTAATGGGCGACCCGCCGCATGCTGGCCTCCATGCCACCGAGCACGATAGGAACACCCGGGAAGGCGCGTCGGGACATTTGCGAATAGACAATCGTGGCATGATTGGGGCGTTTGCCAGGGACGCCGCCCTCGCTGTACACGTCTTCTTTGCGCCGATGCCGTCCGGCGTTGTAGTTGGAAACCATCGAATCGAGGTTTCCGGCGGTGATCCCCACAAAAAGTCGAGGCGCACCCATGACCGAAAAGTCCTCGACGTTTTTCCAATCGGGTTGGGCGATAATGCCCACTCGGTAACCTTCGGCTTCAAGGACCCGCCCAATCATGGCGGCTCCAAACGATGGATGATCGACATAGGCATCGCCGGTGATGATTAGGATGTCGAGTTGATCCCAACCGCGCGTCTCCATTTCGGCACGGGACATGGGAAGGAATCCCTGCTTGGGGGCCTCCTTGGATTCAACCTGGGATGCATGCTTGGACGCATCTTTGGAGGGTTTCTTGGACCCGTGCTTGGCCAGGGGTTGTTTGCCGGTGGGTGCGGTCATTACGAGGTTTGTAAGTTGCCCCAAGTTCTCCCGAGTCGCAAACGAAATGGAATTCCAAGTCTGGCGTCGGTTTGAGTAACTCGCGTCTCTAAATGGCAGGCGCTTACCAATACGGAATGCCCGCCCCTATCGCCCGTGCGTGCCGCTTCAATTGGCTCTATAGAGAACCAATATGAACCCCACGTCCAATCATCCCACCACTCTATTTTGGCATTCGATCCAATAACCATTGACAAAAACGACCTAGGTAGTATTACTTCGTTAGTTGCTCCCAAAATGAACTCTACCACCCACCGTCTTGGTGACCTGCAGCTCCGAATATTGCAGTCGCTCTGGGCACGTCCCAACGCCTCCGTTGCCGACGTTCATTCCGAACTGAAACCAGAGCGAAACCTCGCTTACACCACGGTCGCAACGATGCTTCGCAAAATGGAGGCGCGCGGGTTGGTGACCCACCACGAGGAAGGGCGCACCTTTTTCTATCGCGCCAATGTTGCCGCCGAGGAGGTCAATCGCAGTGTTGGCAATCACCTGGTCGAGCGTCTATTCGAGGGGAGCCTTTCGAGCGCAGTGCATCATCTGCTCTCCACCCGCGAGGTGAGCAACGCGGAACTCGATCAGTTGGAGATTCTGATTAAAGAAGCCAGGCAGCGAACCAAGTAAACACCTTCTCCACTATCCATGATTCCAACTTCAACGTTTTGGATCAGTCTGGCAGGCCGACTGGCAACTGAAGCGGCAGTGGTCATCGCGCTGGCGATGGTCTTACAATGGCTAATCACTGCGCCGCGCCTGCGAAGAAGCCTGTGGCAGGCGGCGTTGCTCGGAATTGCGATGGCGTGGACGGTTGACATCAGCGGCGCTCACGGATGGGCGCTCCGGTGGCGTTTACACCCTGATCACGTCTACCGACTGAGGGCTAAAATCGTCAACGAAACAGCCACCGTGCAGCCTGAAAGTGTGCAAATTGCCGCTGGCGAACAAGAAATTGCCCCTGTTGAATCGGGGGTAGAACGACCGGTTTGGTGGCCGCTGCAACTTTGGCTGGTCGGTGTCGGTTTGTTTGCCGCACGCGCCATCGTGCTTCGGCTCTCGCTCGGTCTCGGGGCGGTGCGATGCCCCGACGTGACGGACACGGCATTGCTCGGGCGAGTCGAGAACCTGCGCGCACGGATTGGTTTGCGGCGCGTCCGCGTCCGTGCATGGGAGGGCCTGCAGAGCCCCATAGCCTTTGGAACCTGGTGTCCAACGGTGGCGCTACCGGCCGATTTTCCCGAGCGTTTCACCCTTGCCGCCCAGGATGCCATGCTGGCGCACGAAATGGCGCACCTGGCCGCGAACGATCCGCTTTGGCTCGCGATAGCCGACGCGGTGCTGGCGCTGTCTTGGTGGCATCCAGGCACCTGGTGGGCGCGGCGACAGTTACGCATTGCCAGTGAGGCATCGGCGGATGAGGCCAGCGCTTTGGTACCCGGCGGACGGGTTGCGCTCGCGGAGTCACTCGTGGCATTGGGTCGCGAACTGGTCGCACCGGGTTGGGCACGCGGGCTCGGAGTCGGCGTCGCTGGCGGGGGGCTCCGATCCCAACTGGGGCGTCGCGTTACGGCACTTTTGGGAAGCTCCTGCGAATGGCGCGGGAGCAGCCCGTGGCAAGCGTGGCCGACCCGATTCGTGACCGCTGCATTGGCGGTGGCAATCGTGGAGTTACCGTTGCCGGGCTCCGAAGGTCCTTCTTTACCGACTGTCCTCGCAGCAGTGCGATCGGAACCTACAACCCCATTGGAAATACCGGCAGCCAAACCTCTGAACCCGGTGGCAAATGTCGATAGGACAGCGGCCGCTGAGCCCTCCAAAGTTGCCGAGCAGTCGGCAACTGCAATAAATCAGGAAACGGCGACCGCTGAACGCGTCCAAGCCCGTTTAAAGGCGATCGTCCCGTCCGAAATCGGCTTTAAGTCGGTGACCCAGGCGGAAGCCGTCAGCCGATTGCGGGACGATTCCCTTCAATTGGAGATGGACATCCAGTTCATTGAAATCACTGAAGGTGGTGGTGACTTTGGACTCGACTGGCTGTTTGGACAGTCGCCGACCAATAATCCTGCGGTGCAGAGCGGGCCTGCCACGAATCTCCTAACGGGAGCCAACGCACCGCGTGGCCAGAATCTTCGGGTGGATTTACTGCGCAACGAAGGTCAAGCGGTTGTTCTGACGGCAGCACAATTTGGGGCGCTGCAGGCACGCCTGAAAGCGCGGGAGGGCGTGGATATTTTATCGGCTCCCAAGGTCGTTACCCTAGCCGACCGGCAGGCGCATATCGAAGTCGGCGAACCAAAGAATATCGTGGTCGCCGCACACGGGATACCGAGAACCGCAACAAACGGAGCGTCCATCCATTATGCGACAGAATCCATCGTGACCGGGATAGCAGCGGATTTAATTATCCATACGAACAACGGCGGTTTCCAATTGACTGTTCTGGCCAGGGACACGGAATTTCTGGGCTACGATGACCCGAAGTTAGAAAAGGTCGTCGCCGAGCAACCTGGTCAAAAGTCGGTCACAGGACAGGTCCCATTGCCGCGACTTCGGGTGCGGGAGGTCCAAGCCGTGACCACCACGAAGAGCGGCGAGACTGTGGCGCTGCGCGGCCCGCTGGTGGAGGAGACTGTCCGATTTAAAGACAAGGTGGTGGTTCTAGGCGACGTGCCTCTGTTGGGCCGGTTATTTCGCAAGGAAGGCAAAACCACCTTGCACAAGCGGCTCTACGTATTTGTGACAACGACGGAGATCACACCCGATGGACGGAAAAAATAACCGACAAAGCCAGATTCAAAATGGCAGCCGGGCGGTTAGAATGAAGGCATGGTCATTGTTGGGCTTGCTGGTAACCGCCATCTGGTAACCCGCCCCCACCGTTAGTCCGAAGCGGCTGCCCAGTTGGACTCTTCCGAAAACAAAACCGGGGGTCACATAGAGCTGGCTCCGCCCTTCCCGCAGGCCATCGGGCCAATAGCTGTAATTGAACTCGAACTCTGGCCACACGTACTTTGCGATATGGTACTGAAGCGCGGTGTTCCACAGAATCGGCGTACCGTTTCCCCAGGAGGCAGCTCCATAGTCGGGAATGGATACGCCGAGAGTCGTCTGGACGTCGAAGTCGCCCCACCCCTTCCCTGCCGCAATGGTGGGCGTGGTCACCACGTGCCCGGATGAAACATGGGCGGATCCAGACGGAATCGTGAATCCGAGAAAGGCGGTGATGATGAAGTCGCCATTATCCTTGTTGGCCGAGGCAAGACGAAGTTTGAGAAGAAGGTTTTCGTCGGCCCAGCCATTTTGTCCGGAGGGATGATTAACCGTCTGCCATGCTGGGATACCGATGATCAGTTCGACAGGATCGAACGGAATCAGCTCCAACCCCTTACCACCACCGTAGCTGGTGACGGTCTTACCTAAAGGGCTGGTTTGCCAGATTTGATCGTAACGGATCTCTTGCTCCAAGCGTGGGGTCACCGTCACGACTGGTGTCACCCATTTGGGCTGTTCTTCCTTAGCCCGGTCGGACCGTTCGAACCAATTGGAGAAATAACCAGCGACGCCACCCGTATCGGATGAGTCAGCCGCGAAGGAGCTGGCGGCGATCAGAAGTACTGACGCCGCAACCCAAATTACTCTGGGTGCGCGGGTTCTGGAACGGACGGCATCAACGGAGGGAGAGACGTGGCTGTTCATCAGTTCTAAGGGTCGATATCTGTTGATGAATATATCGACGTGATGACCGATGCAAGCACATCCTATAGCCACCCGCAAAAGTGGAAGCGGCGTCTCGCCGCTTGCCGTGCCACCACAGGGTGACTTGGCAGGCCGACCACCCGTACCATACGCCTCAGCCTGTGAACAGCGTTTCAGTCCCGCCGAGCGCGGGTGACTCACTGACCGGAAAGCCGGATGCGGGAAATCCGCCCGTCCGGTTTGGAGGGAGGGGTGGGCGCAAGCCCATCCCTACCCCTATACGACCTGGCGGACATCCGTTTGCTCCATCAGCCGGGAAGCGCCTTGGACCGCCCACCAGCAAACAAACTTAGAATAAGTCTATCACGATTTGATAAGTGCCCCATGGTCAATCCAGTGGATGTCGCCATTTCAGCCGTGGAAAACGGGCAAAATCACGGTCCAAAGTCACCCATTCGCATCCGAGTTCCAAAGCAAGCGCAGCATGGTACGCGTCCGCAACGAAGTTGCCACGCGCACTGACCTTTCGGCAAAGGTCAGCGAATATTTTCCAGTGCCCGGGACCAGGAGCCAGGACGTGAACCGCTTCCCTCGATCGAAAGTCTTCGATGAACTCAAGCGCCTGGGAAAGAGGCGTTGGCTCTTTAAAGATTTTGGGGTGAGTCAAAATCCGCAGACAGCCGCTCAGAACCAAATCGGAAACGGCTACCCCAGGGGGATTCCGGAAGGTGCCTTCCAGCCAAGTCTTGATTTCCTGATGCAGGTCCGCGTCTTCCCGATTGGCTTGAACAAGAATATTGACATCCAAGAGAATCACAACCCCTCCATGAGGTCCGAAAGGTTGGACGAGGAACAAAGATCAACGCCTGGTTGCAGGCCAGAACCACGAAATGTCTTCAGTGGCCGAATCAGGGGTTCGGTGGCCGACTTTTTTCGCTGGATGAGTGCAGCTCTGAGGGCATCGTCAATGACCTCCCCAAGCGAACAACCGCGCTCTAACGAGGCTTGTTTTGCCTGATTCAAGAGGCTGTCTTCGATTGTTACAGTCGTTCTCATGCATCGAAGCATACAGTTTACGCATCATGATGCAAGAGCCCGCCAGGGAACTCTGGGGGCTATCGATTTCACGGCCGTTTCCAAAAGCGCTAGAGGACTGGCGCAGTCCGCGACTTGGCGTTCCAACGCTTCGATGCCCAGCGCGAATTCACGCAGGGCCAGTGAGCGCTTGGCTGAGATGCCCCGTGAGCGCAAGCGCTCCATATTCTCAGGCACGGTGTATTCCGGCCCGTAGATGATGCGCAGGTATTCTCGGCCACGACATTTTACCGCTGGTTGCACAAGCCCGCGTCGCCCTTTGACAATGAAATCAACCGGTTTTACCACCATCCCTTCGCCACCTCGTCCCGTGAGTTCCTCCAACCGGCGAATCCCTTCCGCTTCGCTCGTGGGATCGGTCAAATCAATGACATGAAACGGGGTCGCACGATGATGCCGCCGACCATCCGCGAGGTCGAGCAGATCATCATTCCGTTGTTGCGTGAGCAACGACGAGCTTGCCGTCGTCGAATACATAAACTGCTTTTCTTTGAGGAGGAGTTGCAGCAATCGGCCTTCGCCACAGCCTAAATCCAAGACTCGAGCCGCCTGGAAGCTCTTCAGCACCGCCAGCACGGAGCCGAGTCTTTGTTCATTCAGACTGATGTCTTTTTCGATGGCTTCCTCCTCGCGGGCATGAGTTTCAGCCAATTGGTCTGGGGCCGGATCGCTATCATCGGTCAGTTGAGCCAGCGCATCATCCACCAAGCCACGCCGATGTTTCAGATACCCTCTTGAGCATCCAAGACCAGACGAAGCAGACGATCAGCACCACAACCCAACCGCCAATCTGATGTAATGAGCCTCGGGCCGCATCCGGTCCCAAGCCCACTGCCGTCGCAATC
>CAILNN010000290.1 GCA_903835555.1 uncultured Verrucomicrobiota bacterium
CAATCACCGTTATCCGAGTGACTTGGCTGATCTGGTTCCAACCTATCTGTCCGCCGTCCCCGTCGATTGGATGAGCGGCGAGCCATTTCATTATCAAGTCACCGAGGATGGGTGGTTCCGGTTGTGGAGCGTGGGCGTCAACGGACGGGACGATGGTGGAATCCTGGAGGCAACGCTTCCTGATGGTTCGTTGACAGTGGATCAACTCGATTGGCCCTGGCCTTCCCCGGCAGTCACCAACGAACCCCGACTGTTTTAGCTGGCGGCTCCTTTCCGTGACATTTTCAAAAGAATGGCGCTTCTTCCAACTTCCGCAGATCATGCGTAACCAATTGAAGCATAACAACATCGGTAGGACGAGACTCCCTCGAGCCGGAGGCGGTCCGGACCACGCCCGCCGGACAAGTTATTCCTCACCTGACCCCGAGCGCCTCAGGTGTCCCCCTCTGACAGCCCCAGTCTGTTCGCTCGGTATACCTGCTTTGTCCTTGGCGTCTTTTCGTCTTGGCGTGGTCCACGCCTGTCCCCGCTGGACCAAGGGCACGGTTCAGACCCTTTGACAATCCAAATAAATGTCAACTACTTACAGAGAATATCTCCCTCCGTTGCGAAAGACGGGCTAATCGCGTATGAGATCGACGTTCGCCAGGTCGAGCTAACAAAACAGGACAAGCGATGAATAGCCGACCATTGGATTCATGTTTTGCAGTTTGCAGTATGTTGTCTTACCCGTCGAACCATGAGTAACTCCATCACCATTCGCCTGCCGGAAGAACTCGGCCGGTGGCTGGAGGAAGAATCGAAACGGACAGGGCTGCCCGAAGGCCAGATCGTGCGGGAGGGATTGGAATTCTCCCGCATTCGGAAGGCGCGCCAGCCTTTTCTTGATCTCGCAGGAAGCATTGAGGGCGAGCCCGGCCTAAGGCGCAAGCGTGGGTTCGCGCCATGACCGGTATTGCAGACACGGGATTTCTCGTCGCCTTCGCCAATCGGCTCGATGAATTTTTCCCGTGGGCGCATGCCCTTGCGGAAAGCATCCATAAGCCTCTCCTGACCTGCGAGGCGGTGCTTGCTGAAACCGCTTTCCATCTCAAAGACTCGGCTCGAACGCATCCCGGTCATCATGCCCCCAGTGCTCTAAATTCTTATGCGATCAATCGAGAGCCCGATTTCATAAACCGCAAGTTACCGGTCGTTTCTCCTTGATGGCCCTCGGCGGTTCACCGTCCAGACTCCAATTTCGCGTCTGCCATCCCTCTCACCTTCGGTAACCTTAAGATCCTCGGGATATCCAGTCGGGTCCAATATTCCTTCTGCGCCTCGCCACCGCGTCCCTGGTTCCCATGCAGCGCAGCCAGTTGAAAGGTTCCCGAATAAATGCGATTCTCATACTCCACCCGGACCTCGCCAGAAGGAGGCGTGGTGGAGTCGCCGGCGTAGTAATTCACCGACGCCTCTAGTTCCCGCACGTCGACGGGTTGCTCAAATTCGATGAATTCATAGTCGTGCTCCGGCGAGGCCCGGTGGTCCTTGTCATAATAGCCATCCGGACTTCGCGGATGATGGAACGAGAGCGTCTCGGCATCGCCCCGGGGCCGTGCATAGACGTCCAAATCGATATTTCCCCTCCAGCGGATGCCGATTTTCAGTGGACCCCTCATTGCTTTCGGGCCGGGCAGTGCCTCGGCGGACACGGCGTTCCGGGTGATCCAATCGGTTTGGTCTACCGTTCGGGTCATCCGCAGCATGGTCAGTTCGGTTTGTTTGGCATCCAGTGCATAAAACGACGGTCGAACGGGATTGGTGTTCGGATCGATGCCCCTAAAGACGGCAGTTAGATCGGACGAGAAGGTGCCCAGGTTTCCTCCTTGCTGTTGCAGGTAAAGACTCCAAAAGCGGCGGATGCGTTCC
>CAILNN010000291.1 GCA_903835555.1 uncultured Verrucomicrobiota bacterium
AAGGCGAAAGGAAATGGTTGAGCGCGGGTGGAGCGGTGGTTGAGCGGGTGCCTGATCAGTGAGGTGCCATTCGGAACGTTCCAAACGCCACCCACCTTGGTTCCATTGCTCTAGCAATGTTTTCCATTGTGAAGCCGCCTGCTTAGGATCCGTTCTTGAAGGGGAGCCCAAGAGGATTTCTTCGATTTGCCACGAGAGAGCTTGATGGGATCGGACCTCCGGCAGGTCAGGGACGCCGGGGAAAAAGGATTGCCAAACGGCGATGGGATTGGTCCCGCGATTCAGGTTATCCCAGAGGTGAATCCAACTGTCTTCATAGGCCTCAGTTTCGATTTCGCGTGCCCAGACCGTCCTATCGACGTTCCGTTCTCTGGCCTCCAGACGAAGATAGGCCTTGGCGTTTTCGGTGGCGGGATCGTTTACCAATGCGCTGGAGCGAGCTGGAGCGCGACGGCAGCCAATGAACAAAAAAACAAGCGCGGCGACACCCCATCGAAAAACCGTTTGCAACAACGACGCCTTCGCCTGTTTTGGCCCGCAGATCGGCAAATACATTTGAAAAACACGCCCTAAAGAAAAAGCGCCGCTCGTTGTCCGGGCGGCGCTCCATTCGACTGCACCAAAGACCTAACGGCCCTTTTGTGCGGCATTCATGTTTCGGTAAACCTCCAAGGCCTTGGGGTCCGTTTGAGCTGCCTTCATCATGCTTTCGTTCAGACTCCTGAGATTATCCGCCTCGGACTGGGACAATGTCGGCTGCTTGGTCAGTTTAAACATGTCAGCCGCTGCGGTTTCGTAGTCCTTTGCGGCGATGGCTTTACGCGCCTCGTCTTCCATGGCCTTGACTTGGGCAGTGGAACCCTGTCCGGTTGGAGGCCGTCCTGCGGGTCCGTTGTCTACGACGGCATCGTCAGCCTTCTTGCAGGCGGAAAAAGTGAGAACTGCCGCCAAACAATAAATCGAGCGAATTTTCATCGAATCGAGTGACTTTAATCGCAACGGTTTACTTCCCGTAAGCAGGCCCAATGAACAAGTAATTGTCGGTGGAATTTTGCGGAATCAAGACCATCCCTTTGGGAGTTCCGTCGCTCGTCCCTCCCATCTTGGTGAACGCATTCCACTTCATAAACTCGGCGGTTCCACCGATTCGTCCGATGGCGGAAGAACCACCCCAGTCTTCGTTGATGACATTGTACTTGTACTTTCCCGCCCCATGACGTTGCGAGACACCTTCGGAGGGTTGGTTACCACCATCATTGAAGTAGAATGGGCGTTGCTCGGCGGTTTCCCAAGAAAGGATATCCAGCGCCCGAAAAGCGCTAATTTTTCGCCCAACGCCCTTGGACGCGAGAGGAAAGGAGCCAGAGTCCAAATCGATAATGCACCCGTTCCAAGTATAGCTCGTCAGTTTAATCACGCGCCCTGCCCATTCCACTTTCTTACGACTAGATATCTCGGAAAGGTCTTTGGGACAGAAAAGCACCATGACATTGTTCAAAATCGGTCCCAACTGACCCATCTTGAAGAACGGCACCTGCGATTGAAACTTGGATGTCGGATCGGTGGGATACTTGGAGTCCGCGCTGGCGTCGGGTATCTGTCGCCCGGCGGGTACCTTGGCACCGGTTTCGTCGGAAGCACTGCCGTCGCTGGTGTAGCGATAGGCCCAGCCGATGGGATAGGCACCCCAATTGGGACCGGGCAAATAATCCTGGCTATCGGTCGCGTAGACATTTGCCGCGAGCATTTGCTGGCGAAGTCCGTTTAGATCGATCGTTGCCTGGGCTTTGTCCTTGGCTCGTCCCAAGGCGGGTAGGAGCATTCCGGCCAAAATGGCGATAATGGCAATCACGACCAACAGCTCTATCAGCGTAAATGCGAGCCGCCGGGAGGAGATTCGAGAGCAAAGGGTAGTTTGCATAGGAGACAACGTGTGGACAGGTTGGGAATACTCCAACTGTTGGAGGAAAGTCAAACGGTTATTTTGACGGCGATTGCGCATCCAAGGCTTCCAGAAACACCTCGGCCCGCCGACCGTTAACGGGAATGGCTTGCGGCGAGATCGAATCCCGCTTCGGCGACGGTGAATCGGTCGGTATCGTCTGGACTTAGGAGCGGAAGGCGAAAGCGGAATGTCGAACCGTGGCCGAATCTGCTGAATACTTCGATTTTGCCACCGTTTTCTCGGATAATACGGTCGCAAATGGCCAGTCCCAGGCCGGTTCCATGCGCCTTGCCAAAGGTAAAAAACGGCTCAAAAATATGGGCTTGGTGCTCGGTGCGGATGCCACAGCCGGTGTCGTCAATTTCAGTGACGATCCACTCGGATTCCAAGGTGAAGCGGAGCGTCAGCCGCCGATCAGCAATGGCCGACATGGCGTCGAAGGCATTCTGGCAGAGGTTGTTAAACACCCGGGTCATCCGTTGGGGGTCGAACCGCAAACGCACTTCGGGAACACTGCCATCCACCACGAGTTCGACTCCCCGGCGAAGTGCCTCGGGACGTAATTCGTCGAGAATCTCCTGAATGAAATCAGGATACCAGATGCGGGGGAGGATTGCCCGGGCCGGAACTGACCGGGTGAAATCGAGCAATTCTTGCATCATTTGATTCAGGATTCCGATCTGTTTCCGAATTCGGTCGCGGGCACTTCGCCGAACGGCGGGAGAACCATCTGCCTCCGCGGCTATGTCCGCCGCCAGTCCTATGACGTTCAGCGGATTACGAAAATCGTGAACAATGGCACCGGCCAATCGCTCCACCATGTGAACCCTCTCGGCATTCAAAGATTCTTGTAAGAATTTCCCGTTAAACTCCCGCATCCGCAAACTGGCGTCACGCACCAGCGACATGGAAAGCATCGGCGATTGTCTCAACAGTTCGAGGACTGTTTCGACGGGTAGAAAGGCAAGCTCGCACGCAGTGACCGCCCGGGTTGAAGCAGAACGAGTGCCGCCATCGAAAATCGCCATTTCGCCAAAATAATCCCCGGACTCCATGCGAGACAAAACGTGAAAGCGTTCTGGCGCGGACCGGGCAAATATCTCCACGGTGCCGTCAATGACGATGTAAATCCCGTCGCCGACATCGCCCTCGCGAAAGATAATTTCGCCAGCCTGAGCTTGGTACGGCACGGCGCAGTCGATCACGAACTGTTGATCGCTTGGGGATAGGTGACGACAAAATCGGGATTGTTCCAGCAGGACCACCTTGGGAGGGTCGGTTAATCAACCCGGGATTTCCAGCGTGAATCCGGAAACCCCGTGATATTTCAGCAGTTATTTGAGTAACATCACCACTCGGAAGAAACCGATACCGTCTTGTACGGCCGGGAGATTGACAGAAAGCTGGTCTGGACCGCTGGAGGTGGGAATGAGCGCCAACGTGTCGTAATTGCCACCCAAGACGAGCGCCTTTTGAACATAGAAATTAAAGGCTGAGGCGTACGCCGAGGGAAAGGCAAAGCTCAGGGTCAAACCGCTTGTTGAGACGTCTATGGCACCCAAAGACAACTTCGGTACGCCCAAGGCGACGGCCTTTGCACCATGAGAACGCGGATCGGTCGGGTCCGTACCGTCCAGAAACTCCTGGAGGTTACTGATGCCATCGCCATCCGCGTCGCCAAACGGATCAAACGGACCACCGAAGAACAACAACCCCCAAGCGTCTGAGGTTAATCCATTGCCCGCCGATGAAACCGGTACTGGGGGAGCCGATTCCAGAACGGCATCGATAACCTGAAGGCTTTCGCCAGCAGTATCTGGGTCAGTGAAGTCGGTGTAGGCAACTACATGAACAATACTGCCAGCAACCAGCATGAACGATTGAGGAAACTGGTAAGGGACCCCTTCCTTGATGAAGAGATTCTTGGAATGCCCTGTGCTCGCATCCAGCAACCTGGTCACGTTGGGCTGAAAGGAATTGGGCTGTACGGTCAGATCAAATTCCGCAATCGGTCGTCCCGAAAGCGAGTTCAATAGACTCGCCACCGCCGCCGTGGCCGAGGCTATGTCCGAGGGCGATACTGCTGTCACGGCAGCGTAGTTGCTGGCTAGTTGTCCCGTGATCAAGAAGGCCCGTAGGACGTCGATGGGCTGAGCATAGGTGCCGGGAGCGACATTGTTACTGAGTCCACTAATCCGATAAACATCGGTGCCAAGTTGGAGTAGGGATTGAAGCGGCGACGCTACAGCCACCAAATTACTTAAAACGGCTGCATGGAGATTGCCGAGGTCGTAGGCCGGATGTAGGGCATCCAATTCCAGGTCGAGGGCATTCAATTGGGCCAGGGTTGCCGCCTGCCTTCCCACATCCCCGACACGGAACGGGAAGAGAGTCAGGTTGGTCGCATTGAAGCCGGGTACGAGACGATCCGACAGCACTTGGTTCACTTTGCGCTCGGTCAACAGCGCGGCCAGGACCTCAGGAACTCCGACTCGCTCATGGACCGTCGCGCGACTTGCATTTTGATAGACCAATCGTGCGGCCGCGACCCAATTTGCCGCCTCGGTGGCTAGGTCTCCGCCGCCGTAGGTATAATTGACGACTGGGCGAGCCAGGAGTGGTGTCCGAGAGAGGCCAATTAACTCACGACCTACATTGGTATCCATCGCGGACGTTTGAATGGAGAAGTTGGGGTCGGTGCCAAAGGCGATAATCGCGGGCTGGCGTTCCGCCAGGATATTGGTGAGGGGTGCTGTGGGATTAAAGGTTTCACCAAGAATGTTGGTCGTGAGTCCGGTCCGTAAGAGAGAGCCATCCAGGTCGTGAACGCCCACTGTCACACCGACGACAGGATTGGTCTCAATGACCAGATTCGGCTCCAACGGACGTAGGGCGACGTGAAAATCAAAAGATTGGAAGCTCTCGATGATTTGGTTGGTCGACGGGAAGCTGTTGGTGGAACCGGGATTGGTCCCAACAAGTATCTCGTTCAAATCCGAGAATCCGTCGCCATCGGTATCGGGTCCCTTGGTAGGATTCAGACCGTACGCCAGCTTAACATAATCAGGGACCCCATCGTGGCTCGAACTGGCCACACCGGGGGGAATCGCAAAGGTATAGGTGGAACTGAAGGTCTGGCTTTTCGCCGTTCCAAATATTTGCGAGGCCAAGTACCGGACCTGGGTGGTCTTAAACAGCCAGAAAGGACTTGAGTACTGGGTCCACGGTCCGCCATCGAGGGAATACAAGGCCTGGTAACTGGGGTCACCAACGGTCAGGCTGACGGCAACAGCCTGGGTTTGAGCTCCTCCAGCCGGCGAAATGGAAACCGTGCTGGTTGGGTTGGGGGCAATTGGGTCAAAGCTCACCAGCGAAATCGAGGGATGGTATTGATTTACCAATCCAAAGTTTGCTCCGGAGGGGAGGTTTCCGAGATTCTTGAAGACCGGGCTGCCCAATCCCTGCGGCACGCCCCGGTCAGTTTCGGACGTCACAACCAAGTGTCCGCCGCTTAGATTGGGGTTGGAGGACCAATCCGCTGCGTTCAAACTGCGAATCAACCCCGGCGTGGCGTTCACGAACGGTTCCGACTGGAACAGAAACACATTGGCACCCAAGGCCAGGGGATCAACTACCGGCAGCGGAGTCACCGGCCCCCCAACGTACTTCGAACCGTTGAACTTGAACGACTGGGCGGAAGTCGTCCGGTGGTTGTTGGCACTGGCGCGTAGCAATTGAAAATTACCCGTGGTGGTCGGCAGCACGCCGCTCCAATGGTCTGTTCCAGAGGGAGCGATCGATTGCACGAGCGCCGGCGGATTGACCCCGTCAAAGCTATAAATTCGCGCTTCAGACCCGTCGGACGCGATAGCCAGCAGTTCTGACGGTGTTCCCGTGATCACTTGGACTTGATCGAATGCAAAGCCCAGGTCAAAGCTGACCAATGATTGCAGTTTATAGAGAGATGGGTTGAGTTGCTCCGGTGTACCGACGATCAGATTCGATTGTCCGGGCGTGTTAAAAAGGAACGAGTTAAACGGACCAATTCCAAAATGCCCGTATGTAAACTGGGACGGGACAGGCTGAGCATCGGCAATAAGCTGGTTCACAGAAGGCGGGCCGATCTGGAGCACCATAAACGTGTTGGTGGTGCCAGTATCCACCAATATTCCGACGACGTCCGGCAATCCAATTCCGAGTTGAACCCGGTCAGCCGCAAGCCAGCGACCCCACGAATTCTGGCCGATAGACTGAAACAACCCGCCGCCTTGGGAATTGAAAAATTGCTGCGCTGGGGTTCCGCCCGTGGATTCGTCGGTCGCGACCAAGAGGTCATCCTGGGGAGTTGACTGGATGAATTTGAAGTTGAGTGATACCACGACGTGGGAGTTGATACCCGCCGGATAAACGGGCACCAATTGCCCTTCCGCAACGGGATCAGCGGCGTCGAGCACGTTCACCACGTTGTCCAAGTCGCCGGTGAACGCCAGGGCATCGCGATTCAAAGCCAATATCCTGCCTTTGGTCACCGACGTGACGTTTTGGATGCCACTGGGGCGTGCATCGGACCAGGTATAATTCCCAGCCGATAGCTGATACCCGATCCGGTAGCCACCGGTGACTCGGTCCACGATGATGGCGTCGTCGTGACCGTCACCATCGACGTCGGCGGTCAGAAAAAGCTCGTCGGGACTTTGATAAGTAAACGCACCGACGACCGGGCTTAAGACCGCAGCGGCGAGACACGCGGTGAAGAGGTTAATAAGTTTCATGGTTGGACGAGCACGGATGGAATGGGAAGGGTTTCGGAAGGTTCGCCTTTGGCATCAAAGTGCACCAAGAGGTAAGCGTAGGAGGCGTTGCGCACGACAGGCTGCGTATCAATGAGATAGATTGGAATCGCACCGACGTCGTTGCTGAACAACCCTTTCGGCGGTGCGACAACAAATGGGTCGACCAATTGTTGAAATGGAACCTGGGATGGGCTGATCGAGTCGACCAAAGCCAGGGTTTCCATCAGGGGAGAGACCTGAATCAAATCCCCAGCCGGTTTGGGATAGGCGACATTCGGTACCTGATAGCGATAGACTGCGAAAGGGAATAGGGTGTTTCCCATGCTGTTAGTGAAGACAACGTCCGTAGCCTTGATACCGGGTCTAAGGGAGACACGGACATTGGTGCTGCCCAATCCGTCACCGAACTCTGCCTGCCCGCGAGTGATTCGGCCAATCTGAATGCCAACCCCTTCGTAAGCGGCATTGGTCAGGCGAAGCGCCTGGAGGGTCGCCGGAACGGATCCAATCTGGGTGAGGGGACGCGCGGGCCACGGAACATGGGGACCAGTCGCGGTGGGCGGTGGAGCCCAGGTGAATGTCTCCACGTGACTGGCAGGACCAACGGCCCCACCCTTGTCAACCGCCAGAATCCGGACGGTGTACTTCACTCCCATTTGAATAGGCACAATCACCTCAAACTGCGGGCCGGGGCCAAAGTCGAGTCCAGGTCCAGGAGTTAGGTAGACGCCAAAATCGGCAAAATTGGTTGATCCTGGCCCAGGACCAATTGGAACGGAATTGGGATGAGTGACCTGGTCTCCTCCGAGCAGCGTCCCAAACATGGCCGGTGGGAACCCATTATTAACGGCAATCTCGACCTGGAAACGCTGGATGCCGGCGGGTGGGCAAAACCACTTGATATCCATCTGTGGACTCGTGGGATCGCCAATCGGGGCAATCGGGGCCAAAAGAGGTGTCGCGGTCGGCATTTCAACATCCACGCACGGGCCCAGTTGCGCCATCGGGCTGGAATTGCCATTGGCGTCAAACAACTGTGCATAGTAACAAATGGTTGAGCTATTAGCAGGCATGTCGGTGTCCTGCAATGTGATCTGATGAAGGGCATTCGTGGCCGCATCGTAATCGCCATCACCTTGTTTGAGCAGGGTCAGCGGTCCATAATCCACCCGCCGATAGAGTTTAAATTCCTTCGTTCCGGGAGTCAGGTTGATGATGACCCCAATGGCGCTGTTGGTCACTGTACCGTCCGGCTGGGGTGATTGCGGAGAGTGTGAACGGCAGCTCTGTTGTCGAATAATGGTATCGATATTCAGTGCCACCTGGCTACACTCAATCGTGGCCACGAACGGCAAGTAACTGATGCTAAGACGGTCCGGTGTTTGTTCGGTGAAGTCTTGGACATCGGCCGATATGCCCCCATCACTCGAACCCACCCGGCAATTGGCAAAAATGCCCTTAGCTGCGGTAAAGTTTGTGCGATTGAACAAGAACCGTTTGGAGGCCAACTTTTCGCCCGCCGGGAAATGGACCCGTCCCAGATAATTCGTGCTGATTCCGGTTTCAATCAGGGTAAATTCAGCCCAATCGATTCGCAAATCGGTGCGAATCGCCGCGAGTTCGAAGTAAACTTTTTCGGGGTCGACGGTTTCACCCGATGGTTGCGAGACGAACGGCTTATCCGACGTTGCCACCGGTTTGCAGCACGTGATCAATGGGACACCGGCCGGGGCGCCTGGACCGTTTCGATCTCGCAAGACGCCGAAAGCGGCTGCGCTGCTGGGGGAATAGTTGCCACCATCGCAAGCTCCGTCATCCAACGAGCGCACGGTGTACCAGAAGGTCTTGCCGAAGTCGGCGGGTGATGAAGGTGAACCGAAACCCGCATCCACAAACTGATAGGAGGCTTGCCCGGCCACGTGGGGAATTAGCGGTGAAACGCGATGAGTCAACGGGTTACCACCCAACTCCTGCGATTGCTTGGGACTGTCCCAACGATAAACATAGTAACCGGTGATGGCCTTGCCTTCGACCACATTGGTCACCGGTTTCCAAGACACCCGAAGGTTTTGCACTTCCACACTGCCCGTGAACTGATAGGCATTTTCTACTGTCGGTAAGTGGGGTGCATTGGCTGGAACGCGATCGCAAACGGTTACTAGTAGACCGGGTGAAACAAAGCCCTCCCGGCCCAAAAGGTCGCGACCTGCAACATAGTAGTAGTATTTGTCACCGTTATGCAATGGAGTCGGCTTTGCGGGTGGAGTGACGCGGCTAAGACCGTTATCATCAGCAACAAAGAATGTCTTGGGGTCAGTCACCACATCGCTGGCTTGCAGATCGGTGTCATAATCCCGGGTCTTGAAGATGGGTTGGGTATTGACACGGTAGGTCGCTGGATTACCGAGGAGCTGGCTAATGGTGGGAGGATTGGCCACATAACCCGAAGCGATGGCGATGACTTCCGGGACCCGGAAGACATCGAAACCGGCGCTCAACAATGCAACCCGACGGAAATCCGCAGAAGTGGCCCAGCGCAGGCGGACGTTCAATTGCCCCATTCCGCCTTTTTCGGGCACCATGGCGGGCAATCCAGGGGCGGGCAAAACAAGCGGTGCGGAGTTGGTGACGGTCACCCGGCCCACCACACCACCCGCTTGGCCCGAGGCCGCATCAAAGCTTCGCACTTCAAAGGTGGTCAATGGTCCATTGGTGAGCAGTTGCAGGTGGCCCAAACCCAGGCAGAGATTGACGCTGGGGTGGAGGCGTCCCAGGAGAACCAAGCTGCCGAAGTTTTGGGGTTCAGCCACGGTGCCCCGAATGACGATGGAGAGCTTCTCTGCCAGGGTCAGATTGGTGCTGGGCATGACGGCGGCGAACAGGTGGTTTAGCCGGTTCTCCAAATCCCCAAGATTGTCCCCTACCGTGGCTGCACGATTGAGAAGGGCTTGAATGGTGGCTGGCTCGGTCTGGATTCCAATCACGCTTTGGCGGGTGAATGGAGCTGGTGCAGATGCGTCGCCGGTCTTGGAATAGATCGCCAACTGCCGATTTTTGAGCAGTTCAGGATCGGTTGGTGACAAGGCGACGTAGCCCCAGTTTCGATGTTGCGAATCGGTTGTTGTGGTGCCAAGAGTAAACACCGCGTTTTCAACGGGCTGGGCCGATGAGCGGGTCCCGGTTAGGAGAACGGCTGCGACCAGCACGCCTCGCGCAAAGGCGGAGGAGAGAATGCGTTTCAGCATGGATTTCATGAAGTGGAGTGAAAAAATTGAGTGGGATTAGAAATCAACACTCCAACTGCCGTGTTGATAGAGAAGGCCCACATGCTTGCTAAAAGAGATGCAGAAGGGGCAGGGACCCAGACTGCCGGTGAAATCGCCCCCACCCTTGAGGGATAATCCCTGGGGATTCTTGACCGCGACCAGGTAGATGTCGCCCTCGACGGATACGATGCACAGGACACTGCCGCTGACCCCAAGATACATCTTACCGATGAAAGTAGGACCTTCGATGAAGTAGCCGGCTCCAAGACCGACCCCGGCTGAGACCTCGAAGAAGCAGGTCGCCGGAATACCCAGCAGGGCTTCCGATATGGGCACCCATATTTCGCCGTAGGCGTAAGCTCCAGTGAAAGGTGGTGTACCCAGGATTTGCGCGACATCCTTGTCCCAGAAGAACGCGTCGAGGCTGCACGTCTTGCCGAAGAAAATGCCTCCCTTTCCCTTGTACCCATTGAATTCAACCCCGCATTCTCCACTGAAATAGTTCTCTGTAAGACCGAAGCCCATCGAAGCACCCAAGGACGTGATGGTGAAGGTTTGGAATTCCAGCGGTCCGGTGAGCTCAAAGCCGATACCCAATCCCGCCAGGTAGATGGAGGGCACTTCGCCAAACGTGAACTTGCCGTCCACGTTGGCCATCATATTGGGAGATATCCAGTCGAGGTTGACATCCTTGGCACCCAAGGTCACCTCGGTGGCTTTGCCACCCGGCGGCAGGCAACCCGCAGCAGTATTCTCCGAATTGAGCTCTCTAATCCGAAGGTACGCATTGAGCTTCATCTCATCTGGTACCTTGAGCTTGGCCTTGATGTCCAAGCGAAGCTCGCTCAGGGAATCACCGACGATGTGGGCATATCCATCGATGCGTCCGGCGGCCATCACGCCCGAAGGAGCGCCCTGGCCACCGCCGTCATCCATGTTGGTGAATCCGTCGGATACCGACGACAGGGTCTGCGCCAGAAGATCGCGAAGGGTCTGATTGACCTGGGCGAACACCGAGTCAATGGCCTCCCGGATGCTCGCGTTGAGGTCATAAAACTGCTGCTGTATGGTGTGGTGGATGATGTCGGCGATTTGTGAGCCAAACAGTTTATCCTCCAGAATCTTCCGCATCTTGGCCTGAAGGTCCTGTGCCGTAAATTGCTTGAACGGATCGTCCAGGCCCGGTTTAAAGCCGTTGAAGAGGGTGGTATACTCTGTCTGTATTTGATTTGCCACCGAGGTGAATTCGGACGTGGCTGTAGCCAATTTCGTCTTCAATTCCTGTGCGAACCCATTCCCGGTATCCGCGTCAGACTTGGCTTGCACCAGAACCGACTTTAGGTCGCTCAGAATAGTATGAAGATCATCGAATGTCGGATCGATGGTCTTGAGGAAATCCTCGACCTGTTTGGAGAAATCCGGAGAGCTGAAGAGGGAGCCGACTGTTTCGGCGATGTTCTTGATGAAGTCTTCGATCTTCCCGCGGTCCGCAGAATTATCCCCGACGAACGAATTGACTTCATCGATGGCTGAGATGGCCTGACCCAGGCGGTCGGATACCTCTTTCGTGATACCTGCGACTGCCGCCGTTCCGTTGCCAATCTGTTGCAGCTGACCAACAATGGAATTAACGCCCCCACCGGTGGTCAACGGGCTGATGATCCCAAGCGGCGGTGCAGTGAACTGTTTTTGGACATGGTCGTAGTTGCTCTCGAGTTGGTTATAAAGATTGGCTATAATGGGGTCGACGGTCGCTTGAAGCGCCTTATCGAGCAGGTTGTGAAGCTGGGCATCCAGCAACTCGTTAAGCGCATTCATGCCGGCGTTCATCACGTTGGCCTGTATGACACCGTCCAATTGTTTCTCGAGTCCGCCAAGCTGGTCAAAGGCCAGGTTCGCCAGATTTGCCTGGGGGACCAGTTCAAACTGAGCTCCGAACTTGAGCTCGGCATTGACGGCGCTGAGGTACTTGACCTGATGCTCGACGGTCAGCACCAAGAGGTCGTTCTTGACCGGTTCAAAGGATTGGAAGGCACGGGTGCTGGAGGACCACTTGAGCGGGTAATCGAAATGGACGACTTCAATCCAGGTTTTCTGTGCGCGAACACGGTATCTATCATCGGTTCCATCGAAGCCAGTCTGGTAGTTGTCTGGCGTGACACCTGGCGAATCGGGGAAACCGCGATTCGATTTATCCGATGGATTCTCAGTGAAAAAGTTGTGGGTGGCATCACCGAAGCCTTTGTCGGGCCAACCACCCATGAGGTAGACGGAGGCATTCGTGTCAGCCTTGGTCGCACTGGTGTGGATATGGACCTTCAGGTCCTCGAAGAATGGAACGTCGAGTTTGGCAGCGACGTTAAAGTAACCGTGGCCCGATTGGTCAAACTGCCAGTTGTTCAGGTAGGCGTCGTTGACGGGTGTGGCGTTGTATTTTTCACTATTAGGACCTCGCAGTGTGAAGTTGTTTGGCAACTTCAGGCGCGAATCGAACGGTGGATCCAGCGGCTTGTTGGGAGCCTGGCAATCAGCGAGGGTGATGAGATTCCCGTTCGGCCAGAAGCCAACCACACCGTGGAGGTTTTCAGACACGTGTTGGGCATAGGCCTCGATGCCCATGGTCAGTACCCCCTTGCTCGGATCGCAACTGGCATCGGCCGGGCGGTCAAAGGCAATGGTCATGGGAATAAAGTCCGCAGCCCAGTACGAGAGCACTTTGCTCAACCCGACTTCTGATGCCGGAACCTTTGCTGGTCCAGGGGCTCCAAGGCAGGTGAATTTCAGCTTGTCAAAGTCCTGGGTGAAATCGGAGGGGCTAGGAACATAAATGGAACCAACGGTGGCAGAGTCCCAGTTTTGGTTATCCAAATAGGAGAGGCTGTAATTGCTGAATGTGAACTTATACCCGTAAAGATCGAGTGCCTTGGGGAACTGTCCAAAGGTGGCCTCGTGGATGCCATTCACGCCACTCTCACGTACATAATATTTGGAGTAGTTGTCGATGGGATAAAAGCCGGTCGGTTTTCCCGCGATGACACTGGCTCCTTGCATCGTGTTTGTTCCAACGCGGAAGTTGAGACCGGCGTAGTCCCCAGCTCCGGTCTGGTAATCTCCCGTTCCGAATCGTTCGACATGAGCCAGGTTGTCGGGAATCACACCGGTGTAAAGCAGGACCACCGGAGCATGCTCAGGTGCCTGAGTGGATTGGTCGCCGCGAAGAAAGCTGCCCGGCATGTGGAAACTGCCATGGTCAAATTCAGACGTCTTGACCGCGTAATCGGAATTGCCGGTAATCCAGCCCCAGGTTATCGGCGAGGCGGTGGGAAGATCAACCCGGGTCTGCAATCCGCCGTCACGGGTAAAGCTCAAATGAGCGGTCGTCGGAACGGCGGTGATGAACGCCGGTCCATTGGTACCGCCGCAACCCACGTCCGTGCAATCGCGAGCATAGCCCTGGGCGAAGAAGTTCGCCCCCGCCAGTCCTCCGACAGTTGGGTCTACCAAGTCCTTGTTAACCGACTGATCGCCAGCTCCGGTCCAGGACAGCGTGGGACCATTCGGGAAATGGGGTCGGAATTTCCCAGGACCAAACTGAAAATCGGCGGTGAGAAGCGCCTTGCCATCCGGGTCCGCCTGTAACTTCACCTGGGGTCCAACGCCAGTTACGAACTCATAATAGCGGGAGTTGTCTTTACGGTTGGCATAGGCGGCATAGCCTTCGAGAGCGGCATACTCACTGGCCCGGACGTAATGAGCTAGACCGGTGGTTTGGAAATCCAGTTCGCCTTGTGATACCAACCAGGTCACTTGGTTGAATTCGATCCAGAGCGGCTTGGATTCCTCGGACAGGTAGGCCGTGCCAAAGCCGTTGACGACCGGGTTTGTAGCCGGTTGAAGTGATTGATTTAGCTTATAATAATTTAGAAACAGAGCCAGATCGGAGACCACGCGATTGGTCGGGTCAAAGCCATATCCTGCACCCGTGGGCAAAACGACGCCGAGCTGGGCTGCTGCGCCATTGGTGTAGAGAACCGTGGCACCCCGAACGAATCGGATATTGGTAGCCACATCGACGTCGGGATTCGGGGCGGTCAAGACAACAGCGCCTGACGCCAGTACGGCGTCGCCGTTTGGCAGCAACTGGACGTCCAGTGCCGTTCCGTCGCCGTAGGTGTGGGCAGGTTCGCCCACCACATAACCACTCTGTCCATCGACTGCGAGTGTCGTACGAATGTCGCTCGGGGCGAGCGTGATGATTGGCGGAGCGCTAGCGACATGGGTGAAGGTGGTCGCCACATCGCCAAAATGAAGGGTGCCATCGAACTGCAGATAACGCAGGGCGGGCGTATCGAGGAGATTGCCCGCCACTTGCGGACCCGGATCGACCTCCAAATGGGAAATGCTCACCCGCAGGTGGTAGGTCCTATGGACCGGGTCCAATTGAGTTCCAGAGGCGGGGGCAAACGACAGCGTATCGGTGGTGAAGACCTCACTCGGAATTGGGATGGACGATGGCCCTCCGGATAAGATGACGTTTTGTAGATTTTTGACTAATTCGACCGTGTCGGATGCCAGGGGAATGACCTGATCGGTGGATGCATCACGCAGTTCCAGATGGTACTGAACTTTCACCGCCGAAGTGGATAAGGGGAATATCCATCCATCGTACCGGAGGAAGTGACTGCCGACGTTCACCGAAAACGTCGACTGTCCAGGACTTCCATTGATCAGAAAGGTTTGGTTCGGGTTCGCCGAAGTCAGCTCGGCAAAGACGTTTACCGCGACATCAAACGCATCCGTGTTGGTGAAGGAGATGTACCGCTGATTGACGTCAGCCAGGCTTAGTCCGGTATTAAAGGGTCGAAAAAAGAGGCTCGGGATTCGTTTCCAGAGGTAGACGGCAACGTGGTACTTTTGGAAAGGGTCGAGTGTACCTGCGGGCGTCAGGCTTGCGGCGACGGGAACGGGCGGATTGAAGAACAGAAAGAATGGTCGGGAGATGAACTGGTAGACGATCACCTCGGTATTCGTTGTACCGGCGACTAATAGGGGCTGAGCGACCCCATTCTGGTCCTCGAGGGTAAAATGCAGATAGTAGTCGAAGGCATCGTGGTTCGTGTCTCCACCAAATGCATGATTGAAATAGACTTGGGCCAATACCGCTAAGTGGTCTCGATTGTAGGCACCAGAACCGACTTCGGCGTCGGAGGTGATGATATAGCCGGTGTAATTGGTCACCGAGACCGATGAAATGCTGGCCGAGACATCCGCCTGCAGCCGCAAAGGCGACACAGTTGCTGCCAAGGTCGCGATGAAGAGCCACAGGAAACCGAGCCAGTGGCGGCGACGGAAGAGAGAATAGTTGAAGGTCATATGCAATGGGCCGGTATCCAAAATCGATATCCGACAAGAAAGGCGTGGTTCAGGGACGTTCAGGGACAGTGAAAGTGATTTTTGGGAAGGAAATGCTCTCGGGACCGAACTGATGACCGGACAAAAAAGCATTTTGGGGTGAAGGACGACAATGATTAGTCATATTCCGTATCATCTTTGCGATTGGCCGCTATCACAGCGTTCAAGGTGCCATTCTCAATCTTGAAAACGGACGTGAATTGGACGGCGGCCAGAGTCATTGGCGGGCTCTCCAGGTTTCGAACCATTCGTTTGGTCTATATGCGAAGCGATCTCGGGGCAATTCCCCGCCACACCCCGATGAAAACTCCCAGGCAGAGAACCCCGTTGGCGATTAATCCATTTACCTCGTGTGTCGCCCACTGGTGTTCGGCAATCCATCCGGCAAGCAGGAGCCAAATCCAGACGGGATGAAGGTCCGTCGGTTGGGGAACCGGACGCTTATTGAGGAGCCATGGGGTTATGAAAGCCAAAGCCAATAGGGAAACCGTCCCGCTTCCCAGCCAGTAGACGGCCGGGGCACCCCCGATCATCCAGCTCCGGGAATCTCCCCATCGCCACCAGTGCAGATGCTGTGCTACAGACTCCAGCAACCCCAATTCAGCGGTCACCAAACATGCAGACAATCCCAGAACCCAAAGTCCGTAATATTCCCAATCCCGGTGCGGCTTGAGAATCAACCGCGATACCCCCCGACAGGTGAGCAGCAGGGTTAACCACAAACACGGCATCCATGGAGGGACAACATTCGTTTCCCCTTGGAGGGGAATCACATACTGACGGGGGCCAAACGGTATGCCCGTCTGGACGTCAAGCCAATCTGCCCCGAAGAGCATACCTCCCCCGACAATCGCAGCGGCCACCATGCTTTGGCCGGGGAGCCGTCGGGACAACCCTATCAAGAGACTCAACGCAGCAATCGGCCAAACCATTGGAGGGACCCAATCCCAGTCACGTCCGAAGTCCAGGTTCAATGCCAGGCGAACGCCTTCACCCAGGACCCAAAAGACAAGCAACCCAAGAATCGGATGGTGCCATGCCGCCGGGCCGGAATGAATCCATTCAGGGGTGGCCGGGGGTTCAGGGGGCGTCGCGGAAACAGGCATCGACGCAGGAGCAATAATCTAACGGACCAAACCTGTCCTCCATTTTCCAAGACCAAGGAGAGGGACTACCAAGCCGTTCAGTCGCCCCACCAAAGTACTTTGGAACCAATGGATGGGTTCAAGACTGGCTGATCATCAGCCAGGTGAGTGCGTTGCCGCCCGAGGTTGAGCATTGGGCAAAGAATCGTCGGCGATTTGTGCGCCGATAGTCAGGGCTTTTCGAACTTTGGCCGCACGCTGTTCCGCACTGGGCAAGCGGATATCCCAGGCGAGTTTAAACCAGGAAAGCCCCCGAATAATGCCGTAGACCACGTCGCATTGCCACCATTCAAGACCGTGTCGAGCGGAGGTTGGAAATGCATGATGATTGTTATGCCAGCCTTCGCCAAAAGTCAGGACAGCACAGACAAGATTGTTCCGGCTTTGGTCCTCCGTGTCATAAGGCGATTCGCCGAATAGATGGCAAATGGAATTGATACTCCAAGTGGAGTGGTGGACCAGAAAAACGCGAACGAAGCCAGCCCAAACGATTCCTGTTCCCAGAGCCACTAGTTCACCGGTAATCGCCCAGGCAATCAGTCCGGGCAACACCAACCCACCGACCACCCACAGCCAGTACCCCCGGTTGAGGCCGCGCAATTGTGGTTCGCGAATAAGATCGGGCACTAGCCGGACATAATTCTCCGGCTTATGGGAAAACATCCAGCCCATATGGGAATGCCACCAGCCTTTGATAACCCCTCTGGCTCCGGTGCCATGGTGGTGGGGGGAATGGGGGTCCCCAGCCTCATCACTATGACGGTGATGGCGACGATGACAGGCAGTCCAAAAGAACACCGGACCTTGGGCTGCCATGCTCCCGGCGATACAGAGTGCCGCCCGGAGAATGGGGCCGCATTTAAAGCTACGATGGGTAAAAAGGCGATGGTACCCCAAGGTAATCCCAAGCATCGTGATGACGTAGAACGCAACCGTCAGAATCAAATCCAGCGGAGACAGTCCGCGATTCCAAAACAACCATCCAGCGCCGAAAACGGCCAGCCACGGTACGACAATGGTAACAATGGCGGCGATTCGTTCGGTGCGCTC